>NZ_CP019420.1:3966770-4271906 GCF_001984215.1 Mycobacterium sp. MS1601
GTCTGCAACAACCATGCGTCCAACCTATGGACTCCCAAGCGCGCAGGACACGGCGATTTCCCGACGGTCTCGTGGGGGTTAACCCCCGGGGAGTAGCCTCACCGGCGTGGTGCAGGCCGGAGTCGACGTCGCCGCACTGACCCGGATGCTCGCCGGTGTCGCCGGCGGCGACCCGGACGGCGATGTCGCCGCGGCCATCACCCAGCTGCGGGCCGACGGCCTCGCGGACCTGGCCGACGTGCTCGCCCGTGTGCACAGCGAAATGCTGCGCCTGCGTCGCCGTGAACACGAGTTGACCGTCCTGTTCTCCAGCGCCCGGGATTTGGCCGAGACCCGCGACCTCGACGTCCTGCTGAGCCGACTGGTGGTGCGGGCCCACGAGCTGGTGGGCACCGACATCACCTATCTGTCCGCGTTCGACACCGCGACCCGTGAACTGCGCGTGCGCAAATCGGTCGGGGCGGTAACCCGGCAGTTCCAGAATCTGCGGGTACCACCGGACAAGGGGCTGGCGTCGCGGGTGGCAGCGTCGCGCACCGCGCAATGGACCTCGCGCTACAGCGACTATTCCGGCGGCCCCCACGACGCCGAGATCGACGAGGCCGTGGGTGCCGAGGGCATCGTCTCGATCCTCGGGGTGCCCATGCTCGCCGAAGGCACTGTGCTGGGGGTGCTGTTCGCGGCGACCCGCCATGAGCGGGTGTTCAGCGCCGAGGAGATCGCGTTGCTGTCCGCACTGGCCGACCACGCGTCGGTGGTGATGCAGACAGCCGGAATCCTCAAGCAGCTCAAGGACTCCGAGGAAGATACCCAACGCGCACTGGCCCGCCTGCAGGAGCATGTCGCCGCGCGCGACAGATCCAATGTGGTGCACCAGAGCCTGGTCCAGGCCGTGCTGAACGCCGAAGGGTTCGGTTCGGTGGCCGCCACCGTGGCCGAGGCGCTGGGGCGGGAGGTGGCCATCATCGGGGCCGACGCCGGCATGCTCGCCACCGCCGGCGCCGCCGCATTCGACCCGCAGCTCGACAGCACTCCCGCGGTGCGCATGGCGATCGACACCAGTTGCGAGACCGGGCTGTGCTGCGTGGTCGACGACAGCCGGTCACCGGTCGAGATCGTCGCGGCGATCACCGTGGGCACCCAGTACTACGGTGCGCTGCTGCTGGGTCACGGCGAGCTGACCCTGGGGCCGGTGGACCAGCGCACGGTGGAGCGCGCGGCCCAGGTCTGCTCACTGATGACGTTGCAGCAGAACGCCGCTGACGACGCCGACCGCAGGACTCGCGCCGAGCTGGTCGCCGACCTGGTGGACCCCTCACCGCAGCGCCGGGGCGACCTGGCGCGCCGCCTGCGCCACCACGGCATGACCCCGGCGGACCTGACTGCGGTGGTCACCCTGGTGGTCGATCACGAGCGCCGCGCCGCGGCGACCCGCCTTGTGGCGTCGCTGGTTCCCGCCCCGGCGCTGGTGGCCGAGGTCGCCGGCCTGCTGGTCGTGGTGAGCGGCGCAGCGGACCCCCGGGCATCGGCGTTCATGCTGCGCCAGCGGCTCGCCGAACACCTGGACGCACCCGTGCTGGCGATCTGCCCACCGGTGTTCCGGGGTGCTGAGGACCTGCCCCAGGCGTTCGGCGCCGCCGCGCGTACCGCGCGTCTGCTGGATGCCCTGGGTGTCACCGACACCGTGGTGGACACCGCGGAGTACGAACTCTTCGGGGTGATGTTCGGGCACGATCCCGACAGCGTGCACCGCTTCGTCACCGCCACGTTGGGCCCGGTGTTGGACTACGACGCCGCCAACGGCACCGACCTGACCGCCACCCTGGCCGCCTTCGTGCGCAACGGCGCCAGCCCCACCCGCACCGCACGGGCCATGAACTACCACTCCAACACCATCCTGGCGCGTCTCGACCGGATCACCGCGCTGCTCGGCGACCGGTGGCGCGGTGACGAGCAGCTCTACCGCATCTCGACCGCGGTGCGACTCGACGAGCTGCGCCGTTCCCGTTCTGGTGGGTGATCACCACAGCGCAATGCCCCTCTGATGGGTGAATCGCACATGGCGGGTGTGTGGTGGCGCACTTTACCGTCGGTCAGTGACGTGTGGACAACTCAGCGGAGGCGGTACGTGAGCATCATCAGCAGGATCCCCGGTTTCAAGGACGCGACCGTCGCGCAGCGGCGCGGGATCGTCGCCGAACGCACCGGCGTGCCCGATGACGTGCTCGCGGCGTTCGACCCGGCCGCCGGGCTGTCCGCCGAGTCCGCCGCCCACATGGTGGAAAACGTCATCGGCGTGCTGGCGGTGCCGGTCGGCATCGCGACCAACTTCACCGTCAACGGGGTGGACCGCCTGGTTCCGATGGCCACCGAGGAGCCGTCGGTGGTGGCCGCCGCCAGCAATGCCGCGCGAATGGCGCGTGAGCACGGCGGCTTTCACACCTCGAACTCCGGCCCGGTGATGGCCGCCCAGATCCAGTTGATCGAGGTGCCGGACCCGGAAGCGGCCCGGCTGCGCATCCTCGAGTCCGCCGCCGAGATCATCGCCACCGCCAACGCGCTGGACCCGCTGCTGGTCGAATTCGGCGGCGGGGTTCGCGATCTGCAGGTCCGCAATTTGGTGACCCGCACCGGCGTGCACGTGATCGTGCACCTGATCGTCGACGTGCGCGACGCCATGGGCGCCAACGCGGTGAACACCATGGCCGAAGCGGTGGCACCTCGGCTTGCCGAGATCGCCGGCGGCCGCTCTCTGCTGCGCATCCTCACCAACAAGGCCGACCGACGGGTGGTGCGGGCCCGCGCGGTGTTCGACCGCGACCTGCTCGGGGGTGCCGAGGTGGTCGACAACATCGTGCACGCCTCGGCGTTCGCCGAAGCAGACCCCTACCGCGCCGCCACCCACAACAAGGGCATCATGAACGGCATCACCGCCGTGGTGCTGGCCACCGGCAACGACACCAGGGCCGTGGAGGCCGGAGCCCATTCGCATGCGGTGGGGCCGGACGGTCGCTACACCGCGCTGTCACACTTCGAGCGCACCCCGCAGGGGCACCTGTCCGGAACGTTGGAACTGCCGATGCCGGTCGGCCTGGTCGGCGGTGCCACCAAGGTCCACCCCGTGGCCAAGGCCGCGGTGAAGATCCTGAACGTCACCAGCGCAATCGAACTGGCGGAGGTCATCGTCGCCGTCGGGCTGGCGCAGAACCTCGGTGCCTGCCGGGCACTGGCCGCCGAAGGCATCCAGCGCGGCCACATGAGCTTGCACGCTCGGACTGTCGCGGCCACCGCCGGTGCCGACGCCGCCGAACTGGATGCGGTGGTGGCTCGGCTGATCGGCGACCGCAACATCCGCGTCGAGCACGCCGAGCGGGTGCTCGCCGAGTTGCGGAAAAGCCGGTGAGCTCGCGGTTCCCGGATCCGCACCGCAGCGCCGGGCTGCCGGACCGGGTGCGCGTGTACGAAGTGGGGCCGCGCGACGGTCTGCAGGCCGAGTCGGACATCATTCCCGTCGCGGTGAAGGCGCAGTTCTGCCGCCGCCTGGTCGCCGCGGGGGTCACAAACCTGGAGGTCACCAGTTTCGTTTCCCCACAGTGGGTTCCGCAACTGGCCGACGCCGCGCAGCTGATGGAGGACCTGCGATCCGACGGAACGCTGGCCGCGCCCGGCCTGCGCACCGTGGTGCTCACCCCGAACCGTCGCGGATTTGACCGCGCCCTGGCCGCCGGTGCACGTGAGATCGCCGTGTTCGTCTCGGCAACAGAGACGTTTGCACGGCGCAACCTCAACAGCAGCGTCGACGGCGCTCTGGCCGCGGCGGCACCCGTGGTGGCCGAAGCGCGGGCGGCCGGCATGCCGGTGCGGGGTTACATCTCCATGTGCTTCGGCGACCCCTGGGAGGGACCGGTCGCGGTGGCCGACGTCGCGCGGGTGGCCGGGCAGCTTGTCGAGATGGGCGCCACCACACTGTCTCTGGGGGACACCATCGGTGTGGCCACCCCCGGTCACGTGGCGCGGGTGCTCGATGCCGTGCTCGCTGCCGGCGCCCGCGCGGAGCAGATCGCTGTGCACTTTCACGACACCTACGGCCAGGCGCTGGCCAACGTGCTCACCGCCCTGCAGCACGGGATCACCGAGATCGACAGCTCCGCAGGCGGATTGGGTAGATGCCCGTATGCGCGCGGGGCCACCGGCAACCTGGCCACCGAAGACCTGGTGTGGATGCTGCACGGGCTCGGCATCAACACCGGAATCGACCTGGACGCCATGGTGGACACCTCCTTGTGGATGGCCGGGCACCTGGGCCACCCGCCGGCCTCGGCCACCGCGTCGGCGATCGCCGCGCGACGATCACAACGAGGAGACGACACTGATGTCTGAACACAGCACCAAGCCCCGGGCGCACCGCGTTACCTCGAAGTGTGGGGTGACACCGTCACCGCCCGCCATCTGGGTCTGTCGGTGGTCATCGGCGTCGTCGTCAGCTTGGGTTCTTACCTGGCCGCGCACGCCTACCTGACCCGAGTGGTGGCGGAAAGCTCACTCGCCGAGGCATATTCGTTGCTGGTGGGAATCGGGGCCTGCGTGGTGGCCGGGGTGATCAGCGGCAAGCTGTTCCCGCCCAAGCGCCGCATCGTGGTGCAGGCCGCCGAAGGTGACTCGGTGGGCGAGGTGATCGCCACGCTGAGCGCCGAGCGCGGCGGTCTGGGCTCCGTCGACGATCTGCCCGAGGCGACGGTCCGGGAATTGAAGGACCTCGATCTCTACGACCGCTTCCGCGAGGCGGAGAGCACATCGCAGGAGCAGCCGAAATGAGTGCCGTCCTCACCAATGACGTCCTGGTCGCGATCCTGCTCGGTCTGATCGGCGCCGTCGTCTTCTCCCTCATCGGGCTGGTGTCGGGAACCGACGAGACCGCCACGCTGGCCCCGCTGACCCTGCTGGTCATCCTGCTCGGCACACCCCCGGCGGGGGTGTTCACGTTCTTCCTGGCCGGTGCGGTCGCCAAACACATGACCCATGCCGTGCCCACCACCCTGCTGGGGATACCGGGCGACACCATGGCCGTGCCCCTGCTGCGTGAGGCGCGGTTGTTGCGGGGTCTGGGCGTACCGCACATCGCGCTGCGCAAGGCGATCTCGGGCGGCGTCATCGCGGCGTTCATCGCCGTCCCCGCCGCAGTGCTGTTCGCAGCGCTACTGGCGCCGTTCTCCGACACCGTGCAGGCCGTCGCGCCATGGCTGTTCCTGATCGCCGCCATCGGCATCGCCTACACCACGCCGGGCAAATGGGCCGGCGTCGCGGCGCTGGTGCCGTTTGTGCTGCTGATCCTCGGATTGCGGGCGCTGACCGCCACTTTCGACGTGGCGCTGAACATCAGCTACTTCCTGGGTATCGCGGTGGGCCCGTTGATCGCGGCGCTGTTCCTGGTGCTCGGGCCCGCCGGGCGCCGCGAGATGGGCCGCGACGAACCGGCCACGGTGTGGCTGGCCCCCGAGATCAAAGGCTGGTCTGGCTACTTCCCCAACCCGTTCAAGATCCTGGATCGTCGCCAGACCGCGCAGGTGGCCGCAACGGCCACGGTGTCCAGCGCCACCTTCGTCTTCAGCCCGGTGGCGATGACGGTGTTGATGGGTGAGCTGGTCGCGGCCCGGGTCAAGCAGGGCTACCACCGCCTGACGTCGGTGATCGCCGCCCGCAACGGCACCACGGAATCGACCTACATCGCCGAGGCGCTGATCCCGCTGATCGCGTTCGGGCTGCCGCTGAGCCCGGTCGCGGCCGGACCGGCGGCCCCGCTGTTCAACGCACCCCCGGTGTTCACCACCGACAGCGAAACCGGCCAGATCGACAACCTGTCTACCGCATTGTCCACCACCGAGTTCCTGTTGTACGGGCTTCTCGCAGTGGCGATGGCCGCGGTGATCGCCTACCCGTTCGCCATGAACTTCGCCCACCGGGCCGCCACGCTGGTGGTGCGTCATGTCAGCCACGAGGCCATCATCGCGGCGTTCGCCGGGCTGGTGGTAGTGGTCAGCGTCTGGGAGGGCGGGTTGCTCGGCCTGCTGGTGACGTTGACCGTCGGCGTGGTGGGCGGCCTGCTGGTGCGGTTCTTCGCAATCCATGCCGGGGTGCTGTTCATGGGGTACTACGTCGCACTGCTGAGCGTGCCGGCGCTGTTGGCACTGTGAGAGCGGCGGGCGCGGTAGCGTCCTGAACCGATGACCGCACCGAGCTCTGACCGTCCGGCCCGGCCCCGTCGGCGCCGGGAGGTGATGGGCAACCTCGGACCCAACTGGTTCGCCTCGGTGATGGGTACCGGCATCGTCGCCAATGCGGGTGCGATGCTGCCGTGGCAGGTGACGGGGCTGCGGGCGTTTTCGGAGTTCGTCTGGGTGACCGCGGCACTGCTGCTGGTGGTGCTCGCCGTGCTGGTGGGCGGGCACTGGCTGCGGCATCCGACGGTGGCCCGCACCCACGGCCGGAACCCGCAGATGGCGCACTTCTACGGTGCGGCGCCGATGGCGCTGATGACGGTGGGCTCCGGGGCGATCCTGGTGGGATCTGACCTCATCGGGGTGCGCGCCGCTGTGGACCTGCACTGGGTGTTGTGGAGTCTGGGTACCGTCGGCGGGCTGTTCACCGCGCTCACCATTCCGTACCTGATGTTCACCCAGCACACCGTGGAACCCGACGCGGCATTCGGCGGCTGGCTCATGCCGGTGGTGCCGCCCATGGTGTCGGCGGCCACCGGGGCCCTGCTGATTCCGCACATCGCCTCGGGGACCGGCCGGGCGACCATGCTCTACGGCTGCTACGCGATGTTCGGGCTGTCCCTGGTGGCGTCGCTGATCGTCATCACGCTGATCTGGAGTCGGTTGGCCTACTACGGCACCTCGGGCACCGCGCGGGTGCCGACACTGTGGATCGTGCTGGGCCCGCTGGGCCAGTCCATCACCGCGGCCGGGTTGCTCGGGACGCAGGCCGCCCTGGCAGTGCCTGCGGACGTGGCGGCCGGGATGCACGTGTTCGGCATACTGTTCGGTGTTCCGGTATGGGGTTTCGCGGTGCTGTGGATCGGGTTGGCGGCGGCGTTGACCGTCCGCACTCTGCGCCGCGGCATGCCGTTCGCGCTGACGTGGTGGAGCCTGACCTTCCCGGTCGGCACGTTCGTCACCGGAACCACACAACTGGCTGCGCACACCGGATTGCCCCTGTTCCGGGTGGCCGCCGTGGTGGCGTTCACCGGACTGCTGTTGACATGGCTGCTGGTGGCGGCGCGCACCGCGCGGGGCAGCCTGCGCGGCAACCTGTTCCAGCCGCCGGCGTCGGGTCCCGTCAAGGCGGGCAAAGACCCCGTTCGGTAGCTACTTGGGCGCCGAGAGTTCCAGCGCGATGTGGTCCGGGTCTCGGAACTCCAGGATGTAGGCCGGGCCGATGTCCTTGATGGGCTCTCGGGCGATGCCGAGGCCGTCCAGATGTGCTGCCGCGGCGTCGATATCGGCCTTGCCATCGAGCTTGAACGCCAGATGGTCCAGCCCGGTGCGGTTCTCGTCGAACGCGTCACGGCCCACGGGCCGCAACCCGATCAGTCCGTGTCCCATGTCATAGATGACGCCGCCGAACAAGAAGTCGTACTTCGCCCTGGTGGCCTCGTCGGCGCCCGCGGGGACTTCGAGCAGAACCGGCCAGTCGAACACCGATTCGTAGAACTGCCGGGACCGCTCGATGTCGGTGACAGTCAGCCGGAGGTGCGCGATCGAGTTCGGTCTGATGGCCATAGCAGTCCATGCTGCCAGTCGATAGGCTCCTCAGGGTGAGTGTCACGCGATGCTGCCGGGCGTATGCAGCTGTGATGTCGTTGTTGGTACTCACGGCACTGTCAGTGCCCGCCGCCGTGGCGCAGCCGCCGGATCTGCGGGCACAGCTGGACGAGGCCATTGCCGCCACGGTCACGGAGATGGGGATTCCCGGCGCCATCGTGGGGTTGTCGATCCCCGGCCGGATCGACTACACCACCGCGGTGGGTGTTGGTGACACCGCGACCGGGGTGCCTCTGTCGGTAACCGACCACAGCCGCATCGGCAGCGTCACCAAGACCTTCACCGGCACGGCGGTACTACAGCTGGTGGACCAGGGCCGCATCCGGCTGACCGATCCCATCGCCATGTACGTCGAGGGCGTGCCGAACGGCGACCGAATCACCCTGGACATGCTCGGGCGGATGCGCAGTGGCCTGTTCAACTACTCCGACGACAAGGCCTTCCAGGACCGGTTCTTCGCGCAGGCGCCCACCGGTCCGGACGCTTTTGCGACCACCCCGCGCGAACTCGTCGACATCGCCTTCCGGCATCCGCCGAACTTCGCACCGAACGAGAAGTTCGAGTACTCCAACACCAACACCGTGCTACTGGGCATGGTGGTGGCCCGGGTGACCGGGCAGTCGCTGCCGGATTATCTGCGCCAGCACGTTTTTGCGCCGCTGGGGCTGGGCCAGACCACCTGGCCTACCAACGGGGCCATGCCCGAGCCGTTCACGCACGGTTACGTCGACGTGCCGGATTCCGGCGTCGTCGACTCGACGTTCTGGAACCCGTCCTGGGGTGACGCGGCCGGTGCCATCATCTCGGATCTGGCCGATATGAAGGCGTGGGCGGCCGCGGTGGGCCGGGGGTGGTCGCTGCGGCCGGAGACCCACGCGCAGCGGCTGTCGGGGGACTCCGCGTACCCCGGTGTCACCTATGCCTTCGCCATCTTCGACACCCACGGCTGGATCGGCCACAACGGAGACATTCCCGGTTACACCACAGTCTCGGTGTATCTGCCCGAGCAGGACGCCACGCTGGTGGTGTTCGCCAATTCCGATGTGCCGACGGACCACTCCGCCGGACAGATCGCGACGGCGGTGACGTCGATCGTCACTCCCGATCATGTCTACAACCTGACGGGATAACATCGCGAGCGTGCAGGTTGGCATGACGATGCCGGTAATGGAGCCGGATCTGGACGCAACAGTTCTTCGCGCTTGGGCCACCGCCGTGGACAACGGCCCGTTCTCGTCGCTGTGCTGGGGTGAGCGCATCGCCTTCGACAACCCCGACAGTCTCACCTTGCTGGGTGCTCTGGCGGCGTGGACCGATCGGGTGCAGTTGGTGACGACGGTGATCGTCCCGCAACTGCACGACCCGGTGATGTTGGCCAAGGCGCTGGCCACCGGAGACATGCTCAGCGGCGGACGGTTGACGGTCGGCCTCGGGGTGGGCGGACGGCACGAGGACTATGAAGCCGTGGGTGCCGATGTCAGCACCCAGACCATGCGGGGCATGGCCGAGCGGGTGTCCTTGATGCGCCGGGTGTGGGCGGGGGAGAAGCTCACCGAATCGGTGCTGCCAGTGGGACCCGCGGCACGCGACGGGGGCCCGTCGCTGTTGGTCGGAACCATCGGCCCCAAGACGGTGCGCAGCGCCGCGGACTGGGCCGACGGGCTGGCGGGCACCACCTTGGATCTCGACGCCGCCGCGCAAAACGTGTTGTTCGACGTGGCGCGCGACGCCTGGGCCGCCGCGGGCAAGTCGAAACCCCATCTGGCGACGTCGTTCTGGTTCGCTCTGGGAGACCAGGACGCTGCCCGCGCCCAAGTGCACGCCCACCTGCGCCGCTACATGAACTGGATTCCCGCCGAGTTCGTCGACGCCATCGCCCCCACCACGGGATGGGCGGGCACCCAGAACCAGCTGGCTGCTGTGCTGCGTCAGTTCGAAGCCATTGGTACCGACGAAATACATTTGATTCCAACAAGTTCCGACCTGGATCAGCTCCAGGCGGTTGCCGATGTGGTGAAGGATTTCAGGTGACACAACCGAACTACGGTGCCTACCAGTACGAGATCTACTTCGGCGGTCTCACCGGGGTGCAACCGTCGTTTCCGATGTCGTTTTCCGAACTGGAGGCGCGCGCGGCGCAGGCGATGCCGCCGTCGGTGTGGTCCTACGTGGTGGGCGGCGCCGGCGACGAACGCACCCAGAACGTCAACGTCTCGGCCTTCGAGCACTGGGGGCTGATACCGCGAATGCTGGTGGGCGCCAAGGAGCGTGACCTCACCGTCGAACTGTTCGGCAAGACCTGGCCGGTGCCGCTGTTCATGGCGCCCATCGGCGTCATCGGCATCTGCACCCAGGACAACCACGGCGACATCGCCACCGCCAAGGCTGCCGCCCGCACCGGCATCCCGATGTTCGCCTCGACATTGATGGCCGATCCGCTGGAGGCCGCCGCGGCCGAATTCGGCGATACCCCTGGATTTTTCCAGTTGTACTGTCCCACCGACCGTGAACTGGCGGCCAGCCTGGTCAGCCGGGCCGAGGCCGCCGGATACGCCGGCATCGTCGTCACGCTCGACACCTGGGTGCCGGGCTGGCGCCCGCGTGACCTGAGCACCGCGAACTTCCCGCAGCTGCGTGGCAAGTGCCTGGCCAACTACACCAGCGACCCGGTGTTCCGCAGCAAGTGCGGCGTGGACGGCGCCACCGTCGACGCCGACCCGCGGTCCATCGTGGCGTACTGGGCCGGGGTGTTCGGCAATCCGCTGACATGGGACGATCTGCCGTGGTTGCGCTCGCTGACATCGTTGCCGTTGATCCTCAAGGGCATCTGCCATCCCGATGACGCGCGTCGGGCCATCGACGGTGGGGTGGACGGTATCTACTGCTCCACCCACGGCGGCCGCCAGGCCAACGGCGGACTGCCTGCCATCGATCTGCTGCCCGGTGTGGTGGAGGCCGCAGGAGATGTGCCGGTGCTGTTCGACTCCGGGGTTCGCTCGGGCGCCGAAGTGGTCAAAGCGCTTGCGTTGGGGGCCAAGGCTGTCGGGATCGGCAGGCCGTATGCCTACGGTGCGGCCCTCGGCGGTGCGGACGGTATCGCCCACGTGGTGCGGTCCATCCTGGCCGAGGCCGACCTGATCATGGCCGTCGACGGGTACACCTCACTGGCCGACCTCACCCCCGAGGCCTTACGCCGCGTTCTCTAGGGATTTCGGCGTGAATACAGTCGCTCAGCGACCGGAATCACGCCGAAATCACTCGTCGTCGTAGTCGTAGGAGAGCACTTCGAACGGCTCGGTGGGCACTTCGACCACCGCCATCTCGGCAGCGGACTCGGAAGGCACCCGCTTACGCGCGAGGGCCACAAGGGCCTGCTCGGTGCCCACGTCGTGACCAGCCTGCTCCGACAACAGCCAGCGCACCTCCAGCAGATCGCAGAAGGCCTGAATGGCGGTGCCCGCGTTACCCACCGCCGCATGGGCGCGGTGCATGGTGGGGGTGGCGACCTCCATGAGCCACAGCCGCGCGGCCGTCGACTCGTCGACGTCCTCACCGGCCTCCCGGCACAGCTGTGCCTGGTAGGCGTGCAGATCGCCGAGCAGGATGCGGGCTTGCCCTTCGCCGACGTCCAGGCCGGTCAGCGCCCTCAGATGGAGCGCGTGGTAGCGGCGATCGCCGACGGCGACCTTGAGCCGCAGCTGGCTCGGGTCTGCCGAAACCGGTTGCAGCGACACCTCGTCGACAGCGAAGCCCAGATCGTTGAGCTTGCGGATGGTGCTTTCCACCTCGTAGCGATCGGCGAACCCGAAAACCGGTTCGGTGTGCAGGGTTTCCCACAGCCGGTCGTAGGTCTCGCGGACGCCGAACGCCTCGGCGATCAGCGTGTTGTGCAGCTCTTCGGGCCGATTCAGCCGGGCGGCCAGATCCACCATGCCCGCCGCCACGTTTTCCACCAGGATCTCCATGTCCAACTGGCGTTGCCCGTCGGACAGTTTGGGGTGCACGGCGCTGGTCTCGGCATCCACCAGCGCTGCCTGCAGCACCTGGCCGTCACGGGAGAACAGCGTGTTGGCCAGCGAGCAGTCGCCCCAGAACACGCCGTGGCGGTGCAACTCCACCATCAGCGACGCCATCGCGTCGAGCAATCGGGCGCGGTGGCGGGTCTGGTCGGGCGGTAGTCGCATGAACAGCCGGCGGTACTGCCAGGAGCCCTCGAGATACCGGGTCACCAGGATGGCGGTTTCGTGTTCGGGTTGCAGCACCACACCGGCCGGGCGGACGGCGTTGAGCTCCATCTCTTCGAGCTGGCGCAGCACGTCGTACTCTTTGACGGCGACCCGCGGCGGCAGGTCTTTCAGCGCCCACAGATGCCCGTCGCATTCGACGAACTTCACCAGGTGCCGGCTGGGTCCCACGGCGATATCACGCAGCGGTACCTCGGGCACCATCCACTCCGACAGTGGGCGGTCCCACGGCAACGCCATGAGATCGGGGGTCGGCGCCCGCAGCCGAAGCTCAGGGGCACGCACGGGATCAGCCGGTGGTGACGGGCTTGCGCTGCTCTGAACCCGCCGTCCGGGTGAGGTTTCCACCGGTCTGCGGGTCGAAGAGGTGCAACCGGGAGGTGTCGAGCCAGAGTGTGGCCTTGTCGCCGGAGCGCACCCGGCTCAGCGGATCGAGTTCCACGCACAACTGGGTGCGCAGCTGTTCGCTGTCCAGCTCGGAGGCGAGCTGCGCCAGGTGGCTGGTGATCTCGTCGGGAGCCTCGAACGGCACGAAGGCGTACTGCTCGTTGCCCAGCCATTCGGTCATCTCTATGTCCACGTCGAAGGACACTCCGCGGTTGGCCTTGTCGGCATCGACCAGGGAGGCGTCCTCGAAGCTGCCCGGCCGGATCCCGGCGATGTACACCTTGCCCTCTTCGGTGACCGACTTCCACTCCGGGCGCATCGGGATGGTGACGAACGGCAGCTCGAGCTGGTCGCCGCGCACCGAGGCGGGCACGAAGTTCATCGGCGGTGATCCGATGAAGCCGGCGACGAACAGGTTGACCGGCTGATCGTAGAGCTCGCGGGGGCTGGCAACCTGTTGCAGCACACCCTTTTTGAGCACCGCCACCCGGTCGCCCAGGGTCATGGCCTCGGTCTGGTCGTGGGTCACGTACACGGTGGTGACCCCCAGCTTGCGCTGCAGACGCAGGATCTCCATCCGCATCTGACCGCGCAGCTTGGCGTCGAGGTTGGACAGCGGTTCATCGAACAGGAAGGCGTCGGCCTGACGCACGATGGCCCGGCCCATGGCCACGCGCTGGCGCTGACCGCCGGACAGGTTGGCCGGTTTGCGGTCCAGATGGTCCTGCAGTTCCAGCGTTTTCGCTGCCTCGGTGACCGTCTTGCGGACCTCGTCGTCGGACATCTTGCCGGCCAGCCGCAACGGGAAGGCGATGTTCTCGAACACCGTCAGGTGCGGATACAGCGCGTAGTTCTGGAACACCATCGCCAGGTTGCGGTCACGGGGCGCCTTGTCGTTGACCCGTTTTCCTCCGATCACCATGTCGCCGGAGGTGATGTCCTCCAGGCCCACGATCATCCGCAGCAGGGTGGATTTGCCGCAGCCCGAAGGGCCTACGAGGATCATGAACTCGCCGTCGGCGATGTCCAGGCTGACGTCGTTGACGGCAGGGAACCCGTCGCCGTACTTCTTCACGATGTGATTCATGGTGATCTCGGCCATGGTTATCCCTTCACTGCTCCTGAGGTCAGGCCCGCGACGATCCGGCGTTGGAAGATGAGCACCAGGATCACCACGGGGATAGTGACGATCACTGAGGCGGCCATGATGTAGGGCACGGCCGATTCGAAGTACGACGCGCCCTGGAAGAACGCCAGGGCCGCGGGGACGGTGCGGGCGCTGTTGGTGGACGTCAGCGATATCGAGAACAGAAAGTCGTTCCAGCAGAAGAAGAACGTCAGGATCGCGGTGGTGAACACACCGGGCGCGGCCAGCGGCACGATCACCTTGCGGAACGCCTGCCATTGGCTGGCCCCGTCCACCTGGGCAGCGTGCTCCATCTCCCAGGGGATCTGCCGGAAGAACGCAGACATGGTCCAGATGGACAGCGGCAGTGCGAAGGTCATGTACGGGATGATCAGGCCCAGCCAGGTGTCGTAGATGCCCAACCCGCGCCACATGTTGAACAGCGGGCCCACCAGTGCGGCTTGGGGGAACATCGCGATACCCAAGGCCAGCGACAGCAGGACCTTCTTGCCGCGGAACTCCAGTCGGGCGATCGCGTAGGCGGCGAACATCGCGATGACCACGGAGATGACGGTGGCCACCAGTGCGATGCCGATCGAGTTGATCAGAGCGCGGGTGAACAGTGAATCACTGAAGATGGTGGCGAAGTTGTCGAATGTCCATGTGGTGGGCAGGAACTGGGGACTGCCGGACACGATGTCCGACGGCGGCTTGAACGCCAGGCTGATCATCCATGCCAGGGGAAAGAAGCTGTAGATGACGATGCCGATGCCGGCGATGGTCCACCACCGGTTGGCTTTGGCGGAGTTCACTGATCACCCCTCACCTGAGACAGGTCGGTCTTGAAGCCCTTGACGAACACGAAGGCAATGGCCACCACCGAGAGGAACAGCAACACCGAGACCGCCGATCCCATACCGAGATTCACCAGGGTGACGTTCTGCCGGTAGGCCAAGAACGAGATGGTCTCGGTGTTGTTGGCGCCATTGGTCATCACGAACGGGTTGTCGAAGATCCGCCAGGCGTCCAGTGTGCGGAACAGCAGCGCCACCATGATGGCCGCCTTCATGTTGGGCAGTGTCACCTTGTAGAGCCGCTGCCACGCGGTGGCACCGTCCACCTTGGCCGCCTCCTGCATGTCCTCGGGCACCTGCACCAGACCCGCCAACAGCAGCAGCGAGATGAACGGCGTTGTCTTCCAGATCTCGGACAGGCAGATCACGAAGATCGCCGACCACCGGTCACCGAACCAGTCGAACGCGCCCAGGTTGAGCCACTGGTTGATGAAGCCGGAATCGATGGCGAAGGCGTAGCGCCAGATGAATGCCGAAACCACGGTGACGATGCCGTAGGGGATCAGGATCGCCGTCCGCAGCGGCCCGCGGCCGCGGATGATGCGCAGCATCACGAACGCGAACCAGAACCCGAGCACCAGTTCCACCGCAACGGTGACGACGGTGATCAGTGCGGTGGTCATGAAGTCGTTCCACCACACCGGGTCGGTCAGGATCACCAGGTAGTTCTGCAGACCGACGAATGTCCGGCCGGCGGGGTCGGTGAGCCGGTAGTTGTACAGCGAGAGCACCAGCGCGTACCCCAGCGGGTAGGCCGTCACCAGGATCATCACGATGTACGACGGCAGGGTGAGGTAGAAGCCGAGCCTGCGCTCGCCCTTCACCCGGTCACTGGTGGTGGCCGGAGCCTCGTGTTTGTTTGCCGGCTTGCGCTCGTTTTCCAAGGTGGTCACAGAAGCCGCCTTCCACTGAGCACATCGGCCATGAATTCGTCTGTCCGCGCCGGTGTTTCGGCGGTCACCGATGCCGGCGGATGCCAGGTCTGGAAGATCGACCCCGCGACGTCGACGTAGAAGGGGGTCAGCGGCCGGGGGCCGCCGTCCCCGATCGACTCACGGATCAGGTCGGCGTTGGGGTAGTTCTCCCGGACTTCCGGGTCGTCGTACGATGCCGCGTACGGCGACGGTTCGCCCTCGTCGAGCATGTACTGGGTGGCCTTGTCGAGGGCGTTGACACATTCCACCAGTGCGACGGCTTCGGCGGGATGTTTGGAGTAGGCACCTATTCCGAGGTTGGCGCCACCCAGCGGCGGTGCGCTGGGTCGGTCGGGGAACACCCGGGGATAGCGGGCCCAGCCGATGTCGTCGACGACGGCCTGGTCCAGGCTGCCCTCCTCTGCGGCGCCCCGCGCGGCGGCCAGAACGTAGGGCCAGTTGAGCATGAAACCGCCACGCTGACCCTGGAATGTGGCGCGGGCCTGCTCCTCCTGCGCATTGGACAGATCAGGCGGAGCGGCGGGGGAGCGGCCGAGGTTGCCGATGATCTCGGCGGCCTTCTCACCAGCCGGACTGGCCAGCGCGGGTTTGGCGTTGCGACCGGCCTCGGCGTCTTCGAGAATCTGCCCGCCGCCCGAGAGCACCAGCGCATTGACCCACACCATGTAGCCCTCGTAGCGGGCGCCCTGACTGGCGATTGTCTTGTCTTGTGCCACTGCAGCTTTGATCATCTCGTCCCAGGTGAAGGACTCGCTGGTGGGGTCGACGCCCGCCGCTTGGGCCAAAGACTTGCGGTACCAGAGCAACTGGGCGTTGGTCTTGAAGGGGGCGGCGAACAGTTGATCCTTCCACATCCCCGTCTCCACCGGCGCGGGCAGCATGCCGTTGGTCAACCGCGCGGTTTCGTCGGCCGTGAACGGCCGCAGGAAACCCGCATTCGCGAATTCGGCGGTGTACACCACGTCGACGCTGATGACGTCGATGGAGGTGTCACCCGCGGCGAGCCGGCGAACCAGCTGCTCACGCTGACCGGTGGCATTGGCGGGCAGCACCTCGAGGCTCACTTGGTAGGCGCCACCGGATGAATCGGCGCATTGCTGGGCGCGGCTGGCTGCTCCACCGTTGTCCGGCATGGCGTACCACGTCAGAACCGGGGGCCCTGACGCACCTCCGCAGCCGGAGAGCAGCCCCATCGCCAGGACAGTCGCCGAGGCGGTCGCCACCGCACGACTCATACGTTTCATCAGCCCTCCACCGCCACAGTGCGGACACAGGTCATGTGATCTGCGACTTTCATCTTGGGTTAGTGTGGCATACATCATAAAAGCGTGGAAAGGCCCCCTGGTCTCGAAAACGTTGCGACCGTGCCGACGGATGCCGAGGTCAGGGTGAAAGTCACGGCGTCGCATTTGGTTTCGCTTGACACGCCACCGAGCACATCTCAGGCTGTGACGGTAACTATCTGGGCGAACGGTGAGGGAGACCCGAGTGGCGGACGCGGCATGGTGGAAAACGGCGGTCGTCTACCAGGTCTACATCCGCAGTTTTGCCGACGGTAACGGCGACGGAATAGGTGACATCTCCGGTCTGACGTCACGGCTGCCGTACCTCGCCGCACTCGGTGTCGACGCGGTGTGGATCAATCCGTGGTATCCGTCGCCGATGGCAGACGCCGGCTACGACGTGGCCGACTTCCGCGACATCGAACCGTCCTACGGCACCCTGGAGCAGGCCGACACCTTCATCGCCGCAGCGCATGACGTGGGCATCCGGGTGATCCTGGACATCGTCCCCAACCACACCTCCGATCAACATCCGTGGTTCCTGGCTGCCCTGCGCGACGAACCCGGAGCCCGGCAGCGTTATCTGTTCCGCCCGGGACGGGGAACCAGCGGCGAACTACCGCCCAATGACTGGCAGTCGATCTTCGGCGGGCCGGCGTGGACACGAGTGGACGACGGCACCTGGTACTTGCATCTGTTCGCACCCGCGCAGCCCGATCTGAATTGGGAGCATCCGCAGGTGCGTTCGGAGTTCGAGAGTGTGCTTGCCTTCTGGTTCGACAAGGGCGTCGACGGTTTCCGTATCGACGTGGCTCACGGCCTGGTCAAAGAGGACGGCCTGCCCGACCGGGGCGCGCCCACCGTCGGAGCCCAGCACAACGCGTCGCACCCGGCGTGGGACCAAGACGGTGTGCACGAGATCTACCGTGGCTGGCGGTCGGTCGCCAATCGTTATGCGCCGGAACGGGTTTTCATCGCCGAGGCCTGGGTGCCCAGTAACGAGCGGCTGGCGCGGTATCTGCGCCCCGACGAGCTGCACACGGCATTCCAGTTCGACTTCCTGCGTGCCCCGTGGCAGGCGAGCAGCCTGCGGACGGTGATCGACGACGCCATGGCGGGCGCGGCATCGGTGGGAGCACCGCCCACCTGGGTGCTGTCCAACCACGACGTGCCGCGCACGGTGACGCGGTACTCCCGGTCACAGCCCGAGGCCCTGGTCGAGAGCGAATGGGAGCGCTCGCGATGGGCGGAGGAGGAAGCAGACCACGACCTGGGACGACGCCGCGCCAGGGCCTGCGCGCTGCTGCAGTTCGCACTGCCCGGCACGGCGTACGTGTACCAGGGTGAGGAACTGGGTCTCGAAGAGGTCGAGGACCTGCCCTCCGATGTCCGTCAGGATCCCACCTGGGTGCAATCCGATTTCACCGATGTCGGGCGCGACGGTTGTCGGGTTCCGCTTCCGTGGACCGACGGCACTGCGCCGTATGGATTTTCACCCCCGGGGTCCACCTCGACTCCCTGGCTGCCGCAGCCGCCGCACTGGGGTGAACTCTCGGTGCAGGCCCAAGAAGGTGATGCTGGGTCTGTCCTGCACCTGTACCGCGCCGCACTCGCGGCGCGAGACGAGTTGTGGGGTTCCGACGCCGAGCTGCACTGGCTGGACACCGCCGACGATGTGCTGGCTTTTGGCAGGGGGGCATCGCAGTGCTGGGTCAACACCGGGCCGGTGGAGGTGCCGCTGCCCGCGGGGGCGTCGGTGGTGGTGGCATCGGTGCCGGGCGTGGCCGACATGCTGCCGTCCGATGCCGCGGTGTGGCTGCGGGCCTGAGCGCGCGCTTCGACCGTGGAGGTGGGACGCTTGCTGGTGTGTCGCAGCCCTCGACCCGGATCTCGCGTCTCAGCGAGAAGCAGAGCGCCTCGCGCGCTGATCTCCACGCACTCCTCGATGCCACGCCGCTGGCCACCATCGCCTTGGTGCGTGATGGCCATCCGGTCGTGTTTCCCACCGGATTCGCCCGCATCGACAGCTACTTCGTCATCCACGGCTCCACCGGATCACCCTGGATGCGTGCGGTGGCCGGCGGAGCCGCCGTCGCGGTGTCGGTGACCACACTCGATGGAGTGGTGGTGGCGCGCAGCGGTTTCGAATCGTCGTTCCACTACCGCAGCGCGGTGCTGTACGGAGTCTTCGAACTCGTCGGGCCGGAGGACAAAGAGGCGTATCTGGAGGCACTGACCGACACCTTCATCCCGGGTCGGGTGGCGGAGCTGCGATCCAGCAACCGCAGGGAACTGGCCGCCACCCTGACGCTGCGGATGCCCATCGGTGAGGACAACTGGTCGTTGAAGATCAGCGACGGCTGGCCCGAGGACCCTGAATCCGATGTCGCCATCGGGGCGTGGGCCGGGGTGGTGCCGTTGACCACCGTGTACGGCACACCGCAACGTGCACCCGATTGCCCCGAGGGCACCCCGGTACCAGATTCGGTACTGCGCATGACGGGGGAACTGGCGAACCGGCGCCATGTCGAATGAACCCGCGCTGCCGCCGATCGTCACTCGTGAGCAGTGGCGCTGGGCGAACTGCGCGACGGCGATCGGGTATGCCATACCTGGCAGACACTCACCCTCCGGATTGTCGCAGCATCCGCCGCACGAGTGGGTCCGTCGGCAGAACCGATACTGAGCTGCGGCTACGGTCAGAATTGCCGCGACTCCTGCACGAGCTTCATCAGCAGGGGAGAGGCAAGGCTCAGACCGCCACCGCCGTCGCCGCGGTCCTCAATGCCGTAGCACGGCACCAGATTGCGGATGGCGCCGTTGCGCGCAAGCACCGAGGGGACATGAGGAACGTCAGATTCGGCATCGTCGGCTTCCCAGTCGACCGTGTCCGGCGAGGTTCCCGGCCAGTTCGTCGCCCGCCTCACATAGGACGGCGTGTGGCTGAACGCCACCGTGGGTGCCAGCCTGGTGAAGACGCCGGAAGGCGAGGCCTGATCGATCGCGAAGTCAATGAGGTCCTGTGTGCTCGCAGGGGCATACGGCTCGGAGTCAGCCGGCCGCAGTGTCGACAATGAAGTTGCCGCGCATTTCGTGAGCGAGGCAACTACGGTCCAGAAGCCGCCAGCTTGTTCGCGTGCCGACAGCGCTGCGATGGTTCCGATTGCGCCGAGATACCCGGTCAGGTAGTCGTTCAGCAGAACCGACACCACCGTGGGCGCAGGCAGATCTTCAGAGTGGGCGTGCATGACGCCGGTGACTGACTGGGCTATCTGTTCGAACCCGCGTCGGGCTGCCCATGGTGAATCTGGGATGTAGCAAGACACCTGCGTGAAGATCAGGTCCGGGTTGACGCGACTCAAGCCGTCCAAGTCGAGGCCGAGTCGGGCCAATGCCTCGGGCCGCTGGCTCGACACCAGCACGTCGGCGTCGGCGAGCAGGGCGGCCAGGCGCGCCATCCCAGACTTGCTCTTGATGTCGAGTGCGATGTTGCGCTTGCCCCAGCTGACGTCGAGCCACAGCGGAAGAACCCAATCACCCATGGGTGGTTGTACTTTGATTACGTCGGCGCCCTGTTCGGACAGTAGCTTGCCTATCGTCGGGCCCGCAATTAGATGGGTCAGCTCCACCACCCGCACTCCGTCGAGGGGGCGGCGGAAAGCTTCGCGGAGCCGGCGTGTGCCGCCCGATCCCCGGGACCTCAGCTCGACCATGGGACGCTGGGCAGTTGCGGCGCCCTGGGGGTGGTCCAGCCACTCGTCGGGAGACCGCACGATCCCCAATGCCAGACCGGCAGCTGCGGCGCCCTCCTCGAGCTCCGACGATGACCGCTTCTGGACAGACCGGCCGATGGCCGCGGCGGAGTTGGCGCAGTCCAGGAATCCGAGCAGCTTGTCGCGCAAATGTGGGTGCAGGCCGATCATGGTGGCGTATCTGTCGTCGGCAGTGCGGTAGGTGCCGTTGTCCGGGCCGATGGGCCACGTGTCCATCAGCGTGCCGTAGCCGTTGAGGAAGTGCATCTGCCCGGAGTTCAAGGCCAGCCCGCAGTGCCGCCGGTTCAGGGACATCGTTTGGTCGGGTAGGCCGCGCTGGGTACCGAGATGCTCGACGACGCCGCCGTAGGCGGCCATGATCCCCACGGCGTAGTCGTGGATCGCTATCGGGCTCGGCGAATAGGCGGTGGCTTCGACGACGTCGACCTTGGACTTGTCGAGCCCGAACGGCAGGGCATCGGCGACAGCGTTGAAGATCGACACCTGTATCGGATTGGTGATCATCGTCCTGCTCTCGGCTCGGAGACTTACAGTTACACAGCGTCTTTGGTCGTCTGATCTGTCGTGACTCGATGGTTGTCGATCCAGGTTCGCCTGGTCCATGGAGCCTGTGACAACGTGAGCTCGGTCTGGTTGTGCCTGATCACAGTGCCTTAAGCTGTCGCAGGTTCTAGTCTGAAACATCGTGGCGGCCGGCGATATAGAGGCTCAGATTGCGGCAATCGGCGCCTCTTTGGGCGGTCGGTTAGATGAACTCGCCCAACGTGTGGTCACTGCCATTCGCGCGCAGGTCGAGTTCTACCGCGTCACCTCTGTGATAACTGACGAGAGGTTGCTTGCGGATACCACTACGAACCTGCGGTTCGTCTTTGCCGCATTGGAACAGGCGCAGGTTTTCGACACGACGCCAGCGGTCACCACGGGTAACGCCCGTGCTTCTGCGGGAGTACCACTGCCGTCGGTCATGCATGCCTTCCGGGTGGCTTCGCACGAGATGTGGAATGTGTTGATCGAACTGTCGCAGAACTCCCCGGAGATCAGCGCGGAGACGTTGTTGCGCGCCACGGAACTGTTCTGGCAAGCCCAGGATCGCTACACCGACACGATGGTCGGTGCGTACCGGAATCAGTCGATGCAGCAGGTGCTCGACGACGAAGCAGAGCGTGCCGCGTTAGCCGAAGCGCTGCTGGAAGGCCGGCTGTCCAGAGACCACTCTCTGTGGGAGGTGGCGCAGCTGCTGCGTATCCCCGCTGACGGCCCCTATATCGTGGTGGCCGCGTCAGTGCCGATGATCGGCAGACAGGCACTCCCGGGCGTGGCGTCGATGCTGCGAAGCATCGACGTGTTCTCCGCGTGGCGCCTGCTGCCCGATGTCCAGATCGGCATCGCCAGAGTGCCCACCGACGACATCCATGACGCGACGATCGGTCTCCTGGAACGTATCTCGACGTCGCGAGTAGGTGTGAGTCCCCGATTTGACGATCTCGCTGATACCGCTCAGGCGCTGAGGTTTGCGCACTCGGCACGTGCTGCCCGACGGCGTGGCGAGAATAAGGTGGCGCTCTTCGAGAACAGCGTGCTCGGTGTGGCGGCCATCAGCGCGCCCGAGGTTGCGACAAAACTGGCCACAGTGGTGCTCGGCGGATTCGATGATCTTCCGCCGATGGAACGCGAGGTGTTGTTCGA
This sequence comes from Mycobacterium sp. MS1601, assembly GCF_001984215.1. Lineage (NCBI taxonomy): Bacteria > Bacillati > Actinomycetota > Actinomycetes > Mycobacteriales > Mycobacteriaceae > Mycobacterium > Mycobacterium sp. MS1601. The sequence continues at coordinate 3,988,882 of NZ_CP019420.1, forward strand.
TACTTTCCGGGTCTGGGCCGAGGTTGGTGGCTCGGTGCAGGAAGCCGCCGCGCGACTGGTGTGCCACCCCAACACCGTGCGATATCGGCTCAAGCGCATCGAAGAGCGTGCGGCGCGCTCGCTCTCGGTACCGAGGGATCTTGCCGAACTGTGTTTGGCTTTCGAGATCGTCGACCGCGGTCACTGAATCAGATTGTGCTTCATCACACCGGCGCGCCTCCTTGATTGGCACTGCGTACATCGACTCCGGCGCCGGGGCAAACGAAGATTCAATCAGTGTCGCGGACGGCGGCGGAAGTACGAGGGGAGACGGTGTGGAGACGAAATCAGATGGCTCGCAGCAATTGTGGAAGATCCTGCTGCTTTACGGCCTCTGCGCCGCTGTTCTTGGCACGTTGATTCTCGTGTGGCCTGATGCCAGTGTGTTTGCGGCGGCCATCTTGTTCGGAGCCTACCTCGCAGTCGGTGGAGTGGCGCAGATTGTTCTTGCGTTCGCGTTACCGCTCGCCTCGACAACGGGTCGAGTACTGATGTTCGTCAGTGGTGTTTGCTCAGTCGTGCTGGCAGTTCTGTGCTTCCGCAGTATCGCGGATTCGGTTCTTCTGCTGGCGATTTGGATCGGTGTCGGGATGATCTTTCGAGGCGTGGCGCAGGCAGTGTCCGGAGTAACGGATCCGGAACTTCCTGGTCGCGGGTGGATCATCGTCAGTGGTGTACTGAGTTTGGCGGCTGGGTTCGTTCTACTGGCCTATCCGTTTTCGTCACTGGACGTGCTTACGCTGGTGTCAGGCTGGTGGCTGCTCATCCTCGGGATGGCTGAAATCGTGTCCGCGGTTCGAAGCCGGCGCGCCGTCGGTCCCCTGCCCACTGCCGCCGGATTGATGTCATGACCACGATCGACTTGACGCAAATGGAGCTCCGCGAGGTTGCCGATGCCAACGCGTCGGGCCGCACGCCGGTGGTGTTCGTTCACGGCCTGTGGCTGTTGGACTCGAGTTGGGACCGATGGGCGACCTACTTTCACACTGCGGGTTACGCACCCGTCACGCCGGGCTGGCCCGACGACCCGGAAACCATCGAGGCAGCCCGACAGGACCCATCGGTGTTCGCAGGAAAGGGTATCGGCGATGTCGCCGCCTACCAGGCAGCTGTGATCGACCGCCTTGACCGCAAACCCGCGGTGGTCGGTCATTCCTTCGGGGGGCTGTTGGCGCAGATCCTGGCGGGTCGCGGACTCAGTTCTGCGACCGTCGCCATCGATCCCGCGCCCACCCGCGGTGTGCTGCCACTGCCTGCAACGGCCTTGAAAGCGGCGGCGCCAGTGTTGCTCAATCCGGCCAACCGGCATCGCGCGGTGGCACTGACCTTCGAACAGTTCCGTTTCGGCTTCGCCAATGCCGTGTCCGAGGAAGAGGCCCACCAGCTTTACCAGCAGTACCACGTACCAGGTTCCGGTATCCCGGTCTTTGAGGCCGCCTTGGCCAACCTTGATCCGCGCAGTGAGGCCAAGGCCGATGCGACCAACCCCGATCGTGGGCCCATGCTCATCGTTTCCGGTGAGCAGGATCATCAAGTGCCCTGGGCGATCGCCAAGGCCACCTACAAGCGGCAGGCGAAGAATCCCGGCGTCACCGAGATCGTCGAAATCCCTGGCAGAGGCCACTCGCTGACTATCGACCACGGGTGGGAATCGGTTGCCGAGGTGGCCGTCGAGTTCATCTCCCGGTTCGTTGGTTGAGTACGAGTGCGCTCAGGGCGCCTTGCGGCCGGCTGGTGCGGGTGAATCATCTGTATAGCCGAAAAGGCTTTCGGCTTGTCGGATTCCGCTGAGGTACGCGCCGTGGACGATGCAGAAGAACTGCGGAAACTCACGCCGCCCGACCCCGGCCATGTGATGACGGTAGCTGCCGAGGTGAACCGATGGGTCCAGAGTTCAGCATTTTCTGAATAAAGAAAATGGTGTACTGTCGGCCGCATGCAAACCGTGGCCCACACCGAGGCGCTCGCCCGCTTCGGGCACGCGCTGTCGGATTCCACCAGAGCACGGATCCTGCTGAGCCTCAATCGTGAACCCGGCTATCCCGCCGAGTTGGCCGAACAGCTCGGCGTCTCGCGGCAGATCCTGTCGAACCACCTGGCATGCCTGCGTGGTTGTGGCCTGGTGGTGTCGGTGCCCGAAGGTCGGCGGGCCCGATACGAACTGGCCGACTCGCGCATCGGACATGCCCTCGAGGATCTGATGGGACTGGTTCTCGCCGTGGATCCCCACTGCGAGTGCCCAGGTAGCGGCGGGGCCCCCTGCGGATGTGGCTGCGCGTGACTCTCACCGACGACCGGCGGCAACTGCTTTCCCGCCGGATCCGGTGGTTCGTGGCGGCCACCATCACCTACAACGTCGTCGAAGCCGCCGTGGCTCTTGCCGAGGGTGCGCGCGTGTCCTCCACCGCCCTGATCGGCTTCGGTCTGGATTCCGTGATCGAGGTGGCCTCGGCGGCGGCGGTGGCCTGGCAGTTCGCCGGAGGTGACCCACAGGCGCGGGAACGCACCGCCTTGCGCGTCATTGCCCTGTCGTTCTTCGGGCTGGCGGCATTCGTCACCGTCGACGCCGTACGAGCGCTGGCGGGAGTGGGGGAGGCGCAGCATTCCACCATCGGAATCGTCCTGACCGCAGTCAGTCTCGCCATCATGCCGGTGCTGTCGTACGCGCAACGGCGGGCGGGCCGAGAACTCGGGTCGGTCTCCGCGGTGGCCGATTCCAAACAGACGTTGCTGTGCACCTATCTCTCGGCGGTGGTGCTCGCAGGCTTGGTGCTCAACGGCGCCCTCGGCTGGTTCTGGGCCGACCCGGTGGCGGGCCTGGTGATCGCCGCAGTGGCCGTTCGCGAAGGCCGAGAAGCGTGGCGGGGCAGGGCCTGCGGTTGCTGCTGAGTCACAACGCCGAGGACACGTAGTTGACCGTGTAGCTGGTGTCGGAACCCGGAACCACCACCGTGTGGGTGGCTGCTCCGCCGTCGGACCAGGAACCGAACACCATCTGCTGACCTCCGATGGTTTGCGGTGAGATGGCCCCGAGCGTCCTGGTGACTCCCACCACTGACTGCTCCGAATACGTTCCGGTATGCGGAATTCCGTCAATCGTGTACCGCGCCTCGGGATCATTGGCGCCGAAGGTGAGCGTGACGAGATTGGGGCGGACGTCCTTGACGGTGGTGGTGGTCAGACCACTGCTGTCGGTCACCGTCAAGATCACCTTGTAGTAGGTGTTGGCCAGCTGGTCGTAATCCGTGGGCACCCGGAAGCTCAGATCCGGCCCGGTGATGTCGGCCAGGAACGGGTGCTTGTGGTCGGCATGGTGGAACTCGACCGTCCACGTGTACGCGCTGGCGGGCAGCGTGCCGTCCTGAACGTCGTCGGCCTCGGCCCTGAAGGTCACCGTGTCGCCGGCGTTGTAGTTGTAGCCACCGGGACTGGTGACCTCGAAATCAGCTGCCGGAGGGGTACTTCCGACGACGATGCGCTGCGTCGTGACATTCTGCTTCTCACCGTCGCTGACGGTGAGGGTGACGGTGTACGCGGTGTAGGTACCGGAGTTGGTGAACACGACCGTGGGATCGGCAACCGTCGAGGTCTGGCCGTTGCCGAAATCCCAGCGGTACGTCAGCGGATCACCGTCCGGATCGCTTGACTGTCCTGCCGAGAAGTCGACCTGGAGCTGGTTTCCGGCTCCGGATGTGGTTGAGGCCTCGATGACTGCGACCGGTGACCGGTTACCACCCGACGGGGCGATCACCGACAACACACCGGGGTAGATGTTCAGCTGGTAGATGTCGCCGTTCGGTGCCTGGGTGAGCTTGACGGCAGCGCCGGCCGCGCTGTCGAAGGTGCGCTCGCTGATCAGGCTCGAGTACTCGTCGTCGAAGGTCAGTTCGCGGATCCAGCCCAGCGAGTAGTCGGCGATCAGAACTTTGCGTTGCCCCGCCGGTGTCGAATCGTCGTCGAGAACCAGCACGGACGTGATGGAACCGCTGTTGGTGGGCTGGGCGTGCGGATAAGCGTAAAGAGGGTTGACGTAACCGCAGTTGTCGCACGGCCCCTCCGCCGCCGGCCAACCGTAATTCGCGCCTGCCACAATGAGATTGAGCTCTTCCCACGAGCCCTCGCCAACGTCTCCGGCCAGCAGGGCCCCGGTATCGGGATCAAAGCCGAACCGGAACGGGTTGCGCAGGCCGTAGGCGTAGATCCGCTGGGTGATCTCGTTGGAATCGGTGATGAACGGGTTGCCCGCGGCGGCCGAGCCATCGCGGTTCAGCCGCAGGATCTTGCCGTGGATGTTGGTCAGGTCCTGGGAGTTCTCCGAAGGTCTGGTGTTGTTGCCCACGGCCCAGTAGAGGTACTGGCCGGTGGGGTCGAACTCGAGCTCACCGCCATGGTGGAAGTCGTTGGCCTGCTCGGTCGATTTCACCAGCAGGGTTTCGGAGCCGAGTTCGGTGAGCGACGGCGACATCACGAAGCTCGAGAGGCGATCGTAGTTGTCCGCCCCGGTGTAGGCGGCGTACACGGTGCGGTAGCCCGCCTCACCCTCGGCCCAGAAGTTCGGATCCACCTCGATGCCGATCAGTCCGCGTTCGCCGCCCGCGGTGACCACGTTGAGCTTGAGCACAGTGGTGACCACGCCGGTGTGCATGTCGTAAACCTTGATGGCTCCGGACTTTTCGGCGATCACGACGGCGTGGATGTGGTCCGGGTCGTCGGGATCCATGATGAAGTCGAAATCCGTCGGCTCGTTCAAGCCGGACACCACCACGGTCCGGTCGAATTCCTCCGGGAGCGCGGTGGAATCGGCGCAGGACTGCAGGAACGCGCCGACGGTCGCCGAGATCTCGCGGCCCCACGGCGAGTTGTACACCTCGGTGTCGAGCCAGTCGTTCACCCGGTTGTTGATCATGGTGATCGTCTGACCGATGGGGGAGCGGTTGAACGCAGCGACCGCGAAGTCGATCTGGCGCCGGGCCCACGCCAAGGCCGTCCACAGCACGGTGTTCTGCAGGGGATTGGCCGGCGAATCTGTTGTACCGGAAGACATCTGGTTGCTGAAGAACTGCTGGATGCCCGTGATGGCGCTGCACAGGCACTGCACCACCGCGGCATTGATCCGCTCCTGCACTTGTGCAGGGGTGGGCAGACCGAGCGCGGTGCCGATCTGCTTGCCCCAATCCTCAAGCAGGTTGGTCGTGGCCCGCTGCGCTGTGGTGGCGTGGAATGGGGTGATCTCGGCGACGGGTGCGTCCTGCTGTGCCTCGACGTCCTCGCTGACCGGCTCCGCCTCCGTGGCAGCCTGCTCCTCGACGGGCTCCTCGGTGGGATCCGACGCTGACTCCTCGACGGGCTCGGTGGACTCCGCGGGCTCTTGGCCGACTTCGGCGTCGTCTTCGGCTACCTCGTCGCTGTCGTCTTCGGAGGCTTCATCGTCCGGGCCGTCTTCTTCAGCGGGTTCTTCCTCAACGGATTCCTCTTCAGTGGCTCCCTCGTCGAGGGTGTCGTCGTCTTCGGCTTCGTCCTTGCCGGCGTCGTCGCTGTCGGTGGTGTCGGTGTCGGCAGCATCGTCGGAGGTGGTGTCCGAGGAGGCGCCGGAGTCGGGTGACCCGGTATCCGACGACGATGTGCTGGACGCATCCGCGGTGGAGGTTTCTGCTTCGGCCCACCCCGCGCCCGGTGAGGCCACCGCCCCGAACACGCCCAACGCGACGGCGAGGATACCGACCCGGCCGACGTACCTGGCGTACCGGCCCGGAGCGGGTGCACCAGGATCGGCATGCCCGCCGAGAGCTGAGATGGTCATGGCAGCTAATCCCCCATGGTTGCGAGTTCTCCGCGATGTTTACGCTGGCGTCAACTATCCCATGGAACCTCTCGCCGGGTTGGATTTCGAGTGCACCATCGTCTTAGCAAACTCAGCGGGTAGGGCGCAGCACCACGAGGCCGGGCACGGTCGCCACGTAGTCGTAGAACGCGCTGTCCACCACCTGGTTGTCGGAGCGCTTCGACGAGGCATTGCGAAGCGCCGGGCCATCGGGCGTCTGGACGAAGATCCCGACATGGGTGACGTCCAGGCCGCCGTCTCGCGCATAGGCGCCTATGTAATCCCCGGTGCGCAGCCTGCTTACGACGGAGTCGTCGACGGCGCCGCTGGGCACGTAGGTCACGGTGCGCGGCACGACGGGCAGGCCCGGTAGATACACCCCGCCGGCATCCTTCTGGTTCAGGTTCTTCTCGACATCGAGAGCCGCGTCGCTCAGGCTTGCCGTGACGTCGGTGGCCAACCGGGGTGTGGTGGCCGACCAGTCGGTGAAGAAGTGCTTACGAGTCGCGAAGCTGACAACGCCGTCCCGATAGCGCACGTCGACCAGACTGTCGGTGAACTCGTCAGGCGTATCGGCCCGTTTGAGAGCCTCGACGTAGTCGGCGTAGGTGAAACAGTCCACCCGCTCGAGCTCGATCACCAGCTCTTCGGGAACATCGGCAGAACCCACCAGAGTGTTTGCACCGTACGGAGTTCCCAGGAATTGCCGCGAGACGGTGTCCGCATCGGAGGACGCCGCGGTGGCTGCCAGCATCGCCTGCAGGATCTGCGCGCTGCCCTCGGAGATCACAGCCGATGGCGTTGCCGACGCCGGGGGAGTGCCGACCACGGCGATCAGTACGACGCAGACCGGCCACCACCAGCGGGGCCGGCGGCGGCGGTTGACGTGGGTGGATTTGACGATTTGGCTACTGTACGTGGTTGCACTCGGAGCCCGAGTTCGTGTGGCGACCGTCGTCCTGGCAGCGACGGTCGTCGTGGGTTGCTCGAATCCGCCGGCGCCGGCGATCAGTTCGGCGCCGTCGACTCCGATGCAGGTCAGTGCACCGACGCCGCCGGACACGGCGCAGCCACGCTTGGCAGCAGACCCGACTGAGCTGGCCAGAGGTCTGACCGCCGATGAGCAGACACTGCGGGACCCCGCCTCATCCGAATCGGATCAGGTAGCGGCGGCGCGCCGCCAGCAGCTGGCCTACCGCGTGCTGGCGCGTCACCCGGAATGGGACGGCACTACCCGCACGCAGGTTCCGGCGGCGCTGCTGGAGGTATATGACCGCAACATCGATTCGCGACGAGAACTCTCGGCGATGGGCCGTGGTAAACCGACGCTGCCGGCATGGCGGATCACCGCGCCCCCGGCGGCTGGGCAATTGCTCAGCTACTACCACGAGGCGGCGTCCGTCACCGGGGTGGGCTGGAACTACCTGGCCGCCATCAATTTCGTCGAAACCGCGTTCGGCCGCATCGACGGAGTCAGCACCGCGGGAGCGCAGGGGCCCATGCAATTTCTGCCCTCGACCTTCGCCATGTACGGCCGCGGCGGTGACATCCATGCGCCGCGTGACGCGATCATGGCCGCGGGACGTTTCCTGGCCGCACAGGGCTTTTCGGCCAACCCTGACGCCGCCCTGTACCAGTACAACAATTCGAACCGCTACGTCCGTGCGATCGGCGACTACGCCGCCGTCATCGCCGCGGACCCGTCAGCGTTTCGGGCCTACCACCGCTGGGACGTGTACTACAACAGCACCGCAGGTGACGTGCTGCTCCCGGTCGGCTACCTGGCCAACGCACCGATCCCGGTGCAGGACTACCTGTTGGACAACCCGCAGTGATTGCTCAGTCGTCGCAGGTGTATTCGTACTCCGGATCGCAGGAGTTGGGTGTCGGCATCGCGTGCGCTTTCACACCCGGCACGGCTTTGATGCCGCCGCGGATATCGCCCTGAGTTCCAGAGTTGCGGACGTCGCCCTGAACCGCCGCAGTCCGTACCTGGCTGCCTGCTCCGGAGCTGGTGGAAACCTGGGAAGGGTTCGCGGAGATCTTGGTGGCGCCGGCCACGGCAGCACTGCCACCCAACAGAGCTGCGCTCACGGAAATCACCGCCAGCCCAGAGCAGAGCAGATTCTTGTAGTCGGGCATCAGCATCCTTCGTCGCCGTTGCGATCACGGTATCGAGGGATCGGCACTCCAACTGTGGTCCACAGCGGTCTGTGCGGCTACTCCCGGCAAGGACACAGCGGCTTCACAGTTTGGCGGTCACCCGTGCCTGCGGCGGTACTCCTGCACCGCACCGGGGTGCAGGGGGATGTCTCCGGTGAGGATCAACGACTGCACGTCGAGGAACTGACTTCCCACCGCCTGAGCCGGGACCAGCTGCGTCGAATCGTCGATCAGCAGGTCCACGACACCTGCGACGGCCTTGTCGGCTACATCGCGGTGTGCCAGCAACACATTGGCCACACCCACGGTGGTGACGGCGCCGTGGTCGCCGTAGACGCCCGCCGGCACGGGCACCGCCTCGTAGGCCGTCCCGAACCGCTTCCGGAGCTCACCCACCACGCTCGTCAGATCCACCAACCGGATGGCGTCTTCGTCGGCCCCGAACGCGGGAGTGGGCAAGCCGCCCGCCCACATCGCGGCGTCGACGGTGCCGTCGGCCAGACCGGCGGCCGCGTCCCGCATGGACAGCGCGACCGCCCGCACGGCACCGGGCACCTCGAGCCCGCCCGCGGCCAGGACCCGCTGCGACAACGTCTCGGCACCCGATCCCGGCGCACCGATGCTGACGGTGCGGCCCCGCAGGTCTCCCAACGAGACGACGGGCGAGTCGCTGCGTACCGCCACCTGGAAGTAGTTCTCGTAGACACAACCGATGGCTGTCACCTGCGACCGGTAGCGGCTCTCGTAGACGGTGTCGATGAGGCTCAGCGCCAGCTCGGCCCGGCCGGAGTGCAATGCCTCGAGGTTGTCGGCCGACCCGCCGGACTGCGCCGGGACGATGCGGTCCGTCCCGGCCCGCTGCGCGGCGGCGGCGAGCAGACCGGAGAACTCCCAGAAGAACCCCCCTGATTCGCCCGCCGCCAGGCGCAGTTCGACGTCGGGACGGCCCTGGCATGCCGGGCACACCAACGCCGCAGCCAGGAGTGCTGCGCCGCGCAGGGCCGTCCGTCGGTCGAACACGCTCTCAATCTAGGCCGTCAGACGAAGGCCCGGCCCTGCTCGCGGTCCAGCGCCGTCTCCGACTTGTTGCGCAGCACGAAGATGTAGACCAACAGCGAGATGGCGATCACCACGGTCACGTACGCGATGAACCACGGGACGTGGCCACCGCCCTTGGCGGCCTGGTAGATCAGCGGAGCGGTGCCGCCGAAGGCCGAGTTGGCCAGTGCGTAGCCCAGCCCGACGCCGAGTGCGCGCACCCGGGCCGGGAACAGCTCGGCCTTCACGATCGCGTTGATGGACGTGTAGCCGGTCAAGATGATGTAGCCGACGCAGACCAACGTCAACGACGCGGCCACCGAGGTGGTCTGCGGCAGGAAGGTGATCAGAACGTAGGTGTAGAGCACCGCGCCGACACCGAAGAAGATCAGCACCGGTTTGCGGCCCACCTTGTCGCTGATCAACCCGCCGATCGGCTGGATCACCATCAGGAACGTCAGGCCGATCAGGTTGATCCAGGTGGCGGTCATGCCATGGTCTTCGTAGGTGCTCTTGACGATGGCGGGTGCGTTGACGCTGTAGGTGTAGAAGGCGATGGTGCCGCCGATGGTCACCGTGAAGCAGGTCAGCAGTGCCCGCCAATGGTCGACGAGCAGGGTGCGCAGCGACCCCGATGCCTGGTCCTCACCGCGGCGCACCGCCTCCAGCTGTTCCTCGGTCAGCGACTCGTCCATGGCCCGGCGCAGCCAGAACACCACCACCGCGGCCACGCCGCCGATGAGGAACGCGATACGCCAACCGAATTCCTCGATCTGCTCGCGGTCCAGGAAGGTCTGCATCACCAGCAGGGTCAGCTGAGCCAGGACGTGGCCACCGACGAGGGTGACGTACTGGAACGAGGAGAAGAAGCCGCGTCGCTCCCGGGTCGCAGCCTCGGACATATAGGTGGCCGAAGCGCCGTACTCACCGCCGGTGGCGAAACCCTGCACCAACCGGCACAGCACCAGGATCACTGCCGCCCAGACACCGATGCTCTCCCGGCCCGGCGTAAGGGCGATCACCAGCGAGCACGCGGCCATCAGCGACACACTGAAGGTCAGTGCCGCCCGCCTGCCGCGGCGGTCGGCGAACCGGCCGAAGAACCACGACCCCACCGGGCGCATGACAAACGTGACGGCGAAGATCGCGTACACGTAGATCGTCGAGTTCTTGTCCGCGGAGTCGAAGAACTGATTCTCGAAATACGTTGCAAACACCGTGTAGACGTAGACGTCGTACCACTCGACGAGGTTGCCCGACGATCCACGCAACGTGTTGAGAATGGCGCGGCGGGTGGCCGCTGGGGACGATCTCGGTGTGTCTGGCCCTACCGCTGTGGTGGCCGGGTTGCTCATAACAGCTCCTCTGCTGGTTACGACTGCTGTCGTCCACTGTGAACGCAGTCACAGCTCGGCCGGAAGCTGTTGCGGGTGTTCCTTACAGTCCCTTAGGACTCTTGGGGTGAACTGGGCAGCACGACCTCGACCCGCAGGCCGGCCGGCCGGCCCGCGCTGATGCCGAATCTGCCGCCGGCCCGCTCGGTGAGTGCGCGGGCGATGGCGAGTCCGAGTCCGGTGCCCTGTCCACGTGTGCTGGAAGCCCGGAAGAAGCGGTCCGAGAGTCGTTCGAGTTCGGCTGCGGGCACGCCGGCTCCGGTATCGCTGACCCATACTTGCGTGCTGGAGCCGTCAGTGGCGCAGCCGATCTCGATCTCAGCGCCGGCCCCGGCATAGGCGGTGGCATTGCTCAGCAGGATATCGACGATCTTGCCCAGGTCGTCGCCGTCGATGGCGGCTGTCGCCGGTTGCTGTGCGCGCACCACGATCGTCATCTGGGCTTGCGTCGCGGCATCCATCCAGGAGTCGCACCGCTCGGCCAGCACCGCGGTCACCTCGCAGCGGGGGGCCACGCGGTCGGCGGGGGTGGATTCCGCGGTGGCCAACGTCAGCAGGTCTGCGACGACACCGCTGAGGCGGTCGACTTCGCGGATGGCCTTGTGGTGTGTCTCGGCCGACTTGCCCGACAATCCCAGGCCAAGAGTGTCCAGTCGGAACCGTAACGCCGCCAACGGGTTGCGCAGTGCGTGGGCGGAGTCGGCGACAAGCCGCCGTTGGGCGGCCGCCGCGGCCTCCACATCGGCGGCCATGGTGTCGAAGACGCGCGCGAGTTCGCGCACCTCCGGTGGACCCGCGTACGCGGCGGCCGCCGGTGCGGCAGCGGTGATCGGGCCCGGGGGTGGGTCCACAACCTGGTCTCCGAGTGCGTGCACCCGCTCGGACAGCGCGGTCACCGGACGCACCGTCCAGCGTGAGAGCACCACGGCGATCAGTGACGCCAGCAGCAGCAACCCGCCCGCGCCTGTGGCGATCACCGCCCAGGCCCGGCCGACGTCGGCCGCCGCGGCAACGGTGGAAGCTCGCAGCACCACCGCGCCATCCACCTGGGTGCCGGTTCCCACCGGGACCGCGATCAACGCTTCGGGGTGCGACCAGGGACTCAGGGAGGAGGGCAAGGCGCTGCGCTGGTTGCGTAGCGCCTGCGCGACGGCGCGGTCGACGTCTGCGGTGCCGGGCGTCATGCCGGCAGACGCCCTCGGTCGCCCGTTGCGATCCACGACGAGGACGGCCTCGCCGTAAAGCCAGTAGTAGCGGTCGAGCGCCTGCTGCAGGTCGGAGCCACCCGGATCGGTATCGCGCGCCGCCAGACCAGCGAAATACGATGCCGCCGCGAAGCGGCTCTCACCGAAGCGCTGCAGCCGCTCCCGGCCGACCGTCAGCGCCAGCGGGACCGCCAGTCCCACCACCACGACGGTGGAGTACGCCAGCAGGACCAGCAGAACGCGTCGCCACACGTCATGCGCCCCAGCGGTACCCGTAGCCGCGGATGGTGGTGATCACGCCCTCCCGGCCGAGCTTGGCGCGCAGCGCGGTCATGTGGACGTCGAGACTGCGTGAGATCGCCACGTAGGCGTCACCCCAGATGGCGTCCATGAGCTGCTGTCGGCTGACCGCCTCACCGCGGCGGTTCACCAGGTAGGCGAGCAGCTCGAACTCCTTCGGAGTCAGGGTCACCTCCCGACCGGCTACCTCGAGCCGGCGCGCGCCGAGATCGACTGCGATGTCGCCGGTGACAACGGTGTCCGCCGGTGGTTCGGCGCCGGCCGCGCGCCGACGCCCGGCGACCTCCAGCCGCGCCCGCAGTTCGTTGAGCCGAGCCGGTTTCACCACATAGTCGTCGGCGCCGCCCCGCAGCGCCCGCACCACCGAACGCTCGTCGTCGCGTGCGGTCAGGACCACGACCGGTATCTGGCTCACTGCGCGCAGCTGGCGCAACACGGTCAGGCCGTCGGCATCGGGCAGGCCCAGATCCAGCAGCGCGAGGTCGACGTCGCGGTGGCCAAGCAGGAGGTCGACACCTCGGCGCATGCGCACCGGCGCATGACCTACCTCGGCGAGCGCGTCGACCAGGGCGTCGCCCACGCCGTCGTCGTCTTCCACCACTGCGATGCGCATCGACCTCAAGGTACGACACGGGTGTACCGCCATGTCCGAATGGCTGCGTATCGGTGGGCGCTCGCAGGCCGGGCCGGCCGTCGTTCGCGCGTGTGCTGTCGGGCCGCATCGCACCAGCTCGGCCGAATCCGCTTGTACACCAATCGCATTGCAACCTCTTCCGTGCTGCCGCCCGCGATGCAGGCGTGAGTGCGCGCCAGCTCAGCAGGTCATCGGTGTCCTTGCCCCGCTTCGTGCAGGGCGCTCATCTCGGCGAGTCCCTCCGCGTGGGAGGTCACGGGTGCGTAGCCCAACTCGCGGCGAGCCGCGGTGATGTCGTAGGACCGGTCGCGGCCCATGAAGGACGTCATCCAGTTGGTCAGCGCCGGGGGTTGCCGGCGCCGCAGAAGGCGGGCACCCGCGTCCATCACCGCGCCGATCGGATATGCCAGGGCGCGCGGGAAACTGCGGGCGCCGCTCACGTCGACACCCTCAGTGGCGAGGAGGGGCACGAAGAAGTCGCGGACTGCCAGCGGCGCGCCGTCGGTGACGTAGTAGCTGGCGCCTGCTCGGCCCTGCTTGAGTGCGCACGAGATGGCCTCGACCAGATTGTCGACGTGAACGGTGTCCATGATGTGGCGACCCTGGTCGATCCAGGCGAACCGGCCGGTGCTCACGGCGTCGGCGAACTGAGAGATCGTCGGCATTCCCGCACCCCAGACGAATGGTGGGCGCAGCGCGATCGTGCTCATGCCCGGTGTCGCGGTGTGCAGCAAGGCCCGTTCGGTAGCCAGCTTCACCCGGCTGTAGGCGATGTTGGGTCGACCTTCATCGGTCGCTTCGCTGACCGTGCTCGCGCGCTGGCTGCCTGTCGCGACACTCGCCGCGCTGATGAGAACGAACTTCCGAACCCCGGCCCGCGCGGCGGCGGCGTGCAGAGCAACGCTCGGTTCGTGGTTGCGCTGCCGAAACAGCTCATCGGGACCCCAGAACTCCATGAACGCAGCGCTATGAACCACGGCGTCGACAGCACGAAGCGCACGCAGCCACGACGGCTCTGCGTGGCCGCCCAGATCGACAAGATCGCCTGGTACGGGTGTTGCGCCTGCGCTGGCCACGAGTCGTTCCGCCCGAGGGCTGCGAGCCAGTGCGCTCACGTCATGCCCCTCGTCGACAAGACGCCTGATGGCCCGCAATCCGACAAAGCCGCTACCGCCAGTAATGAATACTTTCATCTCAAACTCTCCTCATTCAAATAGTTCGATGTCAAACTATATGAGGATTGATAATCTGGCGTCAACATGGATGACGCGAAGACTGACCTTGGGGCGGCGCAGAATCGGGCCGGCGCTCTCGCCGATGCCTTCGGCCGCGCGGGCAAGTCGGTGGTACGAGCCTTCGACGACCGGCTGGGCGAACACGGAGTGTCCACGCCCAGGTCGAAGTTGCTCGCCGAGGTGAACCGGCTGCAGCCTGTCCGGCTGGCCGATGTGGCCAAGGCGGTCGGTATCAGCCAGGGCACGGCCTCGACACTGGTCGAAACCCTGGTCCGAGACGGGCTGGTGCGCCGCGAGGCCGACCAGTCTGACCGGCGGGCAGTGAGACTGACAACCACCGCCGCAGGCGCCGCGCAAGCACAGGCCTGGCTCAGCGATTACCTGCGCATCGCCGAGGATCTCTTCGGCATCCTCGAACCCGCAGAACAACTCGCGCTCACCGAGTTGCTGAACCGGATCGCCGCGTCCATGGACGAGCCACCATCACGCTGACGGACTCGTTCGGCATCACAGCGCGCGGCTTACTCTCGGCCCGCGCCCAGGGCAGAAATGTCAGCGGCACGGGGATCGGCGCTACAGAGGATGAGGCCCTTCTGTTTGCGCCTGCTCGCGGTGGCTGCCATCTCAACGATCGAGTGTTCAACAAAGACGTGCGCCAGAAGGCTGCAAAGTCCATAGGCAGAGACGATCTCTCAGCACGGGACCTGCGCCGGTTCGCAGGCGCCAAAAACGCAGCAGTGTCGTCTCTTGCCGAGAACATGGCCCCACTGGGACACAAGACCGTCGACACGGCTCTGCGTTACCAACAGAGCCAAGATGGACGTGACGCGATTGTGGCAGGGAACCTGAGCGCCAATGCCCTCGCCGAGCTGGCGGCTCAAGCCGAGAAGGAGACTGCGAAAGTTAAGTCGTCCGCTTGAGGCCAACGTGTCGGTACGAGGTGCGAGGATCGGGGCCGAGATTTCCGCCACCAACAAATTTGGAGAGACATGGCAGAAAGCACCGACACGGCGAGCTCCCCGTCCATAGATGACGGTATCGGGTGGTTAGAGGATCAAACCATTGCAGCGCTGAAGCGCCTGCAGTCGATCAAGGCCACCGATACAGCACCGGTACGCGGTGACGATGCCTTCTTTCACCCGATCAAGCGGAACTTTCAACAGGATGTCGTTCAGTGTCTGTACAGCGCTATCGACAGTCTCAGGTTTTTGGCGTGGAGCATGAAAACCCATGACGCGCCGTTTCCCTACGCGCAGGCCTCATTGATTCGAACCGCGATCAACGGCGGCTCCACGGCGCTTTGGATGGTGAGTGGATCAACAGAGGAAAGGCGTGCTCGCGCACTTGAATTCAAGTACAACGATCTGAGGTCACACCGCAAGTGGCTCAATCTTCTTGCGGCTGAGCCAGTTAATCAGGCGCGACCCTCTGACGAGATGGCGAAGGTTGCTGGGATGCAGGCGACTTTCGATCAACGCATTGATTGGATCCTGCAGGAAGCTACGACGCTCCTCGCCCCACCCGCCCCTTTCTCCAATAAGAAGTACACGGAGCAACTTGCAACTGAATCGTCCATTGTCCAATTCGCAGGATCACTGGTGACGGGGCTTGATGCTGGTGAAGGTTGGAATACGGGACAACTCTTGCTGCAGACGTGGCAGTTGCTCAGTGGCTACTCCCACGCCAGGCCGTGGGCGTCAGCCTACGGAAGCAAGCACGTCATTGTGGATGATGTTCCAGACAGCAAGACAGGAACAATTCAAGTGACAGTCGAAGGCAATCCAGATAGATTGCTGGACTATGCATTTCGTGCCCTACGGGTTGTCGAAGCCGCCATCGGTGGGTTCGAGCAGGTATGCAACACGTAGGTTCAAAACTCGTCCTTTTCCGGACTGATTTCGATCCATAGCGCTGCCTACGCTGCCAGATCCAGGCTTGCCCGCGGCACTCTGTGGCGGGCGACTGGCATCGACGTCAGCAGACTTGGCGAGGCTTGTCATGATGGGCCCTCTGTGCAACCTCCTCCATCGCGCGGTTTGCAGCAAGTCTGCAGCCGCTATAGGCACGGCCGAGGTCGGAGCGTTGGGGAGCTGGCAAGTGGCCGCTTCGACGGAATACGGAACCAATGGGCTGCGTCGTGGAAGCGACTGGGACCTAGACCGGCGGTCTGCATGCAGCCTTTCGGTTGGGCCACACGAGTGGCGGTCGTCTGCCATGTCGGGGTGAGCGCTTACGATGCGGCTGTGCGACGAGATGAGCTCGCCATGGCAAAGCGCGGGGCCAATTTGCTGCTGGGCCACCTGAAGGGGTCTGCTGACAGCATTGATACGGCGATGGTCAATCAAGATACGGATGCGCTGATCATTGCATCGGGTCCGCTCGTCACAGTTGCGGCAATTTTGGTTCGCATGTTCCGCGACGCGGCAGATAAGACGCTCGAAGATACGCTATTGGCATTGCACGCGTACTTGAATCTAGAAATTGTGCCCGTTGATCAGCTTGAGCAGGTGGAAAGACTTGTCACCACGATCATTTCCCAGGGTTTTTGCGAGCCTATTTCAGTCAACGCGGCGGGGGTCGCTCTAATTGCCCACGAGTTTGCGCTAGGAGCGGCCAGCGAGATCAGCAAGCTTGACGGTCGACACCTGAACAAAGTGCTGGCTGACGTCCACGTGCAGCTGAAGAACCAGGGTGACGACGTACAGATCACTGATCGAGCTAGTGCCCGCGCGGCCTCCGATAAGTACGCAGAAGATCCGATTATGCGGAATGCGCGGCAAACAGCAGCATATGCGCTCGTCGATTATTGGCACAGAGCTGCGGTCGTCCTACACAAGGCGAGTTCGGTCAACGGTTTGCAGGCCGAGTGCAAGGATTCTCTGGACGCACTGGCACTTGTAGCGGTCACCAACAATGCGCTCACGGCCGGGGTTTATCAGCTGGCATCGTATGGAAATGTTTACCCAGCATGGACTTTGATTAGGCAACTAGTCGAGACCGAGTTCATTCTGTGGCGCTTTATGGCCGATGCATCCCAGATGGCAAAGTGGGCAAACTCAACGCCGGGGGAGCGACGCCAAAATTGGAAGCCGTCGAAGATCTACCGCGACGACGACAACGACTACCGCCAGAAGGATTATTGGCAACACTGTGAACTCGGGGGACACCCAACACCGACTGGTGGGTGGTTCATCGCTGCGCCGAATTCGTACGTTCCGATGGCGGGAACCTTCACTGAGTGCATCGCGCACTCCTGGGACGCGTGGCAACACCTGATCAAGGCTGGGCAATCAGTCGATGAACAGTTCAGCACTTGCGTGTGGGACGAACTCGATGTGATCGACACCGAGTTTCGGGCGACCATCGAGCAATGGGTCGCGACTGACTACTACCGACGAACCAGCGGGTTTTTCTCTGATCCCATCGATTGAGGAATCCTGGGGGCATCTCGCGAAACGTCAGTGATTAACAACGACGACTACCTGGGGCAACGATATTCGTGGCGGATAGGTCCAGGATTTACGTTTCGAACATTTCTGCAGGTAGAGAGGTAGAGATGGTGCCCCCGGCAGGATTCGAACCTGCGGCCTTCTGCTCCGGAGGCAGACGCTCTATCCCCTGAGCTACGGGGGCGCGATGAAACAGCGCCATTGGGCCTGCACAGCCTAGCGCATCGAGGCGAGTGGTTTGTCCACGGTAATCGATTCGGGCCGCGACCACCCCAGACCATAGGATGGACCCCCGTGACACCCGCCGACCTGGCCGAGCTGCTCAAGAGCACCGCCGCTGCGGTGTTGGCCGCCCATGACCTGGACACCAACGCCCTTCCCGACACGGTGACCGTCGAGCGTCCGCGCAACCCCGAGCACGGCGACTACGCCACCAACCTGGCGTTGCAGCTGGGCAAGAAGGTCGGCGCCAATCCGCGCGAACTGGCTGCGTGGCTGGCAGAGGCGCTGACCGCGGCCGACGGAATCGCCGCGGCTGACGTCGCTGGTCCCGGCTTCGTGAACCTGCGCATCGACGCCGCCGCGCAGGGCCGCATCGTCGACGACGTGATCGGCGCCGGCACCACCTACGGCAACTCCGGCGACCTCGACGGTCTCAACGTGAACCTCGAGTTCGTCTCGGCCAACCCCACCGGGCCCATCCACATCGGCGGCACTCGCTGGGCTGCGGTGGGTGACGCGCTGGGCCGGCTCCTGGCCACGCAGGGTGCGGCGGTCACCCGCGAGTACTACTTCAACGACCACGGCGCCCAGATCGACCGGTTCGCCCGTTCCCTGGTGGCCTCGGCCACCGGAGCGCCCACTCCCGAGGACGGTTACGCGGGCACCTATATCGCCGACATCGCGGCCAAGGTGTTGCAGCAGGCGCCCGAGGTGCTCAGCCTGCCTGCCGATCAGCAGCAGGAGACCTTCCGGTCCATCGGCGTGGATCTGATGTTCAGCCACATCAAGGAATCGCTGCACGAGTTCGGCACCGACTTCGACGTCTTCACCCATGAGGACTCGATGCACACCTCCGGTCGGGTGCAGGAGGCCATCGCCGCGCTGCGGGCCAACGGCAAAATCTACGAAAAGGACGGCGCAACGTGGTTGCGCACCACCGAGTTCGGCGACGACAAGGACCGCGTCGTCATCAAGAGCGACGGCAACCCGGCCTACGTCGCCGGCGATCTGGCCTACTACCTGGACAAGCGGCAGCGCGGGTTCGACCTCTGCATCTACATGCTGGGCGCCGACCACCACGGCTACATCGCCCGCCTCAAGGCAGCCGCAGCGGCACTGGGTGATGACCCCGACACCGTTGAGGTGCTGATCGGTCAGATGGTGAACCTGGTGCGTGACGGCCAGCCGGTGCGGATGAGCAAGCGGGCCGGCACCGTCATCACCCTCGACGATCTGGTCGACGCCCTCGGCGTCGACGCCGCCCGCTATGCGCTGACCCGGTCCTCGGTGGACACCCCCATCGACATCGACCTGGAACTGTGGTCCTCGGCGTCCAGTGAGAACCCGGTTTACTACGTGCAATACGCACACGCCCGGCTTTCGGCGCTGGCCCGCAACGCTGCCGAGCTCGGGCTGATCGCCAGCACCGAGCACCTGGAGCTGCTGTCCCATGACAAAGAGGGTGCGCTGATCCGCAACATCGGCGAGTTCCCCCGCGTGCTCAAGACGGCGGCGAATCTGCGTGAGCCGCATCGGGTCTGCCGCTACCTGGAGGACCTGGCCGGTGACTACCACCGGTTCTACGACTCCTGCCGGGTGCTGCCTCAAGGTGACGAGGAGCCCAACGATCTGCACGCGGCTCGTCTGGCGCTGTGCCAGGCCACCCGCCAGGTGATCGCCAACGGGCTGACGATCCTGGGCGTCACCGCACCGGAGCGCATGTGAGCGCTCAGCCTGCCACCGGTGTGCCGCCCAAGCCGGCCTCACCCGACGAGGTGATGCTGCTGGCCCGAATGTGTGGCCGCAGAACCTGGTTCGCGGAGCGGACGATGTTGTGTCGGTGGCAGGCGTCAGCGTCACCGAGCTGGCTGCCGAGTACGGCACCCCGTTGTTCGTCATCGACGAGGACGACTTCCGCGGACGTTGCCGCGAGATCGCATCGGCTTTCGGTGGCGGCGACTACGTGCACTACGCCTCGAAGGCGTTCTTGTGCAGCGAGATCGCCCGGTGGGTGCACCAGGAAGGTCTGTCGCTGGACGTAGCGACCGGCGGTGAACTCGCGGTGGCCCTGCACGCCGAGTTCCCCGCTGAGCGAATCACCGTGCACGGCAACAACAAATCGGTCGACGAGCTCACCGCGGCGGTCAAGGCCGGTGTCGGGCACATCGTGATCGACTCCGAGATCGAGATCGAACGCCTGGAGGGCATCGCCGGTGCGGCCGGCGTCGTCCAGGACGTACTGGTGCGTGTCACCCCCGGAGTGTCGGCGCACACCCACGAGTTCATCTCCACCGCACACGAAGACCAGAAGTTCGGCCTGTCGCTGGTCAGTGGTGCTGCCATGGAGGCGGTGCGCCGGGTGTTCGCCACCGCGAACCTGCGGCTGGTGGGCCTGCACTGCCATGTGGGCTCCCAGATTTTCGACGTCGACGGCTTCGAGGTCGCCGCCCGCCGGGTCATCGGCTTGCTGCGTGATGTCGTCGCGGAGTTCGGAGTCCACAAGACCGCCCAGATGTCGATCATCGATCTCGGTGGTGGCCTGGGTATCTCGTATCTCCCACAAGACAATCCGCCGCCCATGCAGGACCTGGCCGACAAGCTCAAGGCCATCGTGGAGAACGAATCGGCGGCCGTCGGATTGCCGACTCCCACTCTGGTGGTCGAGCCGGGCCGGGCCATCGCCGGTCCCGGCACCATCACGCTCTACGAAGTCGGCACGGTCAAAGACGTTGCCGTCTCGTCGGAGGAGCACCGCCGCTACGTGAGCGTCGACGGCGGCATGAGCGACAACATCCGACCTGCGCTGTACGGCGCCGAGTACGACGTGCGACTGGTCTCACGCATCAGCGATGCCGAGCCGGTGCTGGCGCGTGTGGTCGGAAAGCACTGTGAGAGCGGAGACATCATCGTCCGGGACACCTGGTTGTCCGACGATGTGGTGCCCGGGGACCTGCTGGCCGTGGCGGCCACCGGGGCCTACTGCTATTCCATGTCGAGCCGGTACAACCTGCTGGGCCGCCCTGCTGTGGTGGCCGTCCGCGACGGGCGGGCACGGCTGATCCTGAGGCGGGAAACGGTCGACGATCTGTTGAGTCTGGAAGTGAGGTAACCATGAGCACAGAAGAGAAGCCGGTCGGCATAGCGGTTCTGGGGCTGGGCAACGTCGGTAGCGAGGTCGTGCGCATCATCGAGGAGAGCGCGGATGACCTGGCCGCCCGCATCGGGGCGCCGTTGGTGCTGCGCGGCATCGGTGTGCGCCGGGTCGCCGACGACCGTGGTGTGCCGGTGGACCTGCTGACCGAGGACATCGAGGGCCTGGTCGCGCGTGAGGACGTGGACATCGTCGTCGAGGTCATGGGCCCCGTCGAACCCGCGCGCAAGGCCATCCTGACCGCACTGGAGCGCGGGAAGTCGGTGATCACCGCCAACAAGGCGCTGATGGCGCAGTCCACCGGTGAGTTGGCCCAGGCCGCCGAGAAGGCGCGTGTCGACCTGTACTTCGAAGCCGCTGTGGCCGGGGCGATCCCGGTGATCCGGCCGCTCACCCAGTCGCTGGCGGGCGACACCGTGCTGCGGGTGGCCGGCATCGTCAACGGCACCACCAACTACATCCTGTCGGCGATGAACGACACCGGCGCCAGCTATGACGACGCGCTGGCCGACGCGAGTGCGCTCGGTTACGCCGAGGCGGATCCCACGGCCGACGTCGAGGGCTATGACGCCGCTGCCAAGGCGGCCATTCTCGCCTCGATCGCTTTTCACACCCGGGTCACCGCAGATGACGTGTACCGCGAGGGCATCACCAAGGTGACCGCCGAGGACTTCGAGTCCGCGAAGGCCCTGGGCTGCACCATCAAACTGCTCGCCATTTGCGAGCGGTTGACCACAGGCAAAGGCAAGCAACGGGTTTCAGCCCGCGTGTACCCGGCGTTGGTGCCGTTGGACCACCCGCTGGCCTCGGTCAGCGGGGCGTTCAACGCCGTCGTCGTCGAGGCGGAGGCGGCGGGCCGGCTGATGTTCTACGGCCAGGGCGCAGGCGGGGCCCCCACGGCGTCGGCGGTGATGGGTGATCTGGTGATGGCGGCGCGCAACCGCGTGCAGGGTGGCCGTGGACCCCGCGAGTCCAAGTACGCGAAGCTGCCGATCGCGTCCATCGGCGTGATCCCGACGCGCTACTACGTCAGCCTCTACGTCAAGGACCAGCCGGGTGTGTTGTCTTCGGTCGCAGCGGAATTCGCCAAGCGCGAGGTCTCTATTGCCGAGGTGCGCCAGGAAGGCATCGTCAACGAGGGCGGCCTGCGGGTGGGTGCCCGCATCGCCGTGCTGACCCATCAGGCCACCGATGAGGCATTGTCGGAGACCATCTCGGCGTTGAAGGAACTCGACGTGGTGTCCAGCGTGGCCAGCGTCCTGCGCATGGAAGGGGCGGGCGAATGAGCCTCACCACACCGATCCACAAGCCGTGGCCGGGCCTGATCGAGGCTTACCGGGACCGGTTGCCCATCGGCGACGACTGGACCACCATCACGCTGCTCGAAGGTGGCACCCCGCTGATCCACGCCAAGCGGCTCAGCGAACACACCGGCTGCACAGTGCATTTGAAGGTCGAAGGACTGAACCCCACCGGTTCCTTCAAAGACCGCGGGATGACCATGGCGGTCACCGACGCCGTGGCCCGCGGCCAGAAGGCGGTGTTGTGCGCATCGACGGGAAACACCTCGGCCTCGGCGGCGGCCTATGCCGCCAAGGCGGGCATCACCTGTGCCGTGCTGATTCCGCAGGGCAAGATCGCGATGGGCAAGCTGGCCCAGGCGGTGATGCACGGCGCCAAGATCATCCAGATCGACGGCAACTTCGATGACTGCCTCGAGCTGGCCCGCAAGCTGACCGCGGACTTCCCGACCATCGCGCTGGTCAACAGCGTCAACCCGGTCCGCATCGAAGGCCAGAAGACGGCTGCATTCGAGATCGTCGACGCTCTGGGCCACGCACCCGACGTGCACTCGCTGCCCGTCGGTAACGCAGGCAACATCACCGCTTATTGGCGTGGCTACCGCGAGTATCACCGCGACGGGCTGGCCGACAAGCTGCCGCGGATGCTCGGCACGCAGGCCGCCGGCGCTGCGCCGCTGGTGACGGGGGAGCCGGTCAAGAACCCCGAGACCATCGCCACTGCCATCCGAATCGGCGCACCCGCGTCGTGGGACGGCGCCGTCGCCGCCCAGCAGGAATCAGGTGGCCGCTTTCTGGCCGCCACCGACGAGGAGATCCTGGCCGCATATCACCTCGTGGCCAGCAGTGAAGGCGTCTTCGTCGAGCCGGCGTCGGCGGCCAGCATCGCCGGGTTGCTGAAGTCGGTCGAGGACGGGTGGGTGGCCCCGGGTTCCACGGTGGTGTGCACCGTCACCGGCAACGGTCTCAAGGATCCGGACACCGCCCTCAAGGGCATGCCGACCGTCACCGCGGTCCCTGTTGATCCGGCTGCCGTGGTTGCCCAGTTGGGGCTGGGTTAGCCGATGCCGCAGACCCTGCCCGCCGGGCTCACCGCTACCGCCACAGTCGCGGCGTCGAGTGCCAACCTCGGTCCCGGATTCGACAGCCTCGGACTGGCTGTCGGGTTGTACGACGAGATCATCGTCGAGACAACGGATTCCGGTCTTGTCGTCGAGGTCGAAGGCGAAGGGGCGGGGCAGGTTCCGCTGGGGCCCGAGCATCTGGTGGTACGCGCCATCCAACGCGGCCTGGCCGAGACCGGCTTGCGGGCTCAGGGTCTGATCGTGCGCTGTCGCAACGTGATTCCGCACTCCCGCGGGCTGGGCTCGTCGGCCGCCGCGGTGGTGGGTGGATTGGCTGTGGTGAATGGCCTTGCCGCGCAGGCGAATACCGTAACCATGGATACGCTGCGACTGGTCCAGCTGTCTTCGGAGTTCGAGGGGCACCCCGACAACGCTGCCGCAGCGGTGCTCGGCGGCGCAGTGGTGTCCTGGACCGAAACCGGCGCCGGCGGTTCGCCGGTCTATCAGGCCGCGCCCATCCGGGTTCATCCTGACATCCATCTGTTCTCGGCGGTGCCCCAGGTGCGCTCGTCCACCGCGGAGACCAGGGCCGTGCTGCCCGAACAGGTCAGCCACACCGATGCCCGTTTCAATCTCAGCAGGGCGGCCTTGCTGGTGGTGGCGCTGACGGAGCGGCCCGAGTTGCTGATGTCGGCCACCCAGGATGTCCTGCATCAACCGCAGCGCGCTGCAGCCATGCCGGCGTCGGCGGAATATCTGGCCGTGTTGCGCCGTTGTGGCATTGCAGCGGTGCTGTCCGGCGCCGGACCTGCGGTGATGGCCTTGAGCACCACGCAGGAATTGCCGGCCGAAGTCATCGACTACGGCACCGCACATGGATTCACCGTCAAGGAAATGAAGATCGGCGACGGAGTTCGCTGGAGTTCTGGAGTAGCGGCCCGAGTCTGACGTGTGGTCACAGCGCCACACGCCGACGTCACATTCTTGCTTCCGTCGGGGAAGCGGGTTATCCTCGGTGCCGTCCCGGCAATCGCAGCGTCTTCTGCGCCGACACTAGGACGACCACCAACTTTCTTGTGATCAACTTGTGGACTGACGGTTCGCCCTTTGCCGCGAATCCCGGCGATCACCGCCTGCGAAGCCGACGGTGAGACGTCGCGCTCAGTGTTTTGCTGAGTGCAGCTAACCCTTCACACGACTCGCTGTGGAGGAAGAAAGGAAATCCGTGACTGATACGGACCTCATCACGGCTGACAGCGCTACTCAGACCGAGCTGCCGGGCGTGACGGCATCCCGCGGCTCCGCCGCTGTTGCCTCCGACAAGTCGGGCGGTTCGCTGACCTCGATGGTGCTGCCCGAACTGCGGGCGCTGGCCGTCCGCGTCGGCGTCAAGGGCACCTCGGGGATGCGTAAAGGCGACCTGATCGCCGCCATCCGTGAACGCCAGTCGAGTGCCCCGGCCAACGGTGCCGACCGCGACGGTGGCGCCGCAGAAGATGCGCCGGCAGCCGCTCCCGCGTCGGAAGGGGCCCCTGCCGGGCCCCGGCGCCGTGAGCGCCGCAGTGCCTCCCGTCAGACCGGTGCGCCTGCCGAGACCGTCGCTGAGCAGCCCAAGCAGGTCGGCAAGGTCGAGCAGCCCGCCGAAAAGGGCGACAAGGCCGATTCCAAGGCTGTCGAAGCCAAGACCGTCGAAGCCAAGGCCGCTGAGCCTGAGGCCGACAAAGCCCCCGCTCAGGACTCTCCCCGTCAGCAGGACCGGGGCGATCAGCAGGGCGGTGAGCAGTCGAACCGGAACAACAATCGCAACAACTCGGGCCAGAACGACGGCAATCGCAACAACGATCGCAACGAGTCGAACCGCAACAACTCGAACCAGAACAACAATCAGAACAACAACGACGACGATGACGGCGAAGGCCGTGGTGGACGTCGGGGTCGCCGGTTCCGGGATCGTAAGCGTCGCGGTGAACGTGGCGGCGGTAACGAGGGCGGCAACGACACCGAGCTGCGTGAGGACGATGTCGTCCAGCCTGTCGCAGGCATCCTGGATGTGCTGGACAACTACGCTTTCGTCCGCACCTCGGGCTACCTCGCCGGGCCCAATGACGTCTACGTGTCGATGAACATGGTCCGAAAGAACGGGCTGCGCCGTGGTGACGCGGTGACCGGCGCGGTGCGCGTGCCCCGTGAAGGGGGCGATGGGGGCGGCCAGAACCCGCGGCAGAAGTTCAATCCGCTGGTCCGCCTGGACACCGTGAACGGCGGCCCGGTCGACGCGGCCAGGAATCGACCGGACTTCACCAAGCTCACCCCGCTGTACCCCAATCAGCGTCTGCGTCTGGAGACCACTCCGGACCGGCTGACCACGCGTGTGATCGACCTGATCATGCCCATCGGTAAGGGCCAGCGTGCGCTGATCGTGTCTCCGCCCAAGGCGGGTAAGACCACGATCATGCAGGACATCGCCAATGCGATCACCCGCAACAACCCCGAATGCCACCTGATGGTCGTGCTCGTCGACGAGCGCCCTGAAGAGGTCACCGACATGCAGCGTTCGGTCAAGGGTGAGGTTATTGCCTCCACCTTCGATCGGCCGCCGTCAGACCACACCCAGGCCGCGGAGTTGGCCATCGAACGGGCCAAGCGCCTGGTCGAGCAGGGTAAAGACGTGGTGGTTCTGCTGGACTCGATCACCCGTCTGGGCCGGGCGTACAACAATGCGTCGCCGGCGTCGGGTCGCATCCTGTCCGGTGGTGTGGACTCCACCGCCCTGTATCCGCCGAAGCGCTTCCTCGGTGCCGCTCGCAACATCGAGCACGGCGGTTCGCTTACCATCATCGCCACGGCCATGGTCGAGACGGGCTCCACCGGTGACACCGTGATCTTCGAGGAGTTCAAGGGCACCGGTAACGCCGAGCTCAAGCTGGACCGCAAGATCGCCGAGCGCCGGGTGTTCCCGGCTGTCGACGTCAACCCCTCGGGCACGCGCAAGGACGAGCTGCTGCTGGGCCCCGACGAGTTTGCGATTGTGCACAAATTGCGTCGGGTGCTGTCGGGGCTGGACTCTCACCAGGCTATCGACCTGCTGATGAGCCAGCTTCGCAAGACCAAGACCAATTACGAGTTCCTGGTCCAGGTCTCCAAGACCGCCCCCGGTTCGATGGAAGACCGCGACTGACCGATCACGAGCACCGGAGCCCCTGCCGATGTCGGCAGGGGCTCCGGTGTATCCGGGACCGTCACGGCACCAGCACGGTGCGGTGGCCCGCCGGCTCGGGCGCATCCCACACCTGGGTGACGTCAGCCAGCGCGCGTTCTTGTACCGCGATGTCCAGGGTGCCGTCGGACACCATGTCGAACAGGGCGGGTAACACCTGCGTCCGCGCTCTGCCCAGGGCTTCGGCGGGCACACTGCCGATGCCGAAACCGACCAGTTCGATTCCGGCGCTGCGCAGGATCCCGGCCGGCAACGTGATGTCGGGCCCCGCCATCGACCCCACCTGGACATACCGCGTCGAATGGAAACTCGTGCGCAGGCCGCGACCGCCCAGTGCGGTCAGCGTCTGCTCTGCCGGGGTTCCCCACAGATAGTCCAGCACGATGTCGAAGGGGTCGGCCGCGTGCATCTCGGTGACCGCGCTGGTGAGAGCACCGGTGCCCAGCACCAGCACATCGTCGGCACCGCGGGTACGCAACCACTGCAACCGTTCGGCGTTGCGGCCTACCGCCACCACACTTTTCGCGCCGAAAGTGCGCTTGGCCAACTGCACCGCTACGGCGCCGGTCACGCCGGTGGCTCCGAGAACCAAGATTCGGGCACCAGGCTGCACCTGAGCCGTGACCTCCAGAGACAACCACGCTGACAGCCCGGGATTGGGAATCGCGGCCGCACGCACCGGATCCAGTCCGGCGGGCACCGGGACGGCGCGGGTGGGATCCACCACGGTCTGCTCGGCCATGAAACCGGTCGAACCGTTCGCCTGCGCGTACACCAATGCGCCGTCCGACAGCCGGGCCACGCCGTCCGTGCCGGGTACGAAAGGCGGCTTCAGCGCGGAACTGCCGTAGTGCTGCCCGGACACCAACCCGCGATCGAGGTTTTTCACCGATGCCGCTGCGACATCGGCCACCACGAGTCCGTCGCGGGCCAGGGGGGTCTCGACGTCGGCGTAGCGCGGGGCGGTGCCGAATTGTTCGACGATGGCGGCTTTCATGAGTACTCCTCGAGTCAGATGGTTTCTGAAGAAACTATCGAATGAGGCTATGCGCACGGGGCCGCCGTGGCAACATGGTTTCCGTGAAAACCAAGTCGGAGACGGTGCACGAGATCGGTCGGCTCATTGATGCGGTGTCCGACAAATTCGACACCGACGTCGACGCCGAGCGTGAGTTCATGCGGCAGGGCCTGCCGGACAGGTTGCGGCCGCTGGCCGATGCCGTTCCCAGGTTGGGTGTTCATCTGCTGGATGCCATCGAGGCCGGCAGCCGCGATGGCGATCCCCTCAACGTCGTCGTGCTGGCCGCCCGGTCGGGCCAGTTGAAGGGAACGGTGTCCAAGCACGTGCAGAAGCTGATCGACCACGGCCTGGTACGACGAGATCCGGTTCCCGGTAACCGCAAGGAAATTCGGCTCAGCGCGACCTCGGACGGCCGTCGTGTCGTCGAGGTGCACCGTCAGATGCACGACGAGATCGACGCCGGCCTGCGGGACTTTCTGATGCGTTACTCAGCCGGGGAGTTGGCCACGGTGAATCGGATGCTGCGCGACCTGCTTGCGGCGCAGCGCCGTGGCGTCCGTCTGGTGCCGCCCACCGAGGCGCAGCGCACGTCCTGACTGGATATCGTCGGGACGCTGGCTATTCCGAGGGGGTGTCGGTTGTGGACGCAACCACCATCTGGTCGTGGATCGATCGGGAGCGAGCTGACCTGGCCGAGCAGCTCGATACCCTGACCGACGAACAGTGGGCGACGGGCTCGTTGTGCGACGGCTGGACCGTCCGCGCTGTCGCCGCGCACCTGACACATTCCCAGCTGAGTGCGCCGCACATGCTGACGGCGATGGTGCGGTCCGGCTTCCGGTTCAACACCATGATGCAGCAGCTGGTCACCGCCGACGGCCGCGCGCCCGACCAACTCGTCGCCGGGTTGCGAGCCGCTGTCGGATCGCGGCGCAGGCCGCCGGGTACCACGCCGACAGATCCATTGATGGATGTGCTGGTGCACGGGCAGGACATCGCGATACCCCTGGGAATCGACCGGCCGATGCCGGCTCCGGCCGCATGCGTGGTGGCGAAACACCTGTGGCGCATGCGATTTCCGATGAACCCGCGCCGCGCGTTGCGGGGTGTGCGGTTGGTGGCCGTCGACGCCGACTTCGCGGTAGGAGATGGCGAGCTGGTCACGGCGCCGATCCGGGACCTGGTGCTGGTGCTCAGCGGTCGGCGCGCCCTGAGCGCGCTCAGCCCTGGTGCAACCCCGGCATGACGTAGCGGCGCACGTACCGCCGGACGGCGGCCGGGTCGTCGGGGTCCAGCGTGTTGCCCGGCACCGTGGCGATGGTCAGCAGGCCGCGCGCCACCCATTCGGCGGCTTCGTCGAGATCCTCGACGGCGATCTCGCCGCGTTCCTGAGCGGCCTTGAGGTACGGCGCCCAGAAGGCGCCGAGATCGGGAACCAGGCCCTGCACGCCCGCACCGGCGCAGGCCGCGAACTCTTCGGGCTCGTCTCTGCGCAGCTTCATCAACAGCGCGCCGGGGGAGTCGTAGGCGCTGCGGCCCAGTTTCACGCCGGCCGCGATCTGTTCGGCCAGGCCGTCGATGTCTGCCAGCATCGCGTGCGATTCGCCCCAGAAGGCGTCGTTCAGGCGGACAATGGCCGCGCCCAGCAGTGTCGCCTTGTCCGGAAAGTGGCGGTATAGCCACCCCCGTGACACTCCGGCGGCCTCGGCGATTTCGGACACCGTGGTGGCCCGGATGCCCTTTTCGCGCAGGCACATCTCGGCGGCGTCGGTCAGCCGATCGCGAACTGTCCGGGCGCTGGTGCGCGCCTGGGTGTCTGGACTTGCGGTCACCGTGAATATCTTGGCAGAACCGTCCACCTGGCTGGGGGAGATGTGGCAGCGTGCCAGTAGACAGATTTGCCTTTCTGTTCACGCTGAAGCGTCGACACGAGGTGGTGTAGTGGCCGAAACCGTCCAGCAAGTGCTGCGTGAGCGCATTGACGACGCATCGATTGCCGTGCGCTTCGGTGACCGACAGTGGACCTGGTCCGAGCACCTGACCCAGGCCCAGGCACACGCGTCGGCGTTGATCGGCATCGCAGACCCGCACCGCCCGCTGCATGTCGGCGCTCTGCTCGACAACACTCCGGAGATGCTGACCGCCATGGCGGCGGCCGGACTGGGCGGATATGTGTTGTGCGGTATCAACACCACCCGTCGCGGCGCCGCACTGGCCGGGGACATCCTGCGCTCGGACTGCCAGATCCTGCTCACCGACGCCGATCACCGCGAGCTGCTCACCGGGCTCGACCTGCCGGGGGTACGGATCTACGACACGTCGACCTCCGAATGGGTCGCCCTGCTGGCCGCTGCGGGTCCGTTCGCCGCGCACCGCGACGTCGGCGCCACCGACACCTTCATGATGATCTTCACCTCCGGTACCAGCGGCGATCCCAAGGCCGTCCAGGTGGCACACATGACCGTGCTGTTCGCCGGGATCGCGCTGGTTCAGCGCTTCGGCATCACCGCTGATGACACGTGCTACCTGTCGATGCCGCTGTTTCATTCCAACGCCCTGCTCGCGGGATGGGCAGTGGCGCTGGGCGCGGGAGCCGCGATGGCTCCCGCCACCTTCTCGGCGTCAGGTCTACTGCACGATCTTCGCCGCTACGGCGCGACCTACATGGACTACGTCGGCAAGCCCCTGGCCTACGTCCTGGCCACCCCGGAAGGCGACGGCGACGCCGACAACCCACTGCGGGTGGCCTTCGGCAACGAGGCCAGCGACCGCGACATCGTCGAGTTCGGCCGCCGCTTCGGCTGCACGGTGTGGGACGGTTTCGGCTCCACCGAGGGTGCGGTGATCGTCACCAGGGAAGAGCACTGCCCGACGGGTTCGGTGGGCAAGGGCTTCCCCGGGGTGGCCATCTACGACCCCGACACGCTGGCCGAGTGCCCGGTGGCCGAGTTCGACGCCGCGGGGGCCCTGACCAACGGCGACAAGGCGATCGGCGAACTGGTGAACACCAGCGGCGCCGGACTTTTCCAGGGCTACTACAACGACAAAGCCGCCACCGACCACCGGCTACGACACGGGATGTACTGGTCAGGTGACCTCGCCTACCGCGACGCAGACGGGTGGATCTACCTCGCGGGCCGAACCGCCGACTGGATGCGGGTGGACGGCGAGAACATGACGTCGGCACCCATCGAACGGGTTCTGATGCGACTTCCGGCGCTGGCGCAGGCCGCCGTGTATGCCGTGCCCGACGAGCAGGTGGGTGACCAGGTGATGGCCGCGCTGGTACTACGCGACGACGCGACGTTGACACCCGAGGAGTTGGAGATGTTCCTGGCCGGGCAGGCAGATCTCTCACCGAAGGCCTGGCCGCGGTACGTGTGGCTTGCCGACGAACTGCCCGCCACCGCCACCAACAAGGTGCTCAAACGACAGTTGGTGGCTTACGGAACGACGCCGCCGGGCGGAACGCTGTGGGCGCGGGAGGCACGGTCGCGCCGATACTGCCCCGGGAATTAGTGGCGCCATTCGTGCGTTTTGGGATACCGACGGCTGACCTGGCATAATCGTCCGTCGACCACCTCAGGTTCCGGTTCACGCCCGCAAGCCAGGTTCTGAAGTACAGGGCGACCCGGCGACCACCTATCGAAGAGGACATTATGAAGAGCGGCATTCACCCTGCCTACAACGAGACCACCGTGGTCTGCGGCTGTGGCAACAGCTTCACCACACGCAGCACGAAGGACAGCGGCCACATCGTGGTCGAGGTGTGCTCGCAGTGCCACCCGTTCTACACCGGCAAGCAGAAGATCCTCGATTCCGGCGGCCGCGTGGCGCGCTTCGAGGCGCGCTACGGCAAGCGCAAGACTGCCGACAAATAGCCACCTCACCGGCGCCCGCCTGTCGTCTCGTACGCACAGGTCGGGCGTCGGTTTTGTCTTTCCGGCAGTTTCATCAAGGAGGTGAGCGATGACGCAGGCAAACGCCGTTGATGCGTTGCTGGCTGAATACGCTGATCTCGAACGTCAGCTGGCCGATCCCGAACTGCATGGTGACGCCGTGAACGCTCGCCGGGTCAGCAAGCGGTTCGCCCAGCTGGCGCCCATCGTGAGCACCCACCGCAAGCTCGATGAGGCGCGTGGTGATCTCGAGGCCGCCCGCGAACTGGCCGCCGAGGACTCTTCGTTCGCCCAGGAGGTCGCCGACCTCGAAGTGCGCGTCGCCGAACTGGACACCCAGCTCACCGACATGCTCGCCCCCGTGACCCGCATGACCCCGACGACATCGTGCTCGAGGTCAAATCCGGTGAGGGCGGCGAGGAATCCGCTCTGTTCGCCGCCGATCTGGCCCGGATGTACATCCGGTATGCCGAACGGCACGGCTGGACGGTCACCCTGCTGGGGGAGACCACCTCGGATCTGGGCGGCTACAAAGACGCCACCCTGTCGATCACTAGCAAGGGCGACTCGCTGGACGGTGTCTGGTCACGGCTGAAGTTCGAAGGTGGCGTACATCGGGTGCAGCGTGTCCCGGTCACCGAATCGCAAGGTCGGGTACACACCTCGGCCGCAGGCGTCCTGGTCTACCCCGAACCCGAAGAGGTGGAGCAGGTGCAGATCGACGAATCCGACCTGCGCATCGACGTCTATCGGTCCTCCGGCAAGGGCGGGCAGGGCGTCAACACCACGGACTCGGCGGTGCGCATCACCCACCTGCCCACCGGCATCGTCGTCACCTGCCAGAACGAGCGCTCGCAGCTGCAGAACAAGGCCCGCGCCATGCAGGT
Organism: Mycobacterium sp. MS1601; assembly: GCF_001984215.1. Taxonomy (NCBI): domain Bacteria; kingdom Bacillati; phylum Actinomycetota; class Actinomycetes; order Mycobacteriales; family Mycobacteriaceae; genus Mycobacterium; species Mycobacterium sp. MS1601. The sequence continues at coordinate 4,020,922 of NZ_CP019420.1, forward strand.
GCTCGCGGCCCGACTGCAGGCGTTGCAGGAGGAGCAGGCCCAGGCCGACGCCTCCGCCGACCGCGCCAGCCAGATCCGCACCGTGGACCGCAGTGAACGCATACGCACCTACAACTTCCCCGAGAACCGGATCGCCGATCACCGGATCAACTTCAAGGCGCACAACCTCGACCAGGTGCTCGACGGTGAGCTGGACCCGCTGTTCGACGCGTTGGCGGCCGCCGACAAACAGGCCAGGCTGCAGCAGGCGTGATGCGCGCGGCCATCGACGCAGCGGAGCAGACCTTGGCCGCGGCCGGAATCGGCTCGGCGGCAGTCGAAGCCGAGCAACTGGCCGCACACGTTCTGGGTATCGAGCGCGGCCGGCTGCGTTTCGCCGCTGAGCCCGGCCCCGACTTCTACACGCGGTACCAGGACCTGGTGGCCGCCCGCGCGCGACGCATCCCGCAGCAGCACCTGACCGGCACCGCCCCCTTCGGCCCGCTGACCCTGCAGGTCGGTCCCGGGGTTTTCATTCCCCGCCCGGAGACCGAGGCGCTCTACGAATGGGCCGCCAATACGCTTGACGCCGAACATTTCTCCGGCAGCTGCTCCATCGTCGACCTGTGTACCGGCTCGGGTGCGCTGGCGGTGGCGCTGGCCACATACCGGCCCACCGCGCAGGTGCTGGCCGTCGACGATTCCCCCGAGGCGCTGGCCTACGCGGCGCGCAACGCCGAAGGTACCGCTGTGCGACTGGTCGAAGCCGACGTCACCACACCGGATCTGCTGCACGAACTGGACGGCACCGTAGACCTGCTGGTCTCCAATCCGCCCTACATCCCTGACGGCGTGGAGCTGGAACCCGAAGTGGCCCAACATGATCCACACCACGCGCTGTTCGGTGGCGTCGACGGTATGACGGTGATCAACGCCATCGCCGGCTTGGCGGGCCGCTGGCTCCGCCCGGCAGGACGGGTGGCCATCGAACACGACGACACGACAGCGGCGGCTACCGTGGACGCACTGGCCGACACCGGGAAGTTCCGCGACATCCAACCGCATCGCGACCTGGCCGGCAGGCCACGGTTCGTCACCGCTGTTCGCTCCGACGAGAGGCACCGATGAGCTCCACCTTCGATTGCTCCGACCCGGCACAGCGGGAAACCGGGATCGCCTCCGCGGTGAGTGCCGCCAAAGGCGGGCGCCTGGTCGTCCTGCCCACCGACACCGTCTACGGCATCGGCGCCGACGCGTTCGACGCCTCGGCCGTGGCCGCGCTGCTGGCCGCCAAGGGGCGTGGCCGCGACATGCCCGTGCCCGTGCTGGTGGGCTCGTGGAACACCATCGACGGGTTGGTCTACACGGTGCCACGCACTGCTCGTGAACTCATCCGCGCGTTCTGGCCGGGCGCGCTGAGCCTGGTGGTGCGACAGGCGCCGTCACTGCACTGGGACCTCGGTGATGCCAACGGCACGGTGATGCTGCGCATGCCGCTGCATCCGGTGGCCATCGACGTGCTGCGCGAAGTCGGCCCGATGGCGGTGTCCAGCGCCAACATCTCGGGGCAGCCACCCGCGCTCACAGTCGACGACGCCCGCAATCAGTTGGCCGACCTCGTGGAGGTGTATCTCGACGGTGGACCGGCCGAACAGGGTGCGGCGTCCACCATCGTCGACCTGACCGGGGCGGCCCCCAAGATCCTGCGCCAAGGACCGGTGTCCGCCGACGCCATCGGCGAGGTGCTCAGCATCAACCCGACCATCCTGATCGACTGACATGCGTCCAGTACGGTTGATCCGGTGTTGAGCGCCGCCCCCGAACTGCTCGCACTGTCCGACCGTGGCGCAGGCGTCCCTCTGCGCGAGTTGGCCCTCGTCGGCCTGACCGCCGCCATCATCACCTACTTCGCCACCGGAGCCGTCCGCAAGTTCGCCACCAGGGTGGGCGCCGTGGCCTACCCGCGCGAACGCGACGTCCACCTGCAGCCGACCCCGCGGATGGGCGGCCTGGCGATGTATCTCGGTGTGGCAGGTGCGGTGTTCCTGGCCTCTCAGCTGCCCGCGCTCACCCGCGGCTTCATCTACTCCACGGGTATGCCCGCGGTGATCGTCGCAGGTGGGCTGATCATGGGCATCGGGCTGATCGACGACCGCTGGGGTCTGGATGCGCTGACCAAGTTCGCCGGCCAGATCACCGCTGCCAGCGTGCTGGTCACCATGGGTGTGGCATGGAGCGTGCTGTACATCCCGATCGGCGGGGTGGGCACCATCGTGCTGGACCAGACCGCGTCGATCCTGCTGACACTGGCGCTCACGGTGTCGATCGTCAACGCGATGAACTTCGTCGACGGCCTCGACGGTCTGGCCGCCGGCCTTGGCCTGATCACGGCGATGGCGATCTGCCTCTTCTCCGTCGGGCTGTTGCGTGATCACGGCGGCGATGTGCTGTTCTACCCGCCCGCGGTGATCTCCGTGGTCCTGGCCGGGGCATGCCTCGGCTTTCTGCCGCACAACTTCCACCGGGCCAAGATCTTCATGGGCGACTCCGGCTCGATGCTCATCGGGCTGATGCTCGCCGCCGCGGCGACCACCGCCGCCGGGCCGATCTCGCAGAACGCCTACGGCGCCAGGGACGTCTTTGCGCTGCTGTCACCGTTCCTACTCGTGGTCGCGGTGGTGTTCGTCCCGGCGCTGGACATGCTGCTGGCGATCGTCCGCCGCACCAGGGCGGGCCGCAGCCCCTTCAGCCCCGACAAGATGCACCTGCACCACCGGTTGCTGCAGATCGGGCACTCGCACCGGCGCGTGGTCCTGCTGATCTACCTGTGGGTGGGCATCGCGGCATTCGGCGCCGCGAGCACCATCTTCTTCGACCCGCGCGACACCGGAGCGGTGATGCTGGGCGCCATCGTCGTCGCCGGGATCATCACGCTGATTCCGTTGCTCAGACGGGGTGAAAGCCGCTCCGGCTGACCGTACGACGATTTGTAGTAGGGGGCCGTTTTCCGGGTCCTACCATGTGGTACGGTTCACGCAGAACCCGAAAAACCTCGCGGGTTGCCGGCCCGGCCCGGTGGCGAGAAAGTCGCCTGGCGCCGAAATACGACCGACAAAAGGGAGCTACCCCTTGGGTGATTCCAGCGCGCCCACCGCCCTCCGATACGCTCAGGCGGGCGAGGCACCTGACCATCGGGGAATCGCTCCCGTGACCGTGGGATTAGAGGTGACAAAGTGACGACACCAGCGCACGAAGCGCCGTTGGTGTTTCCGTCCGTGGCGTTCCGTCCCGTTCGTCTGCTCGTAGTCTGCGTGTTGCTGACCGCACTCGCGACCGCAGCGGCGGCATTCGTGGCAACTGCGTGGTTCGGCGTCTTCTTCGGCGTGGGACTGGGCCTCGGGCTGGTCAATGCGCTGATGGTGCGCCGGGCCGTCGAGGCCATCACGGCCGAGGACCATCCACTCAAGAAGAAGATGGCCGTCAACTCGGCCATGCGCCTGATGATCATCTCGGTGATCGCGTTGGCCATCGCCATCTTCTTCAAGGAACAAGGCGGCATCGCGGTGCTGTTCGGACTCGCGATCTTCCAGGCGCTGCTGGTGATGAGCACCAGCATTCCGGTGCTGAAGAAGATCCGCTCCAACGGCCTGGATGTCGAAGACGCATCCGCATCGGAATCGAAGGGTTGAGCTGACTCGCATGTCTCGAATGACTGAGACCGTCCTGGCTGCCGAAGAGGGCGGCGCAGCCATCCACGTCGGACACCACACCATGGTGTTCGAACTGTTCGGCATGACGTTCAACGGCGACACCATCATGGCCACCGCCATCACCGCCGTCATCATCATCGGACTGGCCTTCTTCCTGAAGTCCAAGGTCACCTCCACCGGTGTGCCCGGAAAGGTGCAGCTGTTCTGGGAAGCCCTGACCATCCAGATGCGCGGGCAGATCGAGAGCTCCGTCGGCATGAAGGTCGCACCCTTTGTGCTGCCGCTGGCCGTCGCGCTGTTCGCGTTCATCCTCATCTCGAACTGGCTGGCAGTCTTCCCGTGGCAGTACGGCGGATCCGACGGCGCGGCAGCCGAGCTGTACAAGCCGCCGGCCTCGGACATCAACTTCGTGCTGGCGCTCGCACTGTTCGTGTTCATCGCCTACCACGCCGCAGGTATCAAGCGGCGCGGCCTCATCGGTCACCCGATCAAGGTCGTCAAGGGCCACGTCGCCTTCCTGGCCCCGATCAACATCGTCGAAGAACTCGCCAAGCCCATCTCGCTGGCACTCCGACTTTTCGGCAACATCTTCGCCGGCGGCATCCTGGTGGCGTTGATCGCGATGTTCCCCTGGTACATCCAGTGGGCCCCCAACGCCATCTGGAAGACGTTCGACCTCTTCGTCGGCTTGATCCAGGCCTTCATCTTCTCGCTGCTGACCATCCTGTACTTCAGCCAGGCGATGGAACTCGACCACGAAGACCACTGATCACTGACCACCGCAACTAGACCGAACGACCACATGAACTCTGGCGGTACTGCCGCCAGTTACCAAGGAGGAAAATAGGAATGGAAATCGATCCCAACGCCATCATCACGGCCGGCGCTCTGATCGGCGGCGGATTGATCCTGGGTGGCGGTGCCATCGGCGCCGGCATCGGCGACGGTATCGCGGGTAACGCGCTGATCTCCGGCATCGCCCGGCAGCCCGAAGCCCAGGGCCGTCTGTTCACGCCGTTCTTCATCACCGTCGGTCTGGTCGAGGCCGCCTACTTCATCAACCTGGCCTTCATGGCGCTGTTCGTCTTCGCCACGCCGGGCCTGCAGTAAACCGACGTAATGAGTGAACTAACCATCCTCGCAGCGGAAGAGGGCGGGGGGTCCAGCAACTTCCTGCTTCCCAACGGCACCTTCTTCGTCGTGCTGCTCATCTTCCTGATCACGCTGGCCGTGATCTGGAAATGGGTGGTGCCGCCGGTCAGCAAGGTGCTCGCCGAACGCGAGGCCATGCTGGCCAAGACGGCCGCGGACAATCGCAAATCGGCTGAGCAGGTCGCAGCGGCCCAGGCCGACTACGACGAGACGATGGCCGGCGCGCGTTCGGAAGCGTCGTCGATCCGCGACGAGGCGCGCACCGCCGGAAGGCAGGTCATCGACTCCAAGCGCGCCGAGGCCAATGGCGTGGTCGCCGATACCGTGCGCCAGGCAGACGAGCAACTGTCCGCACAACGCTCGGCTACGCAGACCGAATTGCAGTCGTCGGTGGACGGGCTCTCGGCCGCGCTGGCCAGCCGCATCCTCGGCGTCGACGTGAAATCAGGTGGGAGCAGCTAGATGTCGACATTCATCGGCCAGCTGATCGGCTTCGGGGTGATTGTGTTCATCATCGTGAAGTGGGTCGTGCCGCCAGTGAAAGGCCTGATGCAAAAGCAGCAGGAGGCCATTCGCACCGCGCTGGCGGAGAGTGCGGAGGCCGCCAAGAAGCTGGCCGACGCCGACGCCATGCACGCCAAGGCCGTCGCGGACGCCAAGGCGGAATCCGCCAAGGTCACCGACGAAGCCCGCGCAGACTCCGAGCGCATCGGAGCCCAGCTGCAAGAGCAGGCCGCCACCGAAGCCGAACGCATCAAGGCACAGGGCGAGCAGCAGATTCATCTGCTGCGCCAGCAGACCATCCGTGGCCTGCGGCACGAACTCGGCGCCGAATCCGTGCAGAAGGCCGAAGACCTGGTGCGGCAGTACGTGTCGGATCCGGCGCAGCAGTCGGCGACGGTGGACCGCTTCCTCGGTGAACTCGAATCAATGGCGCCGTCCACTGCGGTCCTGGAGGCCGGCGCGTCGCTGAACCTGCGTGCGGCCAGTCGTGAAGCACTCGCCGAGGTCGTCAAGAAGTTCGACCAGACCGCGGGGGACTGGACGCCGCCGGGCTCACCACTCTGGCCGACGATCTGGCGTCGGTGGCCAAGCTGCTACTGGGACAACCGATCCTGGGCAAGCACCTGGCCGATCCCACCGACAATCCCGATCCGAAGATCCGCCTCGCCGAGCGTCTGTTCGACGGCAAGATCAGCGCCCCGGCGCTTGATCTGGTCAAGACCGCTGCCTCGCAACGCTGGTCGGCCGCAGGCAACCTGGTCGATGCGCTCGAGCACGTCGCCCGGCTGGCTCTGCTGGCCCGCGCTGACAAGAGCGGTGAAGGCGAGGCCGTCGAAGATCAGTTGTTCCGCTTCGGTCGGGTGCTGGACGCTCAGCCGCGGCTGAGCAGCCTGCTCAGCGATGTCACCACGCCGGCCGAAGGCCGAGTCAGCTTGCTGCGCAAGGTGCTCGAGAGCTCAGGTGGCGTGAACGAGACTGCCGCGGCGTTGCTGGCGCAGACCGTCGAATTGCTGCGCGGCGAGCGTGCCGACGAGGCCGTCGCCGATCTGGCCGAACTGGCTGTGGCTCGCCGCGGCGAGGTGGTTGCCCACGTGACCGCGGCCGCTGAACTCAGCGACCAGCAGCGCACGCGGTTGGCCGAGGTGCTGGGTCGCATCTACAGCCACCCGGTCTCCATCCAGTTGAACGTCGACCCGGCTGTCCTGGGTGGGCTGCTCATCACGGTCGGCGACGAAGTGATCGACGGTTCCATCTCCTCCCGGTTGGCTGCGGCGCGCAGCGGTCTGCCGGACTGACGCACGCCACGCACCCAAGAACATCTTGTTAGAACACGAAGGTAGGAAGACGAAAAGCCATGGCAGAGTTGACAATCTCAGCTGCTGATATCGAAGGCGCTATCGAGGACTACGTCTCCTCCTTCAGCGCCGAGTCCGAGCGTGAAGAAATCGGAACCGTGGTCGACGCCGGTGACGGCATCGCCCACGTCGAGGGTCTGCCCTCGGTCATGACCCAGGAGCTGCTCGAGTTCTCCGGCGGCGTTCTCGGCGTCGCGCTGAACCTCGACGAGCACAGCGTCGGCGCGGTCATCCTCGGCGAGTTCGGTCAGATCGAGGAGGGCCAGCAGGTCAAGCGCACCGGCGAGGTGCTGTCGGTACCGGTCGGTGACGCGTTCCTCGGACGCGTGGTGAACCCGCTGGGTGAGCCGATCGACGGCCAGGGTGACATCGCCACCGACACCCGTCGTGCCCTCGAGCTGCAGGCTCCCTCGGTGGTGCAGCGCCAGGGCGTCGGCGAGCCGCTGCAGACCGGCATCAAGGCCATCGACAGCCAGACCCCGATCGGCCGCGGCCAGCGCCAGCTGATCATCGGTGACCGCAAGACCGGCAAGACCGCCGTCTGCGTCGACACCATCCTGAACCAGCGTGGTGCGTGGGAGACCGGCGATCCGAAGCAGCAGGTGCGCTGCGTGTACGTCGCGATCGGCCAGAAGGGCACCACCATCGCGTCGGTGAAGCGTGCCCTCGAAGACGGTGGCGCCATGGAGTACACCACCATCGTCGCGGCCCCGGCCTCCGATCCCGCCGGCTTCAAGTGGCTGGCTCCCTACGCCGGGTCGGCCATCGGCCAGCACTGGATGTACGAGGGCAAGCACGTCCTCATCGTGTTCGATGACCTGTCGAAGCAGGCTGACGCCTACCGCGCCATCTCGCTGCTGCTGCGCCGCCCGCCGGGCCGCGAAGCCTTCCCCGGTGATGTCTTCTACCTGCACTCCCGTCTGCTGGAGCGTTGCGCGAAGCTGTCCGACGAGCTCGGTGGTGGTTCGATGACCGGGCTGCCGATCATCGAGACCAAGGCCAACGACATCTCGGCGTTCATCCCGACCAACGTCATCTCCATCACCGACGGTCAGTGCTTCCTGGAGTCCGACCTGTTCAACCAGGGTGTGCGGCCGGCCATCAACGTCGGTGTCTCGGTGTCCCGCGTCGGTGGTGCAGCGCAGATCAAGGCCATGAAAGAGGTGGCCGGCTCGCTGCGTCTGGAGCTGTCGCAGTACCGCGAGCTGGAGGCGTTCGCCGCCTTCGCCTCGGACCTGGATGCGGCGTCGAAGGCTCAGCTGGACCGTGGTGCCCGGTTGGTCGAGCTGCTCAAGCAGCCTCAGTACTCACCGCTGCCCGTCGAGGAGCAGGTGGTGTCGATCTTCCTGGGCACCAAGGGTCACCTGGACTCGGTGCCGGTGGAAGACGTCGCTCGTTTCGAGGCCGAGCTGTTGGAGCACGTCAGGGCCAGCCACGACTTCATCCTGTCGGATATTCGTGAGTCGAAGAAGCTCTCCGAGGAGAACGAGGAGAAGCTGAACGACGTCATCAACGAGTTCAAGAAGGGCTTCTCGGCGTCCGACGGCAGCTCGGTGGTGGTCAACGAGGCTGAGGCCGATGCGCTGGATGCCGAAGACCTGGGCCAGGAATCGGTGAAGGTTCGCAAGCCCGCGCCGAAGAAGAAGTAGTCGAGCGAGAAGCACTGGAGAGTCTGGAATCAGATGGCTGCAACACTGCGTGAGCTACGCGGGCGCATCCGCTCCGCCGGGTCTATCAAGAAGATCACCAAGGCCCAGGAGCTGATCGCGACCTCGCGGATCGCCAAGGCGCAGGCGCGAGTCGAGGCGGCTCGCCCCTACGCCGACGAGATCACCAATATGCTCACCAACCTCGCCGGTGCCAGCGCGCTGGATCACCCGCTGTTGGTGGAACGGGACAACCCCAAGCGTGCCGCCGTCCTGGTGGTGTCGTCGGATCGTGGACTCTGCGGTGCTTACAACGCCAACGTGCTGCGTCGGGCCGAAGAACTCTTCGCGCTGTTGCGTGACGAGGGCAAGAGCCCGGTGCTCTACGTCGTAGGCCGGAAAGCATTGGGCTACTACAGCTTCCGTGGTCGCGATGTCATCGAGTCCTGGACCGGCTTCTCGGAGCGGCCTACGTACGACAACGCCAAGGAGATCGCCGACACCCTGGTTGAGGTGTTCATGGCGGGCGCCGACGACGACGATGAGGGCGGCGGTGCCGACGGCATCCTCGGCGTCGACGAACTGCACATCGTGACAACGGAATTCCGGTCGATGCTGTCGCAGACGGCAGAGGCTCGCCGGATCGCCCCGATGGTGGTCGAGTACGTCGGCGAGGAAGAGACCGGACCGCACACGCTGTTCTCGTTCGAGCCCAACGCCGAGGAACTGTTCGGGGCGTTGCTTCCCCGTTACGTGGCCACCCGGGTCTACGCGGCGCTGCTCGAAGCCGCCGCGTCCGAGTCGGCCGCTCGTCGCCGCGCCATGAAGTCCGCGAGCGACAACGCCGACGACCTGATCAAGGCCCTGACGTTGGAAGCCAACCGCGAGCGCCAGGCCCAGATCACCCAGGAAATCAGCGAGATTGTCGGTGGCGCCAACGCGCTGGCCGACGCCAAGTAGAGCCCCGTAGGAAGCGAAGAAGGATATGACTGCTACCGCAGAAAAGACCACCACCGGTCGCGTCGTTCGCATCACCGGTCCCGTCGTTGACGTCGAGTTCCCCCGTGGCTCGGTGCCCGAACTGTTCAACGCCCTGCACGCTGAGATCACCTACGGCGAGCTGGCCAAGACGCTGACCCTCGAGGTCGCCCAGCACCTGGGTGACAACCTGGTGCGCACCATCTCCATGCAGCCCACCGACGGCCTGGTGCGTGGCGTGGAGGTCAAGGACACCGGTGCCTCCATCTCGGTGCCCGTGGGTGACGGGGTCAAGGGACACGTGTTCAACGCCCTTGGTGACTGCCTCGACGATCCCGGCTACGGCAAGGACTTCGAGCACTGGTCCATCCACCGCAAGCCGCCGGCCTTCGCCGACCTGGAGCCTCGCACCGAGATGCTCGAGACAGGTCTCAAGGTCGTCGACCTGCTGACCCCGTACGTGCGCGGTGGCAAGATCGCCCTGTTCGGCGGCGCAGGCGTGGGCAAGACGGTGCTCATCCAGGAGATGATCAACCGCATCGCCCGCAACTTCGGTGGTACCTCGGTGTTCGCCGGCGTCGGTGAGCGCACCCGTGAGGGCAACGACCTCTGGGTCGAGCTCGAGGACGCCAACGTGCTCAAGGACACCGCCTTGGTGTTCGGCCAGATGGACGAGCCGCCGGGCACGCGTATGCGCGTGGCGCTGTCCGCGCTGACCATGGCGGAGTTCTTCCGCGACGAGCAGGGCCAGGACGTGCTGCTGTTCATCGACAACATCTTCCGGTTCACCCAGGCCGGTTCCGAGGTCTCGACCCTGCTGGGTCGTATGCCGTCGGCCGTGGGTTACCAGCCGACGCTGGCCGACGAGATGGGTGAACTGCAGGAGCGCATCACCTCGACCCGTGGTCGTTCCATCACCTCGATGCAGGCTGTGTACGTGCCCGCCGACGACTACACCGATCCGGCGCCTGCCACCACGTTCGCACACCTCGACGCCACCACCGAGCTGTCTCGTACGGTGTTCTCGAAGGGCATCTTCCCGGCGGTGGACCCGCTGGCGTCGTCCTCGACCATCCTGCATCCCAGCGTCGTCGGCGACGATCACTACCGCGTGGCCCAGGAAGTCATTCGAATCCTGCAGCGCTACAAGGACCTTCAGGACATCATCGCCATCCTCGGTATCGACGAGCTGTCGGAAGAGGACAAGGTTCTGGTGTACCGCGCCCGTAAGATCGAGCGCTTCCTGAGCCAGAACATGATGGCGGCCGAGCAGTTCACCGGTCAGCCGGGCTCCACCGTGCCGCTGAAGGAGACCATCGAGGCCTTCGACAAGCTGGCCAAGGGTGAGTTCGACCACCTGCCCGAGCAGGCGTTCTTCCTCATCGGTGGTCTCGACGACCTCGCCAAGAAGGCCGAGAGCCTCGGCGCCAAGCTGTGACCTCCGAACTGACGATCGCCCGAAAGGTGGTGTGTAATGGCTGAACTGGACGTCGATATCGTTGCCGTCGAACGTAATGTCTGGTCGGGTAAGGCGACGTTCCTCTTCACTCGCACCACCGCGGGCGAGATCGGCATCTTGCCTCGGCATATCCCGCTCGTCGCGCAGTTGGTCGACGACGCGGTGGTCAGGGTGGAGCGTGAAGGCCAAGATGACCTGCGCATCGCGGTGGACGGTGGATTCCTGTCGGTCACCGAAGAAGGCGTGATCATTCTCGCCGAGTCGGCGGAGTTCGAGTCCGAGATCGATGTAGACGCCGCGAAGACGGACTCGCAGTCCGATGACCCTGAGGTAGCTGCCAAAGGACGGGCGCGCCTGCGCGCCGTCGGCCAGCTGGATTAGGGGCGGCCGGTGAGCATGTCCATGATTCTCATGGTCGTGCTCGTGGCTGTGCTCCTGCTGCTCGTCGCAGCGCTGACCTACCGGTTGTGGAAACTTCGGCAAGGCGGCACTGCGGCGATTCTGCGTGACATCCCTGCCGTCGGCGGACACGGATGGCGCCACGGCGTCATCCGGTACCGCGGCGGTGAAGCAGTTTTTTATCAGTTGTCGAGTGTGCGCTGGTGGCCGGATCGGCGGCTCAGCAGGCGGGGAGTCGAGATCGTCTCTCGGCGGACTCCCCGCGGAGACGAATTCGACATCATGACCGAGGAGATCGTCGTCCTCGAACTTCGCGACTCGTCGCCGGATCGGCGCCGCGGATATGAGCTGGCCCTCGATCGCGGCGCCTTGACCGCGTTTCTGTCCTGGTTGGAGTCCCGGCCGAATCCGCGTGCGCGTCGCCGGATCGTCTAGCTCCATCGAAAGAGTCCGGGGAGAGAGGGCCGAGCTATGAAGACTCGGCTCGGTCGACGATGCGGCGACGGAGGAGTCCGGGGAGAGGGCCGAGCTATGAAGACTCGGCTCGGTCGACGATGCGGCGACGGAGGAGTCCGGGGAGAGAGGGCCGAGCTATGAAGACTCGGCGCCCTTGCGCGTCCCGCCCGGATGCCACAACACGTCGCCGTCGGGATTGGCTACCCGCGACAGGATGAACAGCAGGTCCGAGAGACGGTTGAGGTACTTCGCCGGCAGCACGCTGATGTTGTCCGAATGCGCATCGATGGCCGTCCACGCGGAGCGTTCGGCACGGCGAGTGACCGTGCGAGCCACGTGCAGCAATGCCGACAGCGGAGTTCCGCCCGGGAGAATGAACGAATCGAGCTTGGGCAACGGCGAGTTGAACTCATCGCACCAGGTCTCCAGCCGATCGATGTATTCCTGGCTGATCCGCAACGGTGGATACTCGGGTTCAGCCACCACTGGTGTGGATAGGTCCGCGCCCGCGTCGAACAAGTCGTTCTGGATCTGGAGCAGAACCGCCGCCACCGCGGGTTCGGGCGCTCCGAGCGCCAGTGCGACACCGATCGCGGAGTTCGCTTCGTCACAGTCGGCGTAGGCGATCAGACGGGGGTCGTTCTTGGTCACTCGCGAGAAGTCGCTCAGACCAGTGGTGCCGTCGTCACCGGTGCGTGTGTAGATGCGAGTCAGGTGTACAGCCATGGAAAAACCGTACGGCAGTCTGTTGCGGGAATCGGCCAATGGGGGCGAGCCTGCTTACACTGACCGGCGTGAGTGAGCGTTTCGTTGTGACCGGTGGGAACCGGTTGGCCGGCGAAGTTGCTGTTGGGGGAGCCAAGAACAGCGTGCTCAAGCTGATGGCGGCAAGTCTGCTGGCTGAAGGCACGACCACCATCACCAACTGCCCGGACATCCTGGACGTTCCACTGATGGCCGAGGTCCTGCGGGGGCTGGGAGCCACCGTCGAACTCGAAGGCGACGTGGTGCGTATCACCTCGCCCGATGAGCCCAAGTACGACGCCGACTTCGCCGCCGTGCGGCAGTTCCGTGCGTCGGTCTGTGTGCTCGGGCCTCTAGTCGGTCGCTGCAAGAAGGCCAAGGTGGCGCTACCTGGCGGCGATGCGATCGGATCGAGGCCGCTGGACATGCACCAGGCCGGCCTGCGTCAGTTGGGTGCGACCTGCAATATCGAGCACGGCTGTGTGGTAGCGCACGCCGACACGCTGCGTGGCGCGGAGATCCAGCTGGAGTTCCCGTCGGTGGGGGCTACCGAGAACATCTTGATGGCGGCGGTGGTCGCCGAAGGTGTGACAACGATCCACAACGCTGCGCGTGAACCCGACGTAGTGGACCTCTGCGTGATGCTCAACCAGATGGGTGCCCAGATCACGGGGGCGGGATCGTCGATCATGACGATCGTCGGCGTACCGAAGCTGTACCCGACCGAACACCGGGTGATCGGCGATCGAATCGTCGCTGCGACCTGGGGGATTGCCGCAGCGATGACGAGGGGCGACATCTCGGTGACCGGCGTCGACCCATCGCATCTGCAATTGGTGCTTCACAAACTGCACGATGTCGGGGCGACCGTCACGCAGAGCGACGATGGCTTCCGCGTCGTCCAGTACGAACGGCCCAAGGCCGTGAACGTGGCGACGCTGCCGTTCCCCGGATTCCCAACCGATCTGCAGCCGATGGCGATCGGGCTTGCCGCGGTTGCCGATGGCACCTCGATGATCACCGAAAACGTCTTCGAGGCCCGATTCCGGTTTGTCGAGGAGATGATCCGGCTCGGCGCCGATGCCCGCACCGATGGACATCACGCCGTCGTGCGGGGGATACCGCAGCTGTCGAGTGCGCCTGTGTGGTCCTCGGATATCCGCGCCGGTGCCGGCTTGGTGCTCGCCGGCCTGGTCGCCGACGGTGACACCGAAGTTCACGACGTTTACCACATCGATCGTGGGTACCCGCTGTTCGTCGAGAATCTGAAAAGCCTGGGAGCAGAGATCGAGCGGGTGACCTAGCTCGAACTGCGGGTTGTAGGGGCGAAAAGCCTCTGACCAGCGGATTTGACTTCGCAACCACGCAAGTCCTAATCTTTTGACGTCGCCGCGGAGACGCGAGACAGAAAAGCTTGACTCGCTCGACCAGATAGTTTAAGCTGGCAGGGTTGCCCTGAAACGGGACAAGCGGATCGAAAATGCAGGTCTGTTGTTTGAGAACTCAATAGTGTGTTTGGTGGTTTTTGTTTGTTGACCGCATCTGTGGGGGGACTCCCCGTCTTCCTGCTTGTGGGTGTGGTTGTTTTTTTGATGCCAGTTTTTGGTGTCTTTTGTTTGTGATCGGATTTTTCTGATTCGAATTCTGCCTGGCTTTGGCTGGGGGTTTTTGTTTGGAGAGTTTGATCCTGGCTCAGGACGAACGCTGGCGGCGTGCTTAACACATGCAAGTCGAACGGAAAGGCCCTTCGGGGTGCTCGAGTGGCGAACGGGTGAGTAACACGTGGGTGATCTGCCCTGCACTTTGGGATAAGCCTGGGAAACTGGGTCTAATACCGAATATGATCATTGGCTTCATGGCTGGTGGTGGAAAGCTTTTGCGGTGTGGGATGGGCCCGCGGCCTATCAGCTTGTTGGTGGGGTAATGGCCTACCAAGGCGACGACGGGTAGCCGGCCTGAGAGGGTGACCGGCCACACTGGGACTGAGATACGGCCCAGACTCCTACGGGAGGCAGCAGTGGGGAATATTGCACAATGGGCGCAAGCCTGATGCAGCGACGCCGCGTGAGGGATGACGGCCTTCGGGTTGTAAACCTCTTTCAGCAGGGACGAAGCGCAAGTGACGGTACCTGCAGAAGAAGGACCGGCCAACTACGTGCCAGCAGCCGCGGTAATACGTAGGGTCCGAGCGTTGTCCGGAATTACTGGGCGTAAAGAGCTCGTAGGTGGTTTGTCGCGTTGTTCGTGAAAACTCACAGCTTAACTGTGGGCGTGCGGGCGATACGGGCAGACTAGAGTACTGCAGGGGAGACTGGAATTCCTGGTGTAGCGGTGGAATGCGCAGATATCAGGAGGAACACCGGTGGCGAAGGCGGGTCTCTGGGCAGTAACTGACGCTGAGGAGCGAAAGCGTGGGGAGCGAACAGGATTAGATACCCTGGTAGTCCACGCCGTAAACGGTGGGTACTAGGTGTGGGTTTCCTTCCTTGGGATCCGTGCCGTAGCTAACGCATTAAGTACCCCGCCTGGGGAGTACGGCCGCAAGGCTAAAACTCAAAGGAATTGACGGGGGCCCGCACAAGCGGCGGAGCATGTGGATTAATTCGATGCAACGCGAAGAACCTTACCTGGGTTTGACATGCACAGGACGCGTCTAGAGATAGGCGTTCCCTTGTGGCCTGTGTGCAGGTGGTGCATGGCTGTCGTCAGCTCGTGTCGTGAGATGTTGGGTTAAGTCCCGCAACGAGCGCAACCCTTGTCTCATGTTGCCAGCACGTTATGGTGGGGACTCGTGAGAGACTGCCGGGGTCAACTCGGAGGAAGGTGGGGATGACGTCAAGTCATCATGCCCCTTATGTCCAGGGCTTCACACATGCTACAATGGCCGGTACAAAGGGCTGCGATGCCGTGAGGTGGAGCGAATCCTTTCAAAGCCGGTCTCAGTTCGGATCGGGGTCTGCAACTCGACCCCGTGAAGTCGGAGTCGCTAGTAATCGCAGATCAGCAACGCTGCGGTGAATACGTTCCCGGGCCTTGTACACACCGCCCGTCACGTCATGAAAGTCGGTAACACCCGAAGCCGGTGGCCTAACCCCTTGTGGGAGGGAGCCGTCGAAGGTGGGATCGGCGATTGGGACGAAGTCGTAACAAGGTAGCCGTACCGGAAGGTGCGGCTGGATCACCTCCTTTCTAAGGAGCACCACGTAGTTTCGGGTCGGCCCGCATCGTGCGGATCACCGATGTCCCGGACGGAAACGTTGGTTGGCCGGTGCCTGTAGTGGGTGTCGGTCTGGTGCATAAAGTTGTAGAGCAAACTCAAAAACCTTGTCCTGGTTGGTCTTTCGAGGCTGGTTGGGGTTGCAGGGGGTCATCGAACACACTGTTGGGCTTTGAGGCAGCAGCCTTGCGGCGCCGTTCCCGGTGGGGGATGTGCGCCGGCCCGTATCGCCGGATCGTTGGATGTGGTGGTGGTGGGTGTTGTTGTCGCTCCATCTTGGTGGTGGGGTGTGGTGTTTGATTTGTGGATAGTGGTTGCGAGCATCTAGCGCGCAAGAGTCTGCTCGGGTTCCTTTGGGGGTTCGGGTGGTTGTTGTGTGCACTTAATGATGTGCAATTTTTGCTCATTTTTGGTTTTTGTAAGTGTTTAAGGGCGCATGGTGGATGCCTTGGCACTGGGAGCCGATGAAGGACGTAGGAGGCTGCGATAAGCCTCGGGGAGGTGTCAACCGACCGGTGATCCGAGGATGTCCGAATGGGGAAACCCGGCACGAGTGATGTCGTGTCACCCAACGCTGAATGTATAGGCGTTGGGGGGAACGCGGGGAAGTGAAACATCTCAGTACCCGTAGGAAGAGAAAACAATTGTGATTCCGTGAGTAGTGGCGAGCGAAAGCGGAGGATGGCTAAACCGTGCGCATGTGATACCCGGCGGGGGTTGTGTGTGCGGTGTTGTGGGGTCAACGTTCTTCAGTCCGCCGACTGGGGCAGCAGTGAGAAAATGATGTGTTAGGCGAAGTGGCTTGGGATGGCCTGCCGTAGACGGTGAGAGCCCGGTAGTCGAAAACATGTTGTCTGTTGTCGTTGTGTCCCCGAGTAGCAGCGGGCCCGTGGAATCTGCTGTGAATCTGCCGGGACCACCCGGTAAGCCTGAATACTTCTCAGTGACCGATAGCGGATTAGTACCGTGAGGGAATGGTGAAAAGTACCCCGGGAGGGGAGTGAAATAGTACCTGAAACCGTGCGCTTACAATCCGTCAGAGCCCTCCTTTGTGGTGGGGTGATGGCGTGCCTTTTGAAGAATGAGCCTGCGAGTCAGGGGCATGTCGCGAGGTTAACCCGGGTGGGGTAGCCGTAGCGAAAGCGAGTCTGAATAGGGCGTATCCCCGTATGGGGTGTAGTGGCGTGTTCTGGACCCGAAGCGGAGTGATCTACCCATGGCCAGGGTGAAGCGCGGGTAAGACCGTGTGGAGGCCCGAACCCACTTAGGTTGAAGACTGAGGGGATGAGTTGTGGGTAGGGGTGAAAGGCCAATCAAACTCCGTGATAGCTGGTTCTCCCCGAAATGCATTTAGGTGCAGCGTTGCGTGTTTCTTGCCGGAGGTAGAGCTACTGGATGGCCGATGGGCCTCACAAGGTTACTGACGTCAGCCAAACTCCGAATGCCGGTAAGTGTAAGCGTGGCAGTGAGACGGCGGGGGATAAGCTCCGTGCGTCGAGAGGGAAACAGCCCAGATCGCCGGCTAAGGCCCCTAAGCGTGTGCTAAGTGGAAAAGGATGTGCAGTCGCGAAGACAACCAGGAGGTTGGCTTAGAAGCAGCCACCCTTGAAAGAGTGCGTAATAGCTCACTGGTCAAGTGATTGTGCGCCGATAATGTAGCGGGGCTCAAGCACACCGCCGAAGCCGCGGCAATACGTAAGTATTGGGTAGGGGAGCGTCCTGCATCCGGTGAAGCAGCCGAGTGATCGAGTTGTGGAGGGTGTGGGAGTGAGAATGCAGGCATGAGTAGCGATAAGGCAAGTGAGAACCTTGCCCGCCGAAAGACCAAGGGTTCCTGGGCCAGGCCAGTCCGCCCAGGGTGAGTCGGGACCTAAGGCGAGGCCGACAGGCGTAGTCGATGGACAACGGGTTGATATTCCCGTACCCGTGTGAGCGCGTCCCTGATGAATCAGCGGTACTAACCGCCCAAATCCAGATCCACGGATCCCTTCGGGGTGATGGTTTCTGGGGCTGCGCGGGACCTTCGCTGGTAGTAGTCAAGCGATGGGGTGACGCAGGAAGGTAGCCGTACCAGTCAGTGGTAATACTGGGGCAAGCCTGTAGGGAGTTGGATAGGTAAATCCGTCCAGCACATATCCTGAGAGGTGATGCATAACCGTATGAGGTGAATTCGGTGATCCTATGCTGCCGAGAAAAGCCTCTAGCGAGCTCTCACACGGCCCGTACCCCAAACCAACACAGGTGGTCAGGTAGAGAATACCAAGGCGTACGAGTGAACTATGGTTAAGGAACTCGGCAAAATACCCCCGTAACTTCGGGAGAAGGGGGACCTACATACCGTCAACACCTTTGCGGTGGGCAGCGGGAGTGGGTCGCAGAAACCAGTGAGAAGCGACTGTTTACTAAAAACACAGGTCCGTGCGAAGTCGCAAGACGATGTATACGGACTGACGCCTGCCCGGTGCTGGAAGGTTAAGAGGACCCGTTAATCGTAAGGTGAAGCGGAGAATTTAAGCCCCAGTAAACGGCGGTGGTAACTATAACCATCCTAAGGTAGCGAAATTCCTTGTCGGGTAAGTTCCGACCTGCACGAATGGCGTAACGACTTCTCAACTGTCTCAACCATAGACTCGGCGAAATTGCACTACGAGTAAAGATGCTCGTTACGCGCGGCAGGACGAAAAGACCCCGGGACCTTCACTACAACTTGGTATTGGCGTTCGATACGGTTTGTGTAGGATAGGTGGGAGACTGTGAAGCTCACACGCCAGTGTGGGTGGAGTCGTTGTTGAAATACCACTCTGATCGTATTGGACTTCTAACTTCGAACCGTATATCCGGTTCAGGGACAGTGCCTGGTGGGTAGTTTAACTGGGGCGGTTGCCTCCTAAAATGTAACGGAGGCGCCCAAAGGTTCCCTCAACCTGGACGGCAATCAGGTGTTGAGTGCAAGTGCACAAGGGAGCTTGACTGTGAGACGTACATGTCGAGCAGGGACGAAAGTCGGGACTAGTGATCCGGCACCCCCGAGTGGAAGGGGTGTCGCTCAACGGATAAAAGGTACCCCGGGGATAACAGGCTGATCTTCCCCAAGAGTCCATATCGACGGGATGGTTTGGCACCTCGATGTCGGCTCGTCGCATCCTGGGGCTGGAGCAGGTCCCAAGGGTTGGGCTGTTCGCCCATTAAAGCGGCACGCGAGCTGGGTTTAGAACGTCGTGAGACAGTTCGGTCTCTATCCGCCGCGCGCGTCAGAAACTTGAGGAAATCTGTCCCTAGTACGAGAGGACCGGGACGGACGAACCTCTGGTATACCAGTTGTTCCGCCAGGAGCACGGCTGGATAGCCACGTTCGGACAGGATAACCGCTGAAAGCATCTAAGCGGGAAACCCCTTCCAAGACCAGGTTTCTCACCCTCTAGGAGGGATAAGGCCCCCCGCAGACCACGGGATCGATAGGCCAGACCTGTACACACAGCAATGTGTTAGGGAACTGGCACTAACCGGCCGAAAACTTACAACAACCTCCATTATTGCTGCTCGCAACCACGCAACCACATCTCACAACGCACTCCACCACCAAAAACACTTGTTCTTGGACACGGACCGAAACCCCCACACCCGGGGTGTTACGCCGACAAGAAAATAGAGTTACGGCGGTCATAGCGACAGGGAAACGCCCGGTCCCATCCCGAACCCGGAAGCTAAGCCTGTCAGCGCCGATGATACTGCCCTGCACGGGCGGAAAAGTAGGACACCGCCGAACACACATTGAGCCAATGGCCCCCAATTCGTTGGGGGCCATTGGTGTTTTTTCTTCAGCTGAACAGCGTCAGATTCGAGGCGTTTCTCTCCAGGTCGAGAAGGGCCCTTTTGCGGGGTAGTCCGCCACCAAATCCGGTCAGACTCCCATTTGCGCCGATAACGCGATGGCAGGGCACTATCACGGCAATCGGATTGTGCCCGTTGGCCAAGCCAACTGCTCGAAAAGCGGTCGGACTACCGATCTGCTGTGCAATTTCTCCGTATGTTCGTGTTTCACCGTACGGAATGGTGCGCAATGCCTCCCAGACTCGGCATTGAAAAGGTGTTCCGTGGAATTCCATGTGCACATCAAAACTGCTCAGCTCACCGGCAAAATATGCGTCGAGCTGCTCCACTGCATCGGGGAAAGCCCGGTCATCAAGTGTCCAATCGGCGCGATCCGGTTCGTACGTTTGGTCAACCATCCGGAGATTGGTGAGTACCGGGCCCCGGCCGGCCAGAGTCAGCAGACCGATGGGACTGTCGATCGTGCGATAGCGAATCATGCTGCTTCCTCGGGTTGGGTCTGGCCTTTCGGCGGCCACTGGTTCACATCATGGTCAAGTGCGGTCCACAGGTACTGCGTGGCATAGGACCGCCACGGTCGCCAGGCTGCGCTGCGCTCGGTGAGCTCTCGCACACCGTCCGGCACACCCAGGTGTGCGGCCGCGGCGCGTACCCCGAGGTCTGTGGCGGGAAATGCATCCGGATCGCCGAACGCGCGCATCGCGATGACTTCGGTGGTCCACGGGCCAATTCCCGGAAGGTCGATCAATTGGGCGCGGGCGCGTGCCCAATCGCAGCCTGCATGCAGGGCGATGTGTCCACCGGCCAGCGCATCGATCAGTGTCGTCAGTGTGCGCCGACGGGATTGGGGCACGGCGAGGTGCGCCGGGTCGATGTCGGTGAGCTCAGCCGGCGTGGGGAAACCGTGGGTGAGGCCACCGGATGGGTCTGCGACGGGCTGACCGTAGTGGGCCACGAGCCTGGCGGTATGTGTCCTTGCGGCCTTGGTCGATACCTGTTGTCCCAACACGACACGCAGTGCCAGCTCGGCCTCGTCGACCGAGCGTGGGATGCGTTGGCCCGGTGCCTTGACGATCAGCGGGCCCAGGGCTGGATCCTCGCCGAGGGCGTTGTCGATTGCCTCGGGATCGGCGTCGAGGTCCAGCACGCGACGGCACCGGGCGATCGCGGCGGACAGATCGCGGAAGTCGTCGAGAGTCAGAGTGCAGCGCACATGGTCGGCTGCGGGTCTCAGCTCCGCAATGCCGTTGCCCCGCGGGAGACGCAGAACCCGACGATAGGAGCCGTCACGCACCTCCTCGCAGCCCGGTACGGCCGTGGCCCCCAGATGCCCGAAAACTCCGGCGTAGCTGAAAGGTTGGCGGACGGCGAATCGCAGTGAAATGCTGCCGGCGGCAACCGCAGCAGGGGAGCAGGCCCGGCGGCGAAGCTCTGTCGGCGTGGTGCCGAACACTGCTCGCACAGTGTCGTTGAACTGTCGGATGCTGGCGAAACCAGCGGCGAACCCGATATCGGAAAATGCCATCGAAGTGGTCTCGATGAGGAGTCTGGCGGTCTGCGCGCGTTGAGCCCGGGCGATTGCCAGCGGACCGGCACCGGCGTCGGCGTTGAGCAGTCGCTCCAGCTGACGAGGCGTGTAGCCGACTCTGCGTGCCAGGCCTGTGACCCCTTCCCGGTCAACGGTTCCGTCTGCGATGAGTCGCATTGCACGGGCAACGACATCACTGCGGACGTTCCATTCGGGGGATCCGGGGGAGGCGTCGGGACGGCAGCGCTTGCATGCGCGGAAGCCGGCGTGCTGCGCCGCGGCGGCGGTGGGATAGAACTGCACGTTGCGCGCAAACGGGGGCCGTACAGGGCAACTGGGCCTGCAGTAGATCTTGGTGGTGCGCACTGCAGTGACGAACCAGCCGTCGAAGCGGGCATCCTTGGATTGCACGGCGCGGTAGCAGCGATCAAAATCCTGATGGATGGCCGCGTCGAGTCCTGACTGCATGGTTCCCACGATTACACCCGGACACCGACAACGCTGGCGGGAATCCGACATCGACGTGTTCTACGGGCGAAGCGCCAGCGAGTGGCTTCGACCTGATCAGCCCGGTTTGAGCGCGCCTTCGTGGTGATCGCAGTACTCAGCGACGGAGAACCCGGCGACCATGCTGGCATCCTCGACGGTGATGCCGTGTGTGGCCGACAGCTGCTCGACCACAGCGGGAAGTTGCTGCCCCGAGTCCAAGCTTGCGCATACGCCCCGCCCCACGGCCACGGCTGTTGCGGAGTCGCCCACCGAGATGCCGACCATGTCGAGCATGTCGACAAACAGCGCGTCGTCGGCAGCGGCAGGTGCGGACAGTGCGCCTGCGGCGGTGGTCAGGGCAGCGCAAACGGTGAGAGTCTTCAGCAAGGCCACGTAGACGATCCTGCCAGTTACGATTCAGCTCGCCCCGTTCTACCCGGGCATCGGCGACCGAACTGGTTAGGATCGCGGCGTGGCTGAGCTGGTACAGCAGTACCTCGACCGGATCTGCGTCGGGCACGCGGACTGCACCGACGGCGAACTGGCCTCGTACATTCCCGAACTTGCGAGTGTGGACCCTGACGGTTTCGGCATGTCGCTGTCGTCGGCGGATGGATATGTCTACGAATCCGGCGATGCCGCAATCGAATTCACCATTCAGTCGATCTCGAAGCCACTGACGTACGCGCTGGCCCTCGACAAGCTGGGCGAAGCGGCTGTCGATGAGAAGATCGGCGTCGAACCCACCGGTGAGGCCTTCAACGAGATCAGCGTGGACCGCACCACCAAGACGCCGAAGAACCCGATGATCAACGCCGGCGCCATCGCGTCGGTGTCGCTGATACCCGGCGCGGACGCCGACGAACGCTTCGCCTGCATCCAGGAGTTCTATTCGGCCTGTGCCGGCCGCTCGTTGGAACTCGACGAACAGATCTACGCCTCGGAGAAGGCGACGGGCAGCCGCAACCGTGCCATCGCCTACATGTTGGAGAGTTTCGGTGTGCTCGACGGCGACCCCGACGAGGTGCTGGACGTCTACTTCCGGCAGTGCTCGCTGAAGGTCACCAGTACCGATCTGGCACGGATCGCGGCCACCTTGGCGCGTGGCGGCGTGAATCCGTTGACGGGTCGGCGTGTGACCAATCATCTGGTGGTGCAACGCACGCTGAGTGTCATGGTGACCTGCGGGATGTATGACGCGGCCGGCGACTGGGTGACCGGCGTCGGCCTACCCGCCAAGAGCGGGGTGGGTGGCGGCATCCTGGCGGTGCTGCCCGGACAGCTGGGTATCGGCGTGTACTCACCGCGCCTGGACGCCAAGGGCAACAGTGTGCGCGGAGTCCGGGTGTGCCGCAGCCTGTCTCGTGAGTTGGGGCTGCACTTCCTGACCGTCAGCCGGGAATCGCGGTCCACCATCCGCGCGGTGTACGAACCCGTCGAGAACGTCCGCGTCTACGAGGTACATGGCGACCTGCTGTTCGCCGGTGCGGAGCAGGTGATCCGGACGGTCAGCCGCGAGTGCGGGCGCCTCGACGTGGCCGTTCTCGACGTCTCCCGCCTGGACACCATCAACGATCCGGCCCGCGAACTGCTGGCGAGCATGAGTTCGGCGTTGAAGGATCAGGGCAAGACGGGGCTGCTGGTCGATCCCGACGGCGCGGTGATCCGTCCCCAACACCGCTTTGACACGATGGCGTTCAGCAACCTCGACGAGGCGGTTGAGGAAGCGCAGCGGTGGGTGCAGGAACGCTCAAGCCCCGATCGGTAGCGCCAGCCGGGTCGGCTCATCGAGGCCGCGCAGGGTCACGGTGTCCCCGAAAGTCCAGTTCTTGCTTTCGTTCTCGGAGGCGCCGCGGACGGCGTCCGAGGAGGCCAGCAGCAGGCCGGGCACGGACTTGGCCAGCTCGCACAGCCGCGCGGCCTCGTTGACGGGCTCGCCGATCACCGTGTACTCGAATCGTTCGCGGGCACCGACATTGCCTGCCACCACCTGCCCGGCGGCGACCCCGATGCCGGCCCGGCATTCGGGGATCTCGTTGTTCAGTCGTCGGGCGATGGCGCGGGCGGCCGCCAGCGCGGCGTCCTCGGGACACTCGAGGCGGTTGGGGGCGCCGAACACCGCCAGGCAGGCGTCGCCCACGAATTTGTTGAGCAGCCCGTGTTGGCGATCCACCTCGTCGACGACGACGGCGAAGAAGCGGTTGAGCAGCTGGACGACTTCGGCGGCGGGTCTGCCGGTCACCAGCTGGGTGGAACCGATGATGTCGACGAAGATGACCGCGGCATGGCGCTCTTCACCGCCCAGCTTCGGCCGTTCCCGCTCGGCGGCGGCGGCCACCTCCCGACCTACGTGGCGGCCGAACAGATCGCGAACCCGCTCGCGCTCACGCAGCCCGGCGACCATGGTGTTGAAGCCGCGTTGTAGCTGACCCAGCTCGGTACCGTCGAACACCACCAGATTGGTGTCGAGGTTGCCGTGTTCGACGCGGTTGAGTGCTGCCCGCACCACCCGCACCGGCGTGGCCGTGAGCCAGGACAGGATCCACATCAGGATGAAGCCGAAGATCAGGGCGAACGCCGCCAGGATGATGACCGCGACGGTGAATTGAGTCGGCGTCACGTCCCGCAGGGTCAGGGTGATCACGGCGGCCAGCAGGATGCCCAGCACCGGAACCCCGGAACCGAGGATCCACACCAGCATGGTGCGGCCCATGATGCCGGCGGCGAACCGTTTCGGCGGGGGACCGGCCTCGAGCGCCTGGGCGGCAACCGGTCGTAATGCGAACTCGGTGAACAGATAGCAACTGGCCGACACGACGATGCCGCTGAAGCTGATACCCAACAGAAGTTTCGGGATGAACCGGACGTTCTCCAGACCGAACAGTGTGGTGAGCAGGATGGTGCCGCCACCCCACAGCACCAGCAGCACCCGGGTGAGCCGCCAGGGGGCGAAGAACGTATTGAGCTGGTCCTCGCGGGTGGGTGTGCGCTCTTCGATGGCCCAGCGCACGTTGCGGATCACCCGCCGGGTGGCCCAGAAGATCCCGATCACCAGCGCGGCGGCGATGTAGGCCGGCGCGACGATGAAGGTGATCCAGCGGACGCGCGGGTCGAACACGTCCGGTGCCGGGAAGGCCACCAGGACCACCAGGCTGGCGACACCGATGCCGATCACATTCGCCACGATGACGAACAGCGTGAGAATCACCTGGATGCGCACCCGGCGGCGGGCCTGAGTCTCGGCGACGCGGCCCAGCAGCCACGAACCGTACTCCGGCACCTCGGGCAACCGCCCGCTCTGGCGGGTGAGCTTCTCCAGAAGCAGGCCCAGCCGCTGCGCCAGCGTCGGAGTGGATTTCATGGTGGCGCCAGCCTAGTGAACGAGCGGCGACCCTTAAGGTGGTTCGGGTGCGTCTCGTCATCGCCCAGTGCACCGTCAACTACGTCGGCCGTCTGACCGCGCATCTGCCCTCCGCGCGGCGGCTGCTGCTGGTGAAGGCCGACGGGTCGGTCAGCGTGCATGCCGACGACCGTGCCTACAAACCGCTGAACTGGATGAGCCCGCCGTGCTGGCTCACCGAGGACAGCAGCGGCGAACGGCTGGTGTGGGTGGTGGAGAACAAGGCCGGAGAACAGCTACGGATCACCCTCGAGGAGATCGAGCACGACTCGAGTCATGAACTGGGCGTCGACCCCGGACTGGTCAAAGACGGTGTGGAAGCGCACCTACAGGAACTGCTGGCCGAACATGTCGAGCTGCTGGGTGCGGGGTACACGCTGGTGCGGCGCGAATACATGACGGCGATCGGCCCCGTGGACCTGCTGTGCCGCGACGAGCAGGGGCGTTCGGTGGCGGTGGAGATCAAGCGGCGCGGCGAGATCGACGGAGTGGAGCAGCTCACCCGCTATCTGGAGCTGCTCAACCGGGACTCATTGATCGCGCCGGTGGCGGGGGTGTTCGCTGCCCAACAGATCAAGCCACAGGCCCGGACACTGGCAAACGACCGCGGAATCCGTTGTCTGACACTGGACTACGATCAGATGCGCGGTATGGACAGCGACGAGTTCCGGTTGTTCTGATGGGCCGCAAAGCGCGTTCGGGACGACGGCAGTCGCCGGCCCGGCCGCTGCCGGAATCGCGCCGGATCGAAGTCGGGCCGGACGGCTACGACTACCAGGTGATCGCCCTGCCGGGTGCGCGAGCGCTCAAGACCTATCGATGCCCGGGTTGTGATCACGAAATCCGTTCAGGCACAGCGCATGTGGTGGTGTGGCCGGCGGATCTGGGGGAGAGCGCCGTGGATGACCGCAGGCATTGGCACACGCCATGCTGGGCCAACCGGGCCAACCGCAGCCCGACCCGGCGGTGGAGCTAGTGCCCCTCCGACGCCGGTTCGACGAGCTCGATCAGCACGCCGCCCCCGTCCTTCGGGTGGATGAAGTTGATGCGCGAGTTCGACGTGCCGCGCCGCGGGGCGTCGTAGATCAGCCGCAGGCCCTGCTCACGCAGGCGATCGGAGAGGGCGTCGATGTCACTGGTGCGGTAGGCCAGCTGCTGCAGGCCCGGGCCCTTCTTGTCCAGGAACTTCGCGATGGTCGACGAATCGTCGATGGGTGCCATCAGCTGCAACTGGGGGCTGCCTTTGGGGGCGCCGCGCACGGCGAGCATGGCTTCGACGATGCCCTGCTCCTCGTTCACTTCTTCATGCAGCACGATCATGCCGAGGTGGTCGTGGTACCACTTCTTGGCCTCGGCCAGATCCGGGACGGCGATGCCCACATGATCGATCGCGGTGACCAGCGAGGTCGACAGGGCGGGACGGGTATCTACCTGCTCAGTGGTCATAACGTAAAGGTAACCTTTGGCTCGGGATCCCACACCTGCCTGTGGCCCGATCGGCCGTTCACATCCACTCGAGAGGACCTCAATGACGACGTCGGTGATAGTTGCTGGAGCCCGCACTCCGATCGGCAAACTGTCGGGTTCGCTGAAGGATTTCTCGGGTTCGGATCTGGGTGCCGTCGCGATCAAGGGCGCGTTGGACAAGGCCGGCGTGGATGCCTCGATCGTGGACTACGTGATCATGGGTCAGGTGCTCACCGCGGGCGCGGGCCAGATGCCCGCCCGCCAGGCCGCCGTGGCCGCCGGTATCGGCTGGGACGTCCCGGCGCTGACGATCAACAAGATGTGTTTGTCGGGAATCGATGCAATCGCCTTGGCTGACCAGCTGATTCGAGCCGGTGAGTTCGAGGTTGTGGTGGCCGGTGGGCAGGAGTCGATGACCAAGGCACCGCATCTGCTGATGGACAGCCGCGCCGGGTACAAGTACGGCGACGTCACGGTGCTCGACCACTTGGCCTACGACGGTCTGCACGACGTGTTCACCGACCAGCCGATGGGTGCGCTGACCGAGCAGCGCAATGACGTTGATCGATTCACCCGCGCTGAGCAGGACGAATTTGCTGCCCTGTCGCACCAGCGGGCGGCGGCGGCCTGGAAGGACGGGGTGTTCGCCGACGAGGTGGTGCCGGTGTCCATCCCGCAGCGCAAGGGCGACCCCATCGAGTTCACGCAGGACGAGGGCGTGCGTGCCAACACCACGGCCGAATCACTGTCGGGCCTGCGTCCGGCCTTCCGCAAAGACGGCACCATCACCGCCGGCTCGGCGTCGCAGATCTCCGACGGCGCCTGCGCCGTGGTGGTGATGAGCAAGGCCAAAGCCGAAGAGCTGGGGCTGGAGTGGCTGTGCGAGATCGGGGCACACGGGGTGGTGGCCGGCCCCGACTCGACGTTGCAGAGCCAGCCGGCCAATGCCATCAAGAAGGCGGTGGCCCGCGAAGGTATCTCGGTGGACCAGCTGGACGTCATCGAGATCAACGAGGCCTTCGCCGCGGTGTCGCTGGCCTCGGCCAAGGAACTCGGCGTGGATCTGGACAAGGTGAACACCAACGGTGGCGCCATCGCCGTCGGGCATCCGATCGGCATGTCCGGAGCCAGGATCACCCTGCATGCGGCGCTGGAGCTCAAGCGCAACGGAGGCCGGTACGCGGTCGCCGCGTTGTGTGGTGCGGGCGGCCAGGGTGACGCACTGATCCTGCGGGCCTGAGTGCTGCTGCCCGCGTTCGCACTTCACCACTTCTACGACGCTCAGTAGTAGCTGTGTCGGGGCTCAGGCACAATAGGGGCCATGGCGAGCGCATATGACCTTCGGACCACCGCGGGACGCTTCCGGCTGGTCGCACTTCTGGAAGCGGCCAGCTGGATCGGACTGCTGGTGGGGATGTTCTTCAAGTACGTCGGAACCCCGCAGACCGAGATCGGCGTGAAGATCTTCGGACCCGTGCACGGGGGCATCTTCATTGCCTTCCTGGTGGCTGCGCTGTTCGCCGGAATCGCCTACAAGTGGAGCGTCGTCACATGGTTGCTGGCGTTGCTGGGTAGCATCGTGCCACTGGGCAGTGTGATCTTCCTCATATGGGCGGACAGGACCGGTCGTCTCGGCGCTGTCGAAGGGCAGTCGTCGGGCATCGGACCAGCGCGGCCCGCACCCGAAGCGACGTGACAGACTTGAGGGCGTGACCAGACCTGGATCTTCAGGGCGGCCCCCGGCCGGGGCCGCATTCGCCGCATCCATGGCGGGAGCGGTAGACCTCTCGGGGCTCAAGCAGCGAGCTCAACAACCCGCACCCGGTTCGCCGGACGGGGCGCCCGAGCCCGCGTCGGGAGTCGAGGTGACCGAGGCGAACTTCGAATCGGCTGTCCTGGCGCGCTCCAACGAGATCCCGGTTGTCGTCGTCCTCTGGACCCCGCGCAGTGATTCCTCGGCCCAGCTGGTCGAGATCTTCGCCGCTCTGGAGGCGCAGGACGGCGGCAAGTGGGCGTTGGCCACGGTGAACGTCGACACCACGCCGCGGGTGGCGCAGGCATTCGGCGTACAGGCCGTGCCCACTGTGGTGGCGTTGGCCGCCGGGCAGCCATTGGCCAGCTTCCAGGGCATGCAGGCGCCCGAGCAGCTGCGCAGCTGGATCGACCAATTGCTCAGTGCCACGGCGGGCAAGCTCAGCGGCGGCACCGCCGACGGCGAACCGGAGCAGGTGGACCCTGCCCTTGCCGCGGCCCGCGAACACCTCGACGCCGGCGACTTCGCGGCCGCCAAGGCTGCGTACCAGGCGATCCTCGACAGCGACCCCGCTCACGTCGAAGCCAAGGGCGCAGTTCGGCAGATCGACTTCCTGACCCGTGCCACCGCACACCCGCAGAACGCCGTCGCGCTGGCCGACGCGTCGCCGAAAGACATCGACCTCGCGTTCGCCGCGGCCGACGTCCTGGTGCTGTCTCAGGAGGTCGCCGCCGCATTCGCCCGCCTGACCGCGCTGGTGCGCAGCACCGCGGGCGATGACCGCACCCGGGTGCGGACCCGGCTGATCGAACTGTTCGATCTGTTCGACCCCGCCGATCCGGATGTCATCGCCGGGCGCCGCAACCTCGCGAACGCTTTGTACTGACTAGCTTTCGGGCTCCAGCCACAGCGCGGAGTTCGGGGGCAGCACCAGCACCGCCGAGGCCGGCCGACCGTGCCACGGATCTTCGGTGGCGTCGACGCCGCCCATGTTGCCCGCGCCGGCACCGTTGTAGATGGTGGCGTCGGTGTTGAGCACCTCGCGCCACCTACCTGCGTGCGGCAGACCTACCTGGTAGCGACTGTGCTCGGAACCGGAGAAGTTGAAGATGCACGCCATGACGGAGCCGTCGTTGCCGAACCGCAGGAAGCTCAACACATTGTTGCCCGAGTCGTTGGCGTCGATCCAGGAGTAGCCCTCTGGTTTGGTGTCCTGGGTCCACAGCGCGGGCCTGCTGGTGTAGATGCTGTTGAGGTCGCGGGTCAGGGTCTGGATACCGGTCGAGAAGCTCTGTTCGCCCAACTGGAACCAGTCGACCCCGCGCTCCTCGGACCACTCGGCACGCTGGCCGAATTCCTGGCCCATGAACAGCAATTGCTTGCCCGGGTGTGACCACTGGTAGGCCAGCAGGCTGCGTAGCCCGGCGGCCTTCACGTGATCATTGCCGGGCATCCGGCCCCACAACGTGCCCTTTCCGTGCACCACCTCGTCATGGCTGATGGGCAGTACGAAGTTCTCGCTGAAGGCGTACAGCAGCGAGAAGGTCATCTCGTGGTGGTGAAAACTGCGGTAGATCGGGTCGCGCGCGATGAACGCCAAGGTGTCGTTCATCCAGCCCATGTTCCACTTCATCGAGAAACCGAGGCCACCCAGGTTGGTCGGACGGGTGACACCCGGCCACGACGTCGACTCCTCGGCCACCGTGACGATGCCCGGGGTGAGTTTGTGCACCGTGGCGTTCATCTCCTGGAGGAACTGCACGGCTTCGAGGTTCTCGCGGCCGCCGTACTTGTTGGGCGACCAACCGCCTTCGGGGCGTGAGTAATCCAGGTACAGCATGGAGGCAACCGCGTCCACACGCAGACCGTCGATGTGATATTCCTGCAGCCAGTACAGCGCGTTGGCCACCAGGAAGTTGCGCACCTCGGAGCGGCCGAAGTCGAAAACGTATGTGCCCCAGTCAAGTTGCTCGCCGCGGCGGGGGTCGCCGTGTTCGTAGAGTGGCGTGCCGTCGAACCGGCCCAGTGCCCACGAATC
Organism: Mycobacterium sp. MS1601; assembly: GCF_001984215.1. Classification (NCBI taxonomy): domain Bacteria; kingdom Bacillati; phylum Actinomycetota; class Actinomycetes; order Mycobacteriales; family Mycobacteriaceae; genus Mycobacterium; species Mycobacterium sp. MS1601. The sequence goes on from NZ_CP019420.1 coordinate 4,051,027, forward strand.
CTTGGGGAAGTGAGCGGGCACCCAGTCGACGATGACGCCGATGCCGGCTTGGTGCAGTCTGTCCACCAGATACCGGAAGTCATCGGGTGCGCCGAAACGTGACGACGGCGCATAGTAGGACGTCACCTGGTAACCCCAGGAACCACCGAACGGATGCTCGGCGACCGGCAGCATCTCGACGTGCGTGAAGCCCTGCTCGACGACATAGGCGGTGAGTTCGTCGGCCAGTTGCCGATAGCTCAGGCCGGGTCGCCACGAACCCAGATGCACCTCGTAGGTGCTCATCGGCTCGAACACCGGATTGACGTTGGCGCGCTTGGTCATCCAGTCGGCATCGGACCACACGTACTGGCTGGTGTACACCTTCGAAGCGGTCTGCGGCGGCACCTCGGTGGCGAAGGCCATCGGGTCGGCATGGTCGACCACGCTGCCGTCGGCGCCGTGGATGCGAAACTTGTACAGGCCTTCGTCGGGGAACCCGGGCCAGAACAGCTCCCAGACACCGGTGGAACCCAGCACCCGCATAGGCGACTGCTGGCCGTCCCAGTGGTTGAAGTCGCCCACGACGCTCACGCCTTTGGCGTTGGGCGCCCACACCGCGAAGGACACGCCGTCCACGGCGCCGTCGGCTGTGGTGAAGGAGCGGCGGTGTGCGCCGAGCACGGTCCACAACTGCTCGTGCCGACCCTCGGAGAACAGATGCAGATCCATCTCGCCGAGCGTCGGCAGGAAGCGGTAGGCGTCGGCGACGGTGAAGGTGTCGCTGCCGTAGGTCAGTTCCAGCCGGTAGTCGATCAGGTTGGTGAACGGCAGGGCCACCGCGAACAGGCCGGAGTCGATGTGCTGCAACGGGTATCGCACCGTGCCGACAACCGCCACCACTTCTCCGGCATGCGGGCGGAAAGCACGGATGACGGTGTGGTCGTCATATTCATGAGCACCCAGGATGGAATGCGGGTCGTGATGGGTGCCTGACACCAAGCGTTGCAGGTCGGATGGATCCGGTGCCAGGTGCTTACTGGCAATCTCCGTGCGAGTCATTCTGGTGTTCCTTTCACTCGCGGCGTAGCAGGGCGGCGCGCTTGTCGGGCGGAATGATGGGCATGTTCACCACGTGCGCCACTGCTCGGGCCGGGTCGATGCGGACATAGTTGCCCTGACCCCATTGGTATTCCTCACCGGTGATCTCGTCACGAACCCAGAACCTGTCGTAGTTCTCCATACCCAGCGCACTCATGTCCAACCACAGGGTGCCTTCCTCGGGACCGAAGGTGTTCAGGGTGAGAACCACCAGCACACAGTCGCCGGACACCGGATCGAACTTGCTGTAGGCCAGCAATGCGTCGTTTTCGATGTGGTGGAACGTGATGGTGCGCATCTGCCGCAGAGCCGGATGGACACGACGAATCTCGTTGAGGCGGGCCAGGAACGGCTCCAGCGACCGGCCCTCGGCCAGTGCGGTGTCGAAGTCGCGCGGACGCAGCTCGTACTTCTCCGAATTCAGGTACTCCTCGCTGCCCTCACGCACCGGAACATGCTCGAACAGTTCGTATCCCGAGTACACGCCCCACACCGGGCTCAGGGTGGACGCCAGCACCGCGCGCACGGCGAACATGCCGGGCCCGCCCCTCTGCAGGCTCTCGTGCAGGATGTCGGGCGTGTTGACGAACAGGTTCAGGCGCGCCTCGTCGGCCCGTTCGGCAATCTGCTCGCCGAACTCGGTGATCTCCCACTTGGCGGTGCGCCAGGTGAAGTAGCTGTAGGACTGGGTGAAACCGAGGCGTGCCAGGCCGTACAGCCGAGCGGGTCTGGTGAATGCCTCGGCCAGGAACAGCACGTCGGGATCGACGTTCTTGACCCGGCCGATCAACCAGGCCCAGAAGTCCGGCGGCTTGGTGTGTGGGTTGTCCACCCGGAATGTCTTGACCCCGTGGCTGACCCAGTGCAGCACCACCCGGAGCACCTCGTTGTAGATGCCCGCCGGATCGTTGTCGAAGTTGATGGGGTAGATGTCCTGGTACTTCTTCGGGGATTCTCCGCGTACGCGATGGTGCCGTCGGGTAGTTCGGTGAACCACTGCCGGTGATCCTTGGCCCACGGGTGATCCGGTGCGCACTGCAGCGCCAGATCCAGGGCCACCTCCATGCCGAGGTCGTTCGTGGCGGAGACGAACTCGTCGAAGTCCTCCAGCGTGCCCAGCTCGGGGTGGATGGCGTCGTGCCCGCCTTCGTCGCTGCCGATGGCCCACGGCGAACCGACATCGCCGGGAGCGGCGGTGACGGTGTTGTTGCGGCCCTTGCGGTGCACCTTGCCGATCGGGTGGATAGGTGGCAGGTACACCACGTCGTAGCCCATCTTCGCGATCCTGGGCAACGCCTTGATGGCCGTGGTGAAGGTGCCGTGCACGGGGTTTCCGTCGGAGTCCCAGCCGCCGGTGGAGCGGGGAAGAACTCATACCACGAGGCGAAGCGTGCTTCGGTGCGGTCCACCCAGACGCCGTACTGGTCACCGCGCGTCACCAGTTCGCGGAGCGGATAGGTGTCCACCAGTGCTGCCACCTCGGGCGACAGGGCCGGTGCGGCGCGCTCCAGCGGATCACCCGGCTCGCGGAGCTTGGCGGCGGCCTGGATCAACGGATAGCGGTCCTGGCGGGGCACACCGGCGGCGGCGCGTTCCAGGAGTTTCGCGCCGACCAGCATCTCGTTGGACAGCTCGGCCTCGGTCTGGCCGGCTTCGAGCTTGGCGGTGATGGCCTTGCGCCAGGTCGCGATGGGATCACCCCAGCCATCCACCCGGAACGTCCACAGGCCCACCGCGTCGGGCACGAACTGGCCGTGGAAGACATCGGGGGTGCGTCCCATCGACATGGGCAACCGCTGGGGCTTCACCCGCGGCGACGGGGAGACGATCTGGTCGATGGGAACCGGCTCGGCCGGCTGGGCGCTGAGCGCCGGGCCTGCGACCAGCTGTGGGTACGAGGTGCCGTGGTAACGCACCACCAGGGTTGCGGCCACTGCGTCGTGGCCTTCGCGCCACACCGTGGCGCACACGGGAACTACCTCTCCCACCACGGCTTTTGCCGGGAACTTCCCGCCGGAAATGACAGGCTGGACGTCGTCGATCTCGATGCGACCTGGCACCCGAGCTCTCCTCATGGCGTCTAAGGCGCGGTGCGAGTCCGCGCGGGAATTGCCGTCTTGATGGTCCTGACTGGTTCTTCGGTTAACCACTTCGCGTCCTCCTCAACCGTAGTGTCCGAAGGCCGTCCAAGGGAATGGAGGGTTCTCGCCGGTGTCGGGCACCGCCAGTAGGGTGTCGACGTGTGGAGGCGCGGGGCGGTGTGAGCAGAGCATTGACCGTGGCTGTGGACGGCGGGCCGTACGCGTTGGCAGCGGCACCCGACGGTGCGATGTGGGTGACCCTGGTGCACAGCGGGGATGTCGCGCGCATCGACAGGGCAGGCACCGTGACGCGTTTCACGGTGGCGCCGGAAAGCAAGCCGTCGATCATCACCGCGGGCCCGGACGGTGCCATGTGGTTCACCTGCGCGGGCACCGACCGCATCGGACGCGTCCGCGCCGCGGGCGACATGCGCTTCGTCGACCTGACTGCCGGCAGCGCCCCGTTCGGTCTGACGCTCGGACCGGACGATGCACTGTGGTTCACCACCACCGAACTGGGCACCGTCGGCCGCCTCACCGCTGAGGGCACGGTCACCGACGAATACCGGGTGGGCGGGATGCCGTCGATGATCATCACCGGTCCGGACCATGCCCTGTGGTGCACCCTGAACCAACGTGGTGCCATCGCCCGGTTGGATCCGCGTACGGGGAAATCGACGGTCAGAGAGTTGCCGACCCCGAACGCCGGCCCGGTGGGCATCGCCGCCACCCACGACGACGCCGTGTGGTTCACCGAGATCCGCGCCGGCAAGCTGGGGCGGATCCCGCTGCGCGAGGCCATCCAGGAGATCGACCTGCCCGGCAAGCCCCACGCCGTCGTCGCCGACATGGCCGACGGTGTCTGGGTCAGCTTGTGGGAGGCCGACCAGTTGGCCCGGGTCAGCGCGGACGGCGAGATCGTCACCTTCGACCTGCCGTCCGGCAGCGAGCCGCACGGCCTGGCAGTCGACGCCGACGGTGCCCCGTGGGTGGCGCTGGAGTCCGGATACGTGGTGCGGCTACCTGTCTGATCTCTTTGTGACCGGCCGGTTCTGCCCGGCACGTCGACGGCCGGCTAGGGAAAGCGTTTCAGGCACCGATCCTGGTCGCCGAGCACTCCCACCCGGAATGCGTCGATCCTGGAGAAGCCCGCGGGCACCGGCTCGCCGTTGACATCACCGGCGGCCAGCCCGTTGGTGAGCAGCCCGGCCACCGCCTCGTCCAGATCGCCCGCTGTCAGCGCCACGGTGTTGCCGTCGGGTGTCTCCACTTCTTCGGTCAGCTTGGTGGTGGCCACCCCGGTCAGGCACGCGGTGCGCAACCCGGCGGTGGCGTTGTCGAGCACCAGGCCGCCGTGCGCGTGCTGGACGGCCATCATGTACCGCGACATGAGCACCGAATAGGCCGTGTTGTCGCCGGAGAGGGCGGAGAACTCCTCCTCGCTGCTGGCGGCGCCCAGCTCCTCCAGCGCAGGCAGGTCCACCGTGACGGTGTTGGTGGCCGGGCAGTAGGACGCTGGCGGGCTGGGCCGGGCATTTGCACAGTCCGCGGCACCGAAGCTCAGCTCGGGCGGATCATCGAGAGGGAAGAGGATCTTCATCGCTTCGTGGAAGGCGCGCACCGACTCCTCCGACACCGGCCATTCACCGGTTTGCCCACTCTGCAGCGCCACCGGCAGATCGCCGCGCCGCTGCGCCACCTCCTTGGCGTCGATGGCCGCACATGCTGCAGGGCCGTCGGTGAAGCCGAACTGGAACGCCGAGATCCGCTCGAACGCGGACCCGTGCTCGTCACCGGCCCCGGAGCTGTACAGGTCGTCCTCCGACGGCAGCGGGTCGCGGAACAGGATCACGCTGGCCAACACGGCATTCAGACCGTCGCCGGTGCTCAGGGTGAACCGGGGAGAGTTGCCCTCGGCGACCCAGCGCAGATAGGACCCGGCGAAGCAGTCGGCCTGCTGTTCGCCCACCAGCACCGGGGTGCCGCGCTTGTTGAGTTTGGCCTGGCGTTGGATCGAGTGCCCGTATTCGTGGGCCAGCACCATCGTGATGGCGGCGTCGCCGCCGGCATCACGCAGGGCGGGCAGCATCAGTGTGCGGTCCCAACCGATGCTGCGGTCTCGGGAGCAGAATCCGGCATTGGCGAATCCGTAGGTCTCCATCCCGCAGAAAACGCCGTCGTAGTCGTCGGGATCCCAGGAGATCAACGCTGACACCGGGGTGAACTCGCCGGCGAAGGTCTCGCCGAAGGCACCCTGCCAGAACTGCTCGATGTCGCTGATGGACTGGGCGGCGATCTCGTCGATCCGGCTGCCGTCGGTGCCCTCGACCTCGCGGGTGGGGGCTCGGCGTCGGGTCGCAACCCGGTGGGGCCGTCCACGGCCTGCATGCCTGCGACCTTGAACGGATCGGCGAACACCGAGACCGGAGTGCCTGCCAGCATCGTGGAGCAGGCGCTCAGCACCGCGACACCCGTGACCAGAACGGTGCTCGACAGGACACATCGCAGACCCATGGGCCACCTCTCGCTGGGTGACAGCCAGGATAGCGATGTCAGCGCTTGTCGAGACTTGCGCGCAACCGGCCCAGCGCCAGCCTGGCCTTTGCCGGGTCGGTGGTGGTCCAGTACGGCGGCAGCGACGAGCGCAGATAGCCGCCATAGCGGGCGGTCGCCATCCTGGAATCGAGGACGGCCACCACGCCTCGGTCATCGGTACTGCGTAACAATCGGCCCGCGCCCTGGGCCAGTAGCAGCGCGGCGTGGTTGGCGGCCACGGCCATGAAACCATTGCCGCCGCGCGCACCGATGGACCGCTGCCGCGCGGTCAGCAGCGGGTCGTCGGGACGTGGGAACGGGATGCGGTCGATCAGCACCAGCGACAGCGACGGTCCGGGCACGTCGACGCCCTGCCACAGCGACAGTGTGCCGAACAGCGACGTCGCCGGGTCCTTAGCGAACTTCTCCACCAACGCCGCCGTCCCGTCCTCACCCTGGCACAGCACCGGGGTGTCGAGACGCTCGCGCATGGCTTCTGCGGTGGCGCGGGCCGCCCGCATCGACGAGAACAGTCCCAGCGTCCGGCCGCCGACCGCGGTGATCAACCCCTCGATCTCGTCGAGCTGCTCGGTAGAGCTCACCCCGTCGCGCCCCGGCGGCGGCAGGTGCTTGGCGATGTAGAGGATGCCGGATTTGGCGTGCTCGAACGGTGAACCCACGTCCAGGCCACGCCATTTCGGGGCATCCTCGCCGGCCAGCCCCCAGGCCCCCGCCATGGCGGTGAAGTTGCCGCCCAAGGTCAAGGTGGCCGACGTCAGCACCGCCGTCGCCCTGGCGAACAGCCGGGTGCGCAGCAGGCCGGCCACCGACAGCGGACCCACCCGCAGGATCGAGCGCACCGATCCACGGCTCTCCTCGCGGTCCAGCCACACGATGTCGTGTCGTTCGGTCAGCGGCAGCTGATAGGACACCAGCACGCGGGTGGCGGTGTCGGCGACCTCGCTGAGCGCCGCGATCGCCTCGGTGCGGGCGGCGGCCGCCTGCGGGTCACGTGGGGCGGGATCGATCGACTCGCGGGCAGCTGAGGCAGCGTCGCGCAGCGAGGTCAGATACGTGCCGAGTTCGTCGTCGAGGTGGTCCATGCGGCCGGGTTCGGCGTCGTGGATGGCCGAGGTGAACACCGCGACGGCGGCGTCGAGCCGTGACGTCAGCTCCGGGCCCACCAGGCGCGCCGCGCGCCGGGTGGCAACACCGAGTGCGGTGGCGGTCAGCTCGCCGGTGGCCACTGCGGTCACCCGGTCAACGAGTTCGTGCGCCTCGTCGACCACCAGCAGTTCGTGTTCGGGTAGCACGTTGGCGTCGGCGATGGCGTCGATGGCCAGCAGTGCGTGGTTGGTGACCACGACATCGGACAGGGCCGCCTTGCCGCGGGCCTTCTCCGAGAAGCATTCGGTGCCGAACGGACAGCGCGCCATGCCGATGCACTCGCGGGCGGACACACTGACCTGCGACCAGGCCCGGTCCGGGACTCCTGGCTTCACCTCGTCGCGGTCGCCGGTACGGGTCTGCGACGCCCACTCGGTCAGGCGGGCGACGTCACGGCCCAGCGCCGAGGCCGCCATGGGCTCGAACAAGAGTTCCTGTGGGGGAGTGTCGGTCTCGTCGGCCGCTCCGTTGTGGATCTTGTTCAGGCACACATAGTTCGACCGCCCCTTGAGCAGGGCGAAGGTGGGCTCGCGTGGCAACACCTCGGCCAGCGCCGCCGACAGTCGGGGCAGGTCCCGGTCGACGAGCTGGCGCTGCAGCGCGATGGTGGCGGTGGACACCACCACCGGACCTCGCTCGTCCGCGGCCATGGCCAGCGCGGGAACCAGGTAGGCCAGCGATTTGCCGGTACCGGTCCCGGCCTGCACCGCCAGGTGCTCGCCGGTGTCGAACGCGCGAAAGACAGCTTCGGCCATCTCGATCTGACCGCTGCGTTCGGTGCCTCCGAGTGCGGCGACGGCCTGGGTCAGCAGTTCGGTGACGTTTTTCAGGGCGCGATCACCCGGGTCGGGATGGCGGGTTCACCGGCCGAGAGCTTCAGCCCTTCCCACGGGATGCTGGTCAGCCCCTCGGCCACCAGAGCGCGGGCCTTGGCCAGATCATCGCCGGCCACCAGGTCTCCGCCGCGAACCAGCGGAACCGTCAGCAGCCGCGCCGGCCTGCTGTCGGTCTGCGGGGCATCGGCCGGGTAGATCACCTCTTCGAGGATGGTGCCGGACGCCTTGGAGTAGCGCACCGCCTTCTTGCGGCCGCCGTGGGATTCCTTGTGACTACTGCGCTTCTGCACCGGGATGCCGTCCACCTCGACGAGCTTGTAGACCATTCCCGCGGTGGGTGCACCCGACCCGGTGGCCACCGATGTCCCGACGCCGTAGCTGTCCACCGGTTCGGCGCGCAGTGCGGCGATGGAGTACTCGTCGAGATCACCGGACAGCACGATCTTGGTGCCCGTGGCGCCCAGTTCGTCGAGTTGGACCCTGGCCTGGCGAGCCAGCACCCCCAGGTCGCCGGAGTCGATACGCACCGCCCCCAGTTCAGGGCCCGCCGCGGCGACGGCGTTGGCGATCCCGCTGGTGACGTCGTAGGTGTCGACCAGCAGTGTGGTGCCGACGCCGAGTGCGTCCACCTGGGCGCGGAACGCGGCCAGCTCATCGGGGCCGTCCTCGGTGGTGTGCAACATCGTGAACGCGTGGGCGCTGGTGCCCAGCGCGGGCACCCCGTGCAGCCGCTGTGCCTCCAGATTCGACGAGCCGTGGAAACCCGCGATGTAGGCGGCCCTGGCAGCGGCCACCGCGGCACGTTCGTGAGTGCGGCGTGAGCCCATCTCGATGAGCGTGCGGCCCTGCGCGGCGGTGACCATCCTGGCCGCCGCCGACGCGATGGCGGCGTCGTGGTTGAAGATCGACAGCGCCAGCGTTTCCAGCATCACGCACTCGGCGAAGGTGCCGGTCACCGTCAGCACCGGCGACCCCGGGAAGTACAGCTCGCCTTCGGCGTAGCCGTCCACGTCGCCGGCGAAGCGGAAGTCCCGCAGGAACAGCAGGGTGTCGGGATCGAGGAATTCCGACACCATGTCCAGGGCTCCGGTGTCAAAGGTGAACTGGCCCAGTGCTTCCAGAAAGCGGCCGGTGCCCGCCACCACGCCGTAGCGACGGCCGGGCGGAAGGCGGCGGGCGAACAGCTCGAAAGTGGTCTGGCGCCCGGCAGTGCCGTCACGCAAGGCCGCCGACAGCATCGTCAGCTCGTACTTGTCGGTCAGCAGCGCCACCGTCACGGTCAATACGCTAACGCCTCGGGTGGGCAGCCGGTGACCGGCGCGTGCAGGGCTCGCTATTCTGATACCCATGGCTGCGCCAGCATCGACCAAACCGGGGTCTGCCGGGCAACAACAGGTCGAGACCGTGGACGCGACACTCGACGCCAATCAGCGGCCGTGGGTCACCATCGTCTGGGACGACCCGGTGAATCTGATGAACTACGTGACCTACATACTGCAGAAGCTGTTCGGCTACTCCGAACCGAAGGCGACGGAACTGATGCTGCAGGTGCACAACGAGGGCAAGGCAGTGGTGTCGTCGGGCTCGCGGGAATCGATGGAAGTCGACGTCTCCAAGCTCCACGCAGCCGGGCTGTGGGCCACCATGCAGCAGGACCGCTGACGCACGGTGCGTAAATGGAAGCGGGTGGCTACCGCCGACGGTCCTCGGTTTCGGTCCGCCCTCGAACCGCACGAAGCTGCGTTGTTGCAGAACATGGTGACGTCTTTGGTGGGCATGCTCGACGACCGGGAATCGTCAGCGCCCAGAGACGAACTCGCTGATATCACCGGGATGCGCACAGGGCACACCGCCGCCCCGGAAGACGCCACACTCGGCCGGTTACTGCCCGACTTCTTCCGCCCGCAGAACGACCATCCTGCCGGTTCGGCGGCCGCTGAGAGCCTGAACAGCGCGCTGCGCAGTCTGCATGAACCGGAGATCATCGACACCAAACGCCAAGCAGCACAACGGGTTCTGGACACATGCCCGCAGAGTGGGGGGCGTTTTGAGCTCTCCGAGGACGACGCGCAAGCCTGGGTGGCATCCGTCAACGATGTGCGCTTGGCCCTGGGCACCATGCTCGACATCGGCCCGGGTGGTCCGGACGCGCTATCTCCCAACCATCCGATGGCCGGGCACCTGGACGTCTATCAATGGTTGACCGTGCTGCAGGAGTACCTGGTGCTGAGCCTGATGGGGAAGTGATGACGGGCTCGATCACCGATGTCGCCGGAATCCTGGTGGGCAATTACCAGCGCCTCGACCACGACGCCGAGCTCGGCTCGGGCTGGGCCGTGGGCACCACGGTGATCGTGGCGCCCCCGGGCACCGTCGGTGCGGTCGACGTCCGCGGTGGCGCGCCGGGCAGTCGGGAGACTGATCTGCTGGACCCGGCCAACAGTGTGCGCTATGTCGATGCAGTGGTCCTCACCGGCGGCAGCGCCTACGGCCTCGCGGCCGCCGACGGTGTGATGACCTGGCTCGAGGAGCAGGGCCGCGGTGTCGCCATGGACGGTGGGGTAGTGCCCATCGTGCCTGCCGCGGTGATCTTCGACCTGCCGGTCGGTGGTTGGCAGTGCCGCCCCGGTGCTGAATTCGGTTATGCCGCGGCATCATCGGCGGGTACGGCTTTCGATCTCGGCACGGCAGGGGCGGGCACCGGTGCGCGTGCCGGAGTGCTCAAGGGCGGCTTGGGAACTGCTTCGCTGACCCTGCCGGAACTCGGGGTGACGGTCGGTGCCGTCGTCGCCGTCAACGCGGCAGGCAACGTCGTGGACCCCGACACGGGCCTGCCCTGGATGGCGCACCTGATCAAGGAGTTCGGCCTGGTGCCGCCACCGGCCGACCAGATCGCCGCGCTCGCCGAACGCGACCGGGAACTCGGACCGCTCAACACCACCATCGCGGTGGTGGCCACCGATGCGGCGCTGAGCCCCGCCGCGTGCCAGCGGATGGCGGTCGCCGCCCACGACGGGCTGGCCCACAGCATCCGCCCGGCACACACCCCGATCGACGGAGACACCGTGTTCGGGCTGGCCACCGGTGCTGTCGAGGTGCCACCCGACGTCTCCGCCATCCCGGCTCACATGTCGCCGGAGACCAAGTTGGTGGCTGCCCTGGGAGCCGCCGCGGCGGACTGTCTGGCGGTGGCCGTGCTGACCGGAGTGCTGGCCGCTTCCTCGGTCGCCGGAATACCGACCTACCGTGGCATGTTGCCTGGTGCATTCGCCGGAAGGAACTGAAGTGTTGACGATTCGTGCCGACCTGGTCGACGCGATGGTGGCCCATGCCCGCGCGGACCATCCCGACGAGGCGTGCGGCGTGATCGCCGGCCCGGAAGGATCGGACCGTCCCGAGCGGTTTATCGCCATGGTCAACGCCGAGCGTTCGCCCACGTTCTACCGGTTCGACTCCGGCGAGCAGCTCAAGGTCTGGCGCGGTATGGACGACAACGACGAGGTTCCCGTCGTGATCTACCACTCGCATACCGCCACCGAGGCGTACCCCAGCCGCACCGACATCTCCTTCGCCTCCGAACCGGAGGCGCACTACGTGCTGGTGTCCACCCGCGATCCGGAGCAGCACGAGCTGCGCAGCTACCGGATCCTCGACGGGGTGGTCACCGAGGAACCCGTCACCGTCGTCGAGCAGTACTAGAAAGGTCCAGCCACATGTCAGTAACCGTGTCGATCCCGACCATCCTGCGCACCCACACCGGTGGCGAGAAGCGTGTCAGCGCCGACGGCGCCACGCTGCAGGCCGTGATCAGCGACCTGGAAGCCAACTACTCGGGTATTTCCGAGCGTCTTGTCGATCCCAACAACGCAGGCAAGCTGCACCGGTTCGTCAACATCTACGTCAACGACGAGGACGTGCGTTTCTCCGGCGGCCTGGACACCGCGATCTCCGACGGCGACTCGGTGACCATCCTGCCGGCTGTCGCCGGTGGGGCATGAGATACAACTCGCTGCTCGAGGCGCTGGGCAACACCCCGATCGTGGGGCTGCAGCGGCTCTCGCCGCGCTGGGCGGCGACCGAGGACGGACCGCATGTCCGGCTCTGGGCCAAGCTCGAAGACCGCAACCCCACCGGATCCATCAAGGACCGGCCCGCGCTGCGGATGATCGAACAGGCCGAACGCGACGGCCTGGTGAAACCCGGTGACACCATCCTGGAACCCACCAGCGGCAACACCGGCATCTCGCTGGCGATGGCCGCGCAGCTCAAGGGTTACCAGCTGATCTGCGTGATGCCGGAGAACACCTCCATCGAACGCAGACAGTTGCTGGAGCTCTACGGCGCGCAGATCATCTTCAGCCCGGCCGAGGGTGGTTCCAACACCGCGGTGGCCACGGCCAAGAAGCTGGCCGCCGAGCACCCCGAGTGGGTGATGCTCTACCAGTACGGCAACCCCGCCAACGCCGACGCGCACTACTACGGAACCGGTCCGGAGATCCTGGCCGACCTGCCGGAGATCACCCACTTCGTGGCGGGCCTGGGGACCACGGGCACCCTCATGGGCACCGGCCGGTTCCTGCGGGAGCACGTACCCGGCGTGCAGATCGTCGCCGCTGAACCTCGCTACGGCGAGGGGGTGTACGCGCTGCGCAACATCGACGAGGGCTTCGTCCCGGAGCTGTATGACCCCGAGGTGTTGACCACCCGCTACTCGGTGGGCGCGTTCGAGGCTGTCAAGCGCACCCGCGAACTGGTCCAGGTGGAAGGCATCTTCGCCGGCATCTCCACCGGGGCCATCCTGCACGCCGCGCTCGGCATGGGCGCCAAGGCGCTCAAGGCCGGTGAGCAGGCCGACATCGTGTTCACGGTGTGTGACGCCGGGTGGAAGTATCTGTCGACCGGCGCCTACGCCGGTAGCCTGGACGAAGCGGAAGACGCTTTGGAAGGGCAGCTATGGGCGTGATCATCAGGTGAACCAGCCACTGGGATACACACAGCAACCTCAGCCGAAGAAACGGCCCGGCTGGGTGGTCGGTGGGGCCACTGTGGTGTCCTTCGTGGTGCTGCTGTACGTCATCGAGATCTTCGATCAGCTCTCCGGGCACTCCCTGGACCGCAACGGGATTCGCCCGCTGGAAAGCGACGGCCTCAAGGGCATCATCTTCGCGCCGCTGTTGCACGCCGACTGGGCGCATCTGGTGGCCAACACCGTGCCCGCCCTGGTGCTCGGGTTCCTGGTCTCGCTGGCCGGCATGTCGCGCTTCATCTGGGCCACGGCCATCATCTGGATCCTGGGCGGCATCGGCACCTGGCTCATCGGCGACCTCGGTTCGCAGTACGAGACCAACCACATCGGCGCGTCAGGGCTGATCTTCGGTTGGCTGACCTTCCTGCTGGTGTTCGGATTCTTCGTCCGCAGCGCCGTGCAGATCACCATCGGCATCGTCGTGCTGTTCGTCTACGGCGGCATCCTGTGGGGCGTGCTGCCCGGCACGTTCGGGGTGTCCTGGCAGGGCCACCTGTGCGGCGCGGTCGCCGGCGTGGTGGCGGCCTACCTGCTGTCCAAGCCGGAGCGCAAGACGCGTCAACTTCGGCGCCCGGTCACGCCGTGACCGATGCACCCGTCGGAGTGTTCGATTCCGGCGTCGGGGGACTGACCGTGGCGCGGTCGATCATCGACCAGTTGCCGCACGAGAACATGATCTACGTGGGTGACACCGGCAACGGACCATACGGCCCACTGACCATCGCCGAGATCCGCGCGCACGCGCTGGCCATCATGGACGACCTGGTGGCCCGAGGGGTCAAGGCATTGGTGATCGCCTGCAACACCGCGTCGTCAGCTTGCCTGCGCGACGCCCGCGAACGCTACGACGTGCCGGTGATCGAGGTGATCCTGCCCGCCGTGCGCAGGGCGGTCGCCACCACCCGCACCGGCCGCATCGGCGTCATCGGAACGCAGGCCACCATCACCTCGCACGCCTACCAGGACGCTTTCGCCGCGGCCCGCGACACCCGGATCACCGCGGTGGCGTGCCCACGGTTCGTCGACTTCGTCGAACGTGGCGTCACCAGTGGACGGCAGGTGCTCGGACTCGCCGAGGGCTATCTGGAACCGCTGCAGCGCGCCGATGTCGACACCCTGGTGCTGGGCTGCACCCACTATCCGCTGCTGTCTGGCCTCATCCAGCTGGCTATGGGCGATCAGGTGACGCTGGTGTCCAGCGCGGAGGAGACGGCCAAGGACCTGTTGCGGGTGTTGACCGAGGCAGACCTGCTGCGGCCGCCGAGTGACGCTGTGGACCGGCGGTTCGAGGCGACGGGTGATCCGGACGCGTTCCTGGCGCTCGCGGCGCGTTTCCTGGGGCCGACGGTGACCGGCGTTGTCCCGGTACAGCGGCACGTCGCCGCATCCGGCTGATTTTCTCTCGCAGCGATGCGGCGATGTTTTCTCCGCGGTGTTATTGGGCATGGCAAGCTGATGACCGTGCGAATCACTGTCCTCGGCTGCTCTGGCAGTGTGGTGGGTCCTGATTCGCCCGCCTCCGGATATCTGTTGAATGCGCCGGGCACCCCTCCTGCGGTGATCGACTTCGGCGGCGGAGTGCTGGGTGCGCTGCAGCGGTATGCCGATCCCGGCGAGGTGAGTGTGCTGCTGTCACACCTGCACGCCGACCACTGCCTGGATCTGCCCGGCCTCTTCGTGTGGCGGCGCTACCATCCGAACCCGCCCGTCGGCCGCGCCCTGATGTACGGGCCGTCGGACACCTGGTTCCGGCTCGGTGCGGCATCGTCGCCCGAAGGTACCGAGATCGACGACTTCAGCGACATCTTCGACGTGCATCAGTGGGTCGACGGACAGACGGTGGAGTACGGCGAGCTGACCGTGCAGCCGCGACTGGTCTCCCACCCCACCGAGTCCTACGGCATGCGCTTCACCGACCCGTCGGGGGCGACGCTGGTGTACAGCGGTGACACCGGGATCTGTGACGCCGTGGTGGACCTGGCCCGCGACGCCGACGTGTTCCTCTGCGAAGCGTCATGGACGCACGCACCCGATCGGCCCCATGCAGTGCACCTGTCCGGGACCGAAGCAGGCCAGATCGCGGCCAAGGCCAACGTCGCCGAACTCCTCCTGACCCACATTCCGCCGTGGACGTCACGCGAGGACGTCATCAGCGAGGCCAAGGCAGAGTTCGACGGACCGGTCCGCGCCGTGGTGTGCGGCGAGACGTTCGACGTGCGAGCCGCCTGAGTTTTGCGTCCGGGCCCCCCGATAGGGTGGCCTGATGTCCAGTCGCGAAGACGGCCGCCGTGACGACGAGTTGCGGCCCGTGGTCCTCACCCGTGGATTCACCTCTCACCCCGCAGGCTCGGTCCTGGTCGAGTTCGGCCAGACCCGGGTCATGTGTACAGCCAGCGTCACCGAAGGGGTGCCCCGTTGGCGCAAGGGTTCCGGCCTCGGCTGGCTCACCGCCGAGTACGCCATGCTGCCTGCCGCCACTCACACTCGCTCCGATCGTGAGTCGGTCAAGGGCCGCGTGGGCGGGCGCACCCAGGAGATCAGCCGCCTGGTCGGCCGGTCGTTGCGAGCGTGTATCGACCTGCGTTCCCTCGGTGAGAACACCATCGCCATCGACTGCGACGTCCTGCAGGCCGACGGTGGTACCCGTACCGCCGCCATCACCGGTGCGTACGTGGCGTTGGCCGACGCGGTCACCTATCTGGGTGCGGCGGGCAAGCTCTCGGATCCGCGGCCGCTGTCGTGCGCCATCGCCGCGGTCAGCGTCGGTGTGGTGGACGGACGGGTGCGCGTCGACCTGCCCTACACCGAGGACTCCCGTGCCGAAGTGGACATGAACGTCGTCGCCACCGACACCGGCACGCTGGTCGAGGTCCAGGGCACCGGCGAAGGGGCGACGTTCCCGCGGTCCACGTTGGACAAGCTGCTCGACGCGGCCCTGGGCGCGTGCGAGGAACTGTTCGCCATCCAGTCGAAGGCCCTCGAGCTGCCCTACCCGGGCGAGCTGCCGGAGGGCCCGGCGCAGAAGAAGGCGTTCGGAAGCTGACGCGCGTACTGGTCGCCAGCCGCAACACCAAGAAGCTGGCTGAGCTGCAGCGGATCCTGGACGGCGCCGGCATCACCGGTGTCGAGCTGGTCTCGCTGGCCGACGTGCCCGCCTACGACGAGGCGCCCGAAACGGGCGCCACGTTCGAAGAGAACGCGTTGGCCAAAGCTCGCGACGGATTTGTGGCCACTGGATTGCCCTGCGTTGCAGACGATTCCGGAATCGCCGTCGATGCCTTGAATGGCATGCCGGGCGTGCTTTCGGCGCGCTGGTCCGGCAGGCACGGTGACGACCCCGCCAACACCGCGTTGCTGCTGGGGCAGCTGGCCGATGTGCCCGACGACCGGCGCGGCGCGGCGTTCGTGTCAGCGTGCGCGCTGGTGTGGTCCGAGGGTGAAACCGTGGTGCGGGGGAGTGGCCGGGTGTGGTGGCCCGCGCTCCTCGCGGAGACGGCGGATTCGGTTATGACCCGGTGTTCATCCCGGCCGGATCGCAGCGCTCGGCTGCCGAGCTGACGCCGGCGGAGAAGGACGCGGCCTCGCACCGCGGGCGCGCGCTGGTCCAGTTGCTGCCGGCGCTGAGCCGCGTTGCCGAATCGGCACGATAGCCCGTCCAAGGCGGGAATCCGGCAGTCGCCGCGCTGCTAACGCACCTCACAGATCGAAGCGCGCTCTCAGTTCCTTCGTCTGTTTCTGCTCGGCAATGATGCCCAGGAACGGGATGGTGCCGGCCAACAGGATGCCGACGGTCTTGCCGAGCGGCCACCGCACCTTGACTGCCAGGTTGGCCGCGAAGATCAGGTAG
The DNA here is from genome assembly GCF_001984215.1 of Mycobacterium sp. MS1601. Classification (NCBI taxonomy): domain Bacteria; kingdom Bacillati; phylum Actinomycetota; class Actinomycetes; order Mycobacteriales; family Mycobacteriaceae; genus Mycobacterium; species Mycobacterium sp. MS1601. Next base: position 4,067,599 of record NZ_CP019420.1, read on the forward strand.
ATGAAATAGGCCCAACCGTGCACGATCGCGATCCAGTTCCACCGCTCATCGCCGAAGCCGTACTTCATCACCATCTCGAAGCACAGGGCGATCAGCCACAGGCCGGTCACCCACGCCATCACCCGATAACCCTTGAGTGCCTTGCGGATCTGCTCGACGGGAGCGGTCACTATCGGCGGGTTGTCGGGCGCGGTCATGCGGTGGTCCTGTCCTGTTTCTCGGTGTCACTCTTGGCCAACTCGGCCAGGTAGGTGTTGTATTCGCGCAGAGCAGGGTCGGTGATGTCCTGCGCAACCTGGGGGCGCTCCGGGAGCAGGCCCTCCGGGATCTCGGTCAATTCGGTGCTGGACCGGGCCTCCGGAGGAGCCTCCTCCAGGAGGACGAATTTGCGGTAGGCGTACACGCAGAATCCCGCGAAGAAAGGCCACTGCAGTGCGTAGCCCAGGTTCTGGAAGGTGCCCGAGGCCGACTCGTAGCGGGTCCACTGCCACCAGCCCAGCGCAAGACAACCGCCGGCAGCCACGATAACGAGCGCGATCAGCGCCCATCTCCGACGGCCTGTAGTGGACATGCCTAGACGGTACCGCGAACGCCATTGGCACAGGTAATCAGCGTTTCGGCCCGATGAAACCGTCGAGGCGGGCGGTGTCGGCTTTGCGGTAGACGGCGATCATGTAGCGGCTGTTCTGGGTCCAGTGGATGCCGAGCAGGTCCAGCGCCCAGCAGAACAGTCCGCGGATGTCTGCCGAGTGATTGGTGAAGTGATACCTGACGCTGGCCACGCCCCGATCGTTGGCCACGACGCGACACCCGTCGCTCTCGATCAGACCGCGGACGAACTGCTCGGGTTCGTGTTCGACGATGGCGACCTGCCAGGGTGCGAGTGTGATCGGGCGAAGGTGTTTGCGACCTGGACCGTGCTGGGGGAAGAGGCAGGGCCAATGCATCGAGCAGAGATTGACTTCTACACACCGTCCCGGGCGTTTCTGGACTGACGCATGCTGACCCGGCATTACAGAATCGATTGCGTGCCGGCACCGCTGGACGATTTCTACATACTTTGCATCAAGAAAGATGCGCAGACGCCATACGTTGCGGAGTCGTGAGATGCAGCCGTCGCCGAGGTACATGCCGAGAAGGTAGGCGTATGGAGCCGCGGGGATAACGGCCACATCGTGATCGCAGATCCCTGAGTCGGGCCATCTCGTGCGCGCTGGCGGCTTCCGCCGCCAGTCGCGAACAGTGGGGCGTGGAATGCCTGTGGTTCGCGAGATCGCACAGTCATTCATCCCAACGGCGATGAGCTTGCGCACCTTTTCGTACTCGTCGTGAGATCGCACGCCTCACTGTATGAGCGAGCACTGACAGGATCTTTGGCGTCGCGAGGCGTTATAGTGACAGAGTTTGCGGGCGTGGCGGAACGGCAGACGCGCGGTCTTTAGGTGTCCGTGTCCGAAAGGGCGTGGGGGTTCGAATCCCCCCGCCCGCACCATAGATTGCTTACTGCAATCATCACGACCTTGTACAGCCGTGATGAGGTCGTACATGAGCGAAAGAGCCGCCGGACGATTGTCCGGCGGCTCTCTCGGTTCTTGGCCCTATCTCTACATCCCTGCAAGGCGGTTGGGTGCCTACGCGATGGCGGTCAAAGAAGAGAACGCCGCAGGCGCACGGGCGGTGACAGCGCCCACGAACGGAGCGGCGGGCTAGCCGTCAACGTCGCCGAGTGCTGATGTGCTCTGCAGCTCGGCTCGTTCTCCCGGGCTCCTTCGTCGCCGCATCGACGGCCGGGTTGATCAACTCACCGGATCCTGGGCGTGGTGGTGAACCTGGTTGCCGCCGTTGCGTTTCGCGACGTACATCGCGGCATCGGCATCGGCGGTGAGCCGCGCGATCAACATCTGCAGGCCGGCGTCGTCGTTGTTGTCCAACGGTTTACAGGCGGTGCCCACGCTGGCCGTCACCTTGCTGGGCAGCGCGGCGATGCCGTCGCACATCCTCTGGGCATGCAAGCTGGGTTCGCCGTCACCTGACACATACGCGATCAGGAACTCTTCGCCGCCGCTGCGCGCGACCACCGCGTTGTTGGGAGACAAGGCCCGGATGGCCTGTGCCACCCGCACCAGCGCCCGGTCGCCCGCGAGATGGCCGTGGGTGTCGTTGAGCACCTTGAACCTGTCCAGGTCGATGAGCATGACGGTCAGATAGGCGTCGGCCACGTCGCGTGCCACCAGCAGTCCGAGCGTCTTGTGCTCGAACGACCGGCGGTTGAACAGGCCGGTGAGAGGATCGCGGTCCGAGTGCAGCAGGTCGACGCTGAGCGCATTGACCAGCGCGCGGATGGCCACCGGCAGCGCGATGTTCACCTGGACCACCAGCCACAGGTCCACCGCCGCGAGCGCAACGTGGTCGTCCATGGCCAACTCGACCGCCATGATGAAACCCACCGCAGCGGCCACCACGAAGTTGTAGAGCACCAGGCGGGTGGAGTGGAAGAACGCGAAGTACGCACCGCTGGTGGCGAACGCGATGCACCCGATCAGCGATGCGAGCGGGTTCGGGTGGGCCAGGCAAGCCAGGGCAATCGAGGTGTTGGTGACAACGCCGAACAGCAGTGACTGGGCGTGGGTGGGCCAGCGCCACGCCCACAGCAATGTGCCCAGCACCCCTCCGCAGGCGGCTACCCACGTCATCGCGACAGGTATGCCACCCTGGGGACCGTCGGTACTGAGCAGCAGCGCCAACAGACTCAGCGTGAAGGATCCCGAGATGGTGGACATCATGATGCGAGCGGGCATGCTCAAGCCGCGAGCATGGAGGTACCCGCTGAGCCAGTCGTAGTGGTCGGACTGGCGCCACCGCCGTGGCCACCACATGATGCCCCCTGAAAACCTGCCCCGGACCCCGCTCCGGCGAAGATCCTGCAGCAAAGGATTCGAGGGTACCAAGTCAGGAGGAGTTGCCGGTCCGAACCAGCGAGGCGCCCGGTAATCGCAAACAAGATTCGGGCTACATGTGTGACCAGGCGCTAGTGGGCCGGTTGTTGCTCGGTGTCCCGTCCCGCGAGTCGGTCTGTCCATGTACTGAGGACGGCAGCATCGGTGGGCTTGCTGGCGAGGCTGCCGACAACGTAGGTGATGACGCTGGCGGCAAGTCCGTAGTAGATCGGTTCGTTGGCAAGCACGTCACCGACCACCACCATGGTGGTCAGCGTGGTGACGGTACCCGCAGCCATCGACCACAGGGCGCCGGTGCCGGTGGCCCGTTTCCACACGAAGCCACCCAGGATGGCGACCAGCAATCCGCCGACCAGGATGTCGTAGGCGATGGTCAGCGCTGCCACCACGTCGTTGAGCAGTGCGGCGATGATGATGACGAGGACGCCCAGGACGACGACATACATGCGGTCCGAGTGCACGTCGCGTTCGGCGTCGGGAACCTCTTGCCCTGGGCGGCCGATCAGGCGCAGCAGCAGCGGCTTGACGTCGGTGCGGGCGACGGTGGCGGTGGCGATCAGTGCGCCGGAGGCGGTGGACATCATGGCGGCGACGGCTGCGGCCAGCACCAGACCGCTGATTCCGACCGGCAGGATGGTCTCGGCGATCTGCGCGTAGACGTCGTCGCTGACCTCGATGTCGGTGAGGAACGTCGAGGCGGCAGCGCCGATCAGCGCCCCGGCCACGCCGTAGAGCAGGCAGTAGACGGCCGCGGCGGTGCCGCCCCATTTCGCGACTGTGGGGGTGCGGGCGGTGAACACCCGCTGCCAGATGTCCTGGCCGATCAACATGCCGAAGCTGTAGACCACGAAGAACGTGATGATGGTCTGGGTGCCGATGGCGCCGAAGTCGAAGATCGAGTCACCGGCCCGCTCCCGGATGCCGTCGAGGCCGCCGGCCTCGTTCCAGGTGAACGGCAGCAACAGGCAGAAAATGCCAATGGTCTTGAGGATGAACTGCACCATGTCGGTCAGGGTGATCGACCACATGCCGCCGATAGCGGAGTACAGCATCACCACGGCGCCACCGATGATCACCGACACCGTCCGGGTGGTGCCGAACAGCACGTTGAAGACGGTGGCGTAGGCGATGGTCGAGGTGACCGAGAGCATCAGGGTGTACGCCACCATCACCAGACCCGAGGCCGCCGTCGCGTCCACCCCGTAACGCAGCTGGAGCATCTGGGCCACGGTGTAGACCTTGAGGCGCTGGATGGGACCGGCGAAGAACAGGCTCAGCAGCAGCAGTCCCACTGCGATGGCGACCACCAGCCACATTCCGGAGATGCCGTACTCGTAACCCAGCCCCACGCCGCCGACGGTGGACGCCCCGCCCAGGACGACGGCAGCCATGGTGCCGGTGTACAGCGCGGGCCCGAGCCGGCGACCGGCGACCAGGAAGTCCGCGGAATCCTTGGTCCGCGTCTTACCCCAGAAGCCGAACGCCAGCATGGCGATCAGGTAGACGACGATGATGGCGATGTCGATGGGCTTTCCCATGGTGTCCTCGAATCAGGTGGTGGCGAACATTCGCAGCAGCGCAGGCAGCACCACCACGGCGGGTCCGGGTCGGGTGAAGGTGTCGGCCACCACCTGGCCCACGGTCTCCGGGGTGGCGTGCACGGCCGGCACCCCGAAACTCTCTGCGAGAGCGACAAAATCGGGCCGCGCCAGCTCGGTGGCGGTGGCCTGTCCGAAGGCGTCGGTCATGTACTCGCGCAGGATGCCGTACCCGCCGTCATCGACGATCAGCCAGGTGACGTCAGCGTCGTGCTGGCGGGCGGTGGCCAGCTCGGCGATGGAGTACATCGCGCCGCCGTCACCGGACACTGCGAGAGTTCTTGTACCGGAACCGATTGCGGCTCCCAATGCAGCGGGATAAGCGAAGCCGAGTCCACCGGCGCCCTGCGCGGAGTGGAAACCGCCGTCGCGTGGATCCCAGGCCGACCAGGCCCAGTACCCGGCGATGGTCATGTCCCAGAAGGTGTGGGTCGTCGACGGAACTGCGGCGCGGAGGTCGCGCATGAGTTGCAGCTCCAGGTCGAGCGACTGCTCGGACAACCTCTGCTGCACAGCCTTTCGTAGACCGGCGGCAATGGTGGCACCATCGCGGGTACCCGGCGACACGGCCTTGGCCAGTGCCTGGAGCGCGGCGGCGGCATCGGCGTGGATGCCCAGCCCTTCATGGTTGGATTCCAGAACACGGGCCTGCGCGTCGATCTGGATGATCGCGCCCCGCGGGGTGAAGGTGAAGTAGTTACTGGTGACCTCACCGAAGGAGGTGCCCACGGCCAGCAGCACGTCGGCGGCCTCCAGCAGGTCGGTGGTGTGGCGGTCCTCGATCCAGGACGCCGCCGACAGCGGGTGGTCGAACGCGATGGCACCCTTGCCGCCGACTGTCGACACCACTGGGGCATCGAGGGTTTCGGCGAGCGCGACAAGTGCCTCCGCAGCTCCGGGAGAACGCCGCACACCGCCACCGGCCAGGATGACCGGGCGCTCTGCGGCGCTGAGCATTCCGGCGGCCTCGTCGATCAGCTCGGCGCGGGGACGGCGTTGTGTCATCTGGGTCACCACCGAAGTCACCGGTGGCACGTGGGTGGCCTCCAAGAGCACGTCCTGTGGGATCTCCACCCAGGTTGGCCCGGCCGGTGCAGCCTGGGCCAACGACCAGGCGTCGGCCAGCAGACTGGGGATCTCCGCTGCCTGCCGGGCGACGGCGGTGCTCTTGGTGACGTTGACGGCGCTGCGCTGCTGGTCGTCGAGCTGGTGCAGCATTCCCTTGCGCAGACCCAGCCCCGAGCGGGGCACCTGGCTGGTGATCACCAGCAGGGGCACACCCGTGGCGTATGCCTCCTGTAGTGCGCCCAACGCGGTCAATGCACCGGGGCCGGTGGACAAGAAGAGCACGCCCACCTCGCCGGTGACGCGGGTGTAGCCGTCGGCCTCGAATGCCGAGTTGTTCTCCACCCGTGAGCTGACGAACCGCAGGTCGCTGCGCCGGATCGCGTCGAACAATCCCAGCGCGTGCTGGCCGGGAATGCCGAACACATGCGAAACGCCCAGTGCCGCCAGCGTTTCGACCACGACATCGCCGCCGTTACGCACCGGAGTCGGCCTCGTGTCGCAGCGCCAACAGTGACACCAGGTCGTAGGCCACGTGGGCGGCAGCGATGCCGGTGAGCTGCGCGTGGTCGTAGGCCGGTGCCACCTCGACGACGTCGGCGCCGATGACGTTGAGTCCGGCGAATCCGCGCAGGATCTCCAGCAGTTCACGACTGGTGACGCCACCGGCCTCCGGGGTGCCGGTGCCGGGAGCGTGGGCCGGGTCGAGGACGTCGATGTCGATGGACACGTACACCGGCCGGTTGCCCAACCGCTGGCGCAGTTTGTCGACGACCTCGCGAACCCCTTGGTAGTAGACGTCGGAGGACGTGACGATGCCGAAGCCGAACCGGCGGTCGTCTTCGAGATCCTTCTTGCCGTACAGCGGTCCGCGGATGCCGACGTGGCTCAGTGCTTCGGTGTCGACGATGCCCTCCTCGACCGCGCGTCGGAACGGGGTGCCGTGGGTGTACTCGGCGCCGAAGTAGGTGTCCCAGGTGTCCAGGTGCGCGTCGAAGTGCACCAGGGCGACGGGTCCGTGCCGGTGCGCTGCGGCGCGCAGCAGGGGCAGCGCGATGGTGTGGTCGCCGCCGATGGTCACCAGGCGGGCACCGTCGGCGGTGAGGTCCAGGGCAGCGGCTTCGATGGTCTCGATGGCCTCGTTGATGTTGAACGGGTTGGCGGCGATGTCGCCGGCGTCGGCCACCTGGGCGATGTCGAACGGGGAGACGTCCAGGGCCGGGTTGTAGGGCCGCAGCAGTCGCGAGGATTCGCGGACGTGGCTGGGGCCGAAGCGGGCGCCCGGCCGGTAGGAGACGCCCGAGTCGAAGGGGACGCCGGCGATCACCACGTCCGCCGACGGGACCTGGTCCAGGCGGGGCAGTCGTGCGAACGACGCGATGCCCGCGAAGCGGGGGTTCTTCGAGGCGTCGACGGGGCCGATGGTGCTCATGGATGAAACTCCCTACGCAGGAACGTGTTCGGTGGATGGGGTGTTGTCGACGGTCACGATGGGGGTGTTGGCGGCAGGGCCGGCGGGCACCACGCGCGGGCCGTCGGGGCCGAAGGCGTCGCGGGGTTCCGGGAAGGTGAACAGCAGCACGGGGTACAGGACGGCGGCAAGGCCGAGGCCGACGGGGATGCTGAGATCGACGCCGCCGGCGAGGTCTCCGAGCGGGCCGACGAACTGCCCGGGCAGATTCACGAAACAGATGCTCAAGGCGGCCGAGGTCAGCCAGGCGCCCAGGCCGCGCCAGTTCCAACCGTGGCTGAACCAGTACCGTCCGCCGCGCTGACGCCGGTTGAACACCTGCAGCGCGTCCGTGTCGTACCAGCCTCGTCGGGTGAACCAGCCGATCATCATCACCACCATCCATGGTGCGGTGCAGGTGACGATCAGGACGGCGAATGTCGAAATACTCTGCACCACATTAAAAGCGAACCGGCCTACGAAGATGAACGTGATGGCGATGAAGCCGATGAAGACCGTTGCCTGGACGCGGCTGAATCGGGGAAACACGCTGGAGAAGTCCAGTCCGGTGCCATACAGGGCGGTGGTGCCGGTGGACATGCCTCCGATCAGCGCGATCAGGCACACCGGCAGGAAGTACCAGCCGGGCGAGATCTCCAGCAGTCCACCGACGTAGTTGCCCTCGGCCAGGAAGTCCGGGGCGTTGACCGCCACCACGGTGGCGGTGACGAGGCCGAACAGGAACGGCACCAGGGTGGCTATCTGGGCGCCGAACGCAGCTGCCATCGGCTTCCAGGTGGGGGTGTCGCGGGGGATGTATCGGGCCCAGTCGCCCAGGAACGCACCGAAACTCACCGGGTTGGACATCACGATCAGCGCGGCGCCCACGAAGGAAGGCCAGAACAGCGGATCGCCGAAGGCCACGGTGCCCGCGTACCCGGCGTCGAAGGTCCCCGCGAAGGCGATGATGCCGAGCAGGAACAGCACCGTCGCGGCGATCACCGCAATTTTGTTGACCAGCAACATGAATCGGAATCCGTAGATACAGACCACCAGTACCAGCAGGGCGAAGATCCCGTACGCGACGGCCACGCTGACGTCGCTGTCGGGCAGGCCGATGGCGCGGGCGGCGCCACCCACCAGGACGTCGCCGGAGGTCCACACCGAGATCGAGAAGAAGGCCACAGCGGTCAGCAGCGACAGGAACGAGCCGACGACGCGGCCGTGCACACCCAGATGGGCTGAGGACGACACTGCGTTGTTGGTGCCGTTGCGCGGGCCGAAGAGGGCCATGGGAGCCAGGATGGTCGCGCCCAGCAGTAGTCCCAGCAAGGTCGCGAGCACGGCGTCGCGGAACGACAGGCCGAAGATGATCGGGAAGCTGCCGAGAACCACCGTGGCGATGGTGTTGGCCCCGCCGAACACAAGACGGAACAGATCGAGCGGTCCGGCGCTGCGTTCGTCGTCGGGAATCGGTTCGACGCCGTGTGTTTCGACTTCGGTGACCCTGGGGGTGTTGGTGCCCATGGCGTTCCTCACGGGATGGCTGATGTGGTGTGCGTCACCGTAAGGCCAGGTCAGCGATGCTGCAAGCAGTTCGTTCGTTACATGGGTGTTTCTGATCAGGATATGCCGGACTTCGACGGAGAATCTGCTTCTTTTGAGACCAATAGCGTCGATCTATGCTCGAAATGACGAGCGTTGACGGTCGAAAATTTTCTGAGTTTTTTGGGCGGAGGAGGGTTGTGGACGAGGTTGACGAAGCGATTGTCGCGCTGCTCGAGGTTGATGGGCGGCTCACCCATCGCGAGATCGCCCGCGCTGTGGGGCTGTCCCGATCGGCCGCCGCGGCCCGGGTGCAGCGGCTGATCGCCAGTGGACAGGTGATCATCCGGGGTGCCGTACACCCCGCGGTTCTGGGCCGCGGAGCACTTGCCCACGTCGGGCTGACGCTCAGCGGTCCGGCGATTCCCGTCGCGCACCTCATCGGGCAGCGCGCGGATGTGCCGTTCCTGTCGCTGACCAGCGGCACCCACGGGATCGTCGCCGAGATCCGCGCACCCACGGTCCGCGACATCGACCGCAGCGTCACCGAATTGCGCGCACTGGATGCCGTGACCGGCGTCGACACCCTCACCTATGTCGAGGTCATCCGCGATGTCGTCGGGCCGGTGGGTGACGTGCGGACCGAGATCGACGATATGGACCGGGCGCTGCTGCGTGCTCTGCAGGACGACGGTCGCGCTTCGTTTGTCGATCTGGCGGCGGTGGTCGGCCTGTCGGCGGCCGGAGCGCGGCGCCGGGTACTGCGGCTGGTCGAGGCACAGGTGGTGCGCATCGGTGCGGTGGTGCGGCATTCAGGGCGGGACCGCCAGAGCGCGATGGGTCTGGGGATCCGGTTGGCCGGTGGGCAGAACACGGCGGTGATGCAGTTGGCCGCCATGCCGTCAGCGATCTTCGTGGCCAGAACCCTCGGCCGGTACGACGTCCTGGCCACCATCCGCGCTTTCTCCAACGGGCAACTGGTCGACGCTCTCGACGCGGTTCGGGCGCTGTCCGGCGTTGCCGCCGTGGACAGTTGGGCGCACCTGGAGGTGGTCAAGGAGAGCTACGCAGGCGGATTCGATGCACCAGAGCCGGGGAATCGGCGACGCGGGGGTGGCAGGAGGCTGACCGTCTCGAGTGATGCAGGGCCTGGCTTCGACTGAGTCGGGCAATGCCGCCCCGACTCGACCCGGCGTCGCGGAGACCCGTGCGCGAACTGCGCGATGCCGACAGGTCGGTCGTCCACGACTGTTTTAACTGAATCGCTCCCACAGTTGCCGGACCACACTCTTGGGCTCGGGAGGCGTGCGGGTGGCATAGGGCCACGGCACATTACGTTCGGGAACGGCGGCGGCCCGGCTCTGCTTGAGCTGCGAGCGCAGATGGGATCGCAGCTCGAACAGCGCCGGGTCGCTCCAGCGGTTCACGCTTTCGCATCCGTCGGCAGTCAGGTCGTAGAGTTCCCACTGGTCGTCCAGAGGATCGGTGCGGTAGGCAGGCCCGCCCACACCGTTGGCGGCCAGGTGGCGGACGCCCGGCTCGGTCCAGGTCGCTGGGTCGTCGAAGCAGCGGACCAGCTTCCACAGGTGTCCGGCCCCGCCGGGTGCGTCGGCTTCGGTGACGCGGACCACCAGACCCTCGAAGTTCGAGGCGACATGTGCCGGGAGTGTGATCCGCAGTGGCGCAGGTGGATTGGAGTTGATGCCGAGCCCGCGTGCACCCGCCGAGGCGCCGGTGTCGCCCTCGAGCACATTGTCGCGGGTCATCAGGTAAACCGGGCGGCTCTCGTCGGCCGCCGCACCGTCGACCACCGGCATCAGGTCATGGCCGGGCAGGGTGTGCACCTCGGAGAACGTCGCCGACAACTGCTTGGCCGCCGCCTCGACGTCCACACCGGCGGCCGCCAACAGAGTGGGCACCAGGTCGACGTGCGAGGTGGGCGCCGACACCGTGCGCGCCACCGTCGCGTCGGTGCCGATACGGGCGATCACAAACGGCACACGGGTGGCCTCGTCATAGAGGTTGAACCACTTCTGGTGCAACCCGCCATGAGCGCCGAGCAGCTCACCGTGATCGGATGTGCGTACCAGCACGGCGTTTTCGGATCCGCCGTCGGTGACAGCGCGACGGACCCGATCCAGCGGGGCGTCCACCTCGGCGTGCAACCGGTAGTAGAGATCGCGGTACTGTTGCGCATTCTTCTTGTAGGTACGCCCGATGGCAGGTGCGGGGCCGTAGCCGGAGTAGTACGCCTCGCGGAAGGCGATCTGCGCGGCGGGTTTTGTCGACAGGTCCTCGTCGGCGGTGGGCGGTGCGGGTACCGGCGGCGGATCCAGCGGCGACGGCCTCAGTGGGTTACTTCTTACCCACGCCGGAAACAGCACGATGTCATGGGGATTGACGAAGCTGGCCACCAGCAGGAACGGCCGCAGTGCCGCCCCGTCACCGGCTCGGCGGCGTTCGTAGCGATCGGCCAGCCATGCCACAATCCGGTCGGCGAACAGGGTGTCACGGCGAAACCCGCTGTTGGCCATGGCCGCACCGTGCGGCTCCGGGCCCACCCACCCGGAGAATCCGTATGGCGTCAGCGGGTCGGCCTCGAGGTAGCGGTCCACGGCGTCAGGGTCCACCACGCCATCGTCGTCATTGGTCGCCAGCGGTGCGCCGGTGGACGGGTCTTCCAGATCGGCATGCGAGATGTGCCACTTGCCGTCGTAGTGGGTGTCGTAGCCGGCGGCACGAAACCAGTTACCGAGGGTCGGCACTTCGCCCGCACGCAGCCACCGCAGGCGCGAGTCGTCGTAGCGCTTTCCTATCCCGTCCGTCTGCGTCACCCCGTGCAAATCGGGGTACTGGCCGGTGAAGATCGTTGGTCGGCTCGGTACGCAGGCCAACGATCCCGTGTAGTGCCGGGTGAAGGAAACGCCGTAGTCGTCGAACCACTTTCGCCCGGGGAGCGTGCGCTCCCGCCATGACCGGACGTCATCGGGCTCATACGGAGGAATGGCACGTTCCTCGTCGGTCATGATGATGACGATGTCGGGCCGGTCAGGCGACATGGTTGTCCTCCCACTGCGTTGCGAGCCCGGCGAGGAGCCCGTCTGACTGTCTGGCGGCGACCCTGCAGAAGATCTGTTCGACGAGACGCTGGGGTGCAGACGAGCCGACGTCGACGGTGGTTGTCAGCGTGACGACGGTGAATCCCGTTGGCAGGGTAGCTAATTCCCAGCGGTTGCGCATCGAGCACACAAATCCCGGCAGCCCCTCGATGGTGTAGGCCAACGCAGTGGGTGGGTCGAATACCACGATGCGTTCGATGACGGTGTTGCGGCCCATCTGGACGCGACGCGCCAGGCCGATGGTCTGTTCGCGGGCCCGCAGGATGCTCGAATGGTCGACAGGTTGGGCCCACTGGCTGATTGCGCCGAAGTCGGCGAGCACGTCCCAGATCGCCTGTTGGCCCGCCGCGATGATGCGGCTGCGGCTGATGTTTGCCACCTGCGTATTCAACACCGCCGTGTGACAACCCACCACAGAAAGAGTCAGATCATGTCGTCCTTGGTCAGCCGCCGCATGACGAACCATCCGATGAACACCGGCAGCCAGCACGTCAGCACCCGGTACAACAGCACCGAGGGCACCGCCACCGCCGCGGGCACGCCGAAGGCGGCCAGGCCACCGATCAACGCGGCCTCCACTGCGCCGACACCACCGGGAGTGGGAGCGGCCGACGCCAGCGTCCCACCCACCATCGTCACGACCGTGACCGTCACGAAGGTGGCGTCGCCGCTGAACGCGGCAACGCTGGCCCACAGCGCCAGTGCCTGGCCCAGGGTGGTGGTGGCACAACCGAGCACGATGACGGCGAGCCGTTTGGGTTCTCGGGCCAGCTCTTTGAGGTCGCCGAGGACCTCTGCCAATCGCGGTCGTACGTCGTGCTTGAGCCAGCGCCGCAACTTCGGTACGAACATGAAGACCCCGACCAGGCCCAGCAGCACACCGGCGATCAGGTACAGCACGGTCGCGTCGGGCACGAACTTCGCGAGGTCGGCAGGCACCGCCGCTGCGAGGCTGAAGAAGATCAGCAGCGTGATGTGGGTCATCACCTGGACCGATTGCTGCAGTGCCACCGCCGTCGTCGCCCGCAGGGCGCCCAGGCCGCCCTTCTGCAGGAACCGCGTCGACAACGCCAGCCCACCCACGCCCGCCGGGGTGGTGGTGGCGGCGAAGGTGTTGGCCACCTGCATCAGCGTCAGCTTCCAGAAGCCCACCAACCCCGCCGCGCAGGCCCACAACGCCGCGGCCGCACCGATGTAGCGCAGCGACGAGATCAGCAGACCCGCCAGTGCCCACCACCAGTTGGCGTTGCTCAGTTCGTCGAAGAACGCGGGCACGGTGCTGATGAACGGGTAGGCCACGTAGACCAGCGCCACCAGCAGGACCAACTGGATCAGTTGGTTGCGGCTGAACCGGGTGATGGTCTCTTTCTGGATCTGGTCGGCCCCGGTGCGGCGCATCACCTCTTCGCGGGCCGTCGCCAGTACGGCCTTGGCGTCGGGAATCTCCTTGACCAACTGCGTGGGCATCGCCGCCTTGGTGAGTCGCCCGGACGCGGCCAGCACAGCGTCGGCGCCGAAGGCCTCGATGGCGGCCGCCACGGCGGGCTCGGCGCCGTGCAGGTGAACGGTGGTCGCCAGGAGCTGGGCGATGTCGGCCTGCAGATGGACATCGGAGGCGCCGAACTCGGAGCCGTCGAACCCGCCGAACAACGTGATGCCGTCGTCGACGGTCAATTCCGCGGCCCGCAGGTCGCCGTGGGCGATCTGACGCTGGTGCAGTCGCTTCAGTGAGCGCCACGCACTGGCCACCGTCTCGGCGCTGGTGCACTCGGCGATCGGGGTCCCGCGGGCGGGGGTGTGGGCGTAGAGCGTCCAGCCGCGGTCCAGGTCCGCGACCACCACCGTGGTGGTGTTGGCGACGCCGACGTCGCCGATCGCGATACCCATCAACGCCCGGTGTTCCACCGCGCGGCGTTGTGACGCGTGCAGTGGTGCTGTTTCCCGCTTGCGCAGCCGCACCCACCGCCAGAACTGGCGAAGTGCACCGCCGCTGCGCTGGTTCGGTCCGTACAGTTCGACGACGGACGGCTCCTCGGGGCCGACGGCCGACATCACCAGTGGGCCCGTGCCTGCCGGCCGCAGCACCGTGAGTCCGGTGACCGCGATGCCGCGCCGGGACAGCGCCCGCACGGCGCCGTCGAGCGGAACCTCCAGCGCGGGCGTGCCCACCACGAGGATGGTCAGTGCGCCGACGAACCACCCCACCGACAGCCCCAGCAGTGAGCGCGCCGGGACGACGGCGCTGACCACCAGGTGGATCGGGACGAACGCCAGCAGCAGGATCCACCACCAGCGCCGCCAACGTGCCGGCAGCCAGGGACCGGATACGGTCAGCACGGCGGCCAGCATCGCGATCCAGCGGGGGTCGTCGAGGAACTGCGACAGCAGGGTGTCCAGCCGGTCTGACAGGTCAAAATGCCAGCGCGGCGCTGCGATGCCGTTGCCGGTGATGGACAGTGACAGCAGTGCCACCACGCCGGCGGCCGCATACGCACCCAGCAGCTTCCACTGCTGCCGCAGGATCAGCCCGATCAGGATGGCGAACGGCAGCGCGAGGATGGCGACGCCGTAGGCCAGGTAGACCAGGTTGGACTGGGTGGGCGTCAGCACTCCGATGATCTCGGAGATGGACCGCTCGAGGGTTTCCCACTCATTGCGGGTGATCAGCGAACTGGTGATGACGAAGATCAGGAACGCGGTGGCGAAGCCGAATCGGATGATGTCGTTGGTACGACGGGTGAGCGGTAGCAGCAAGCTGCCCGAAACGGCGATCTCCCGCCCGTCCACCCGCATAGTGCCCGGATTCTTTCAGATGAGCGGAAGCTGGCCTCGGGCCGGTCGACGAGCCCGAGGTACGAGGGGGAGGGAGGGCCGGCCTGGAATTGGCTCGGGCCGGTCGACGAGCCCGAGGTACGAGGGGGAGGGAGGGCCGGCCTGGAATTGGCTCGGGCCGGTCGACGAGCCCGAGGTACGAGGGGGAGGGAGGGCCGGCCTGGAATTGGCTCGGGCCGGTCGACGAGCCCGAGGTACGAGGGGGAGGGAGGGCCGGCCCGGACTAACTGAGACCCACCCTGGGCGGGGTCAGGCGATCAGCGATCGTGCAGCAGCGCGGCGCAGCTTCCCGGATGGTGTTTTGGGGATGGTGCCGGGACCGAGCACCACGACGTTTCGTGGTCTGACATTGGTCTCGACGAAGACTTCGTGGGCCACCTGGAGTTGGATGTCACGTACCAGGGCCGCGTCGTCGTGACCGTTGGACTCGACCACCACGGCGAACGTCTCCCGGTGTTCCAGCTCCAGGCGGACGGCCACAGCACAGCCCGCCCGCACTCCGGAAACCCGGCCCGCTGCGCGTTCGATGTCTGACGGGAAGATGTTGCGTCCGCCCATGATGATGATGTCCTTGACGCGCCCGCACACCACGAGGTGGTCGTGCTCGGTGAGGTAGCCCAGGTCGCCGGTGTCGAACCAACCCAGCGAATCCTGGGTGGGGACGAAACCCGCCACGGTTCGATAGCCGCGGCTGACCGAGGCACCTCGGACCTGGATCACGCCGACTCCGCGGCGCGGCAGCAGGTTGGCGTCCTCGTCCACGATCCGCGCTTCGAGACCTGGCAGTGTCGGCCCCAGGCACGCCAGCCGACGGCCGCGGCCATGCCGGTTGGGGACAGCCCGGCGCAGTGCGGCCAGGATGTCGGCGTCCACCTCGTCGACCTCGATGCCGCCTCCACATGCGGAGAATGAGACGGCGACGGTGGTCTCGGCCATGCCGTAGGCGGGCAGGATCGCCTGGGGCCGTAAGCCGAAGCGCGCACTGGCCTCGCAGAAGTCCTCGACGTCGGTGGGATCGACTTGCTCAGCGCCCGACAACGCCCAGCGCAGCGACGTCAGATCGAATGTCGCGGAGTCAGGCTGATGGCGTAACCGCTTGGCCAGCAAGGCATATGCGAAGTTGGGCGCGGCCGTCATGGTGCCGCGGTACTTGTCGATCAATCTGGCCCACAACAAGATGTCGCCCAGGAAGTCCATCGGTGTCACTTTGACCAGCTCGGCGCCGAAGTACATCGGCACCACCAGGAATCCCGTCATGCCCATGTCGTGGAACAGCGGTAGCCAGCTCACGATCACATCGGTGTCGAGGTTGTACTCGGCGCCGACAAACATTGCCTCGGCGTTGGATTCGAGATTGCGGTGGGTGATCGTGACGGCTTTGGGCGGGCCGGTGGAGCCCGACGTGAGTTGCATCATGGCGACGTCGTCGTCTTCGGTGACAACACCGACGTCGGGAGTGGCCTCGAGCAGTTCGGCCACGGTGACCACCGTGAGGCCGAGGGCACAGAGCACGGGCGCGGCGGCCATGAACGGGTCGGACACCACAACCACCTGCGCTCCGAGCAGACTGATCACCGCTGCGGTCTCCTGCGTCCAGCGTTCGAGATCGGTCCTCGGAGTGGGCTGGTGCAACATCGTCAGGCTCGCCCCGCGCATCCAGATTGCTTGTGCGGTTGGCGCGATCTCAGCGGGCGCGCCGGCCAACACCGCCACGGCATCGTGGTGACCCACGCCTGCGGCGGCCAGGCCACCGGCAATGTGGCGGGCGCGTTCGTGGACCTCGCCCCATGTCCTTCTCACCGCAGCCGCGGGCTCGCCGGTCACCATGCCCCGGGATTCGTTGGCATTGCTGAACATCTTGTCGGTGAACCGGCTCATGGGAGTGTCCCTCACTGACCTTCGCGGAGCAGACTGCGGATCAGGGTTGCTGTCATCGGATGGGCCGCGGCGGTCACCCGGTCGAGAACTCGTTGTGCCGTGGCCGCTGCAGCGCCGGAGGGCAGCACGAAAAGCACCGCATCGCGGGTGTGGGTGCCCTTGAGATAGATGGTGTCGCGGGCAACCAGTCGGTAGGGATCCATGGCTATCGAAGTGGCGCCGCGGACGATGCGTGCCGGTGCGGGCGACCAGACCCTGCGGTCGTAGATGACGCGACTGACCGGCCCGATCCACGACCCCATCACCGCGATCAGGTCCGGCAACTCATGGGGGAGATCGGGCGTCGACGGCCACCACGCACCGTCGACGCCGCCGACACCGGTGGCCCGGTCACACACCGCCAACCGCGCAGTTTCCGAGTCGTTTGTCAGCGTGATGCACGCTCCCGCCGGGTCTGTGCCCAATCGCAAACGGCGCCAGAGTGCTGGCGCGCGATGAGTCTGCGACGGTTCACTTTAACAGCCGCAGGCCCGCTCGCCGTGGACCAACGTGGCGCGGAAATGGGTTGTATTCAGCCGCAATCGTTTTAGTGCGGCCGCTAGGGTGGGCTGCGTGAGCGCACAGTGGTCGCCGAGCCGTCTCGGCAATCTGACAGGGCAACGCATCATCGTCACCGGCGCCACCAACGGCGTGGGCCTTGCGACGGCTCGGACGCTGGTGGGCGCCGGTGCGCACGTCATCTTGGCGGTGCGAAACACCGAACTGGGCGCTGCGCGGGCAACGGAGATGGGTGGCTCCACCGAGGTGTTGCGGTTGGACCTCGCGGATCTGGCGTCGGTGCGGGCATTCCCGGATCTGCTCGACGGCGACGTCGACGTGTTGATCAACAATGCCGGTGGTCTGACGCAGCACCGCAGCGAGACCGCCGAGGGTTTCGAGACCACCCTGGCGACCAATCTGCTGGGTCCCTTCGCGTTGACGAATCTGTTGTTGCCGCGGATCCGCGGGCAGATCGTCACGGTGGCCTCGGAGGCGCACAAGCGTGCGACGCTGCGCCTCGATGACATGCATCTGCGGACCACGAAGTGGTCGGTGATGGGCGCGTATGCACGGTCGAAGCTCGCGACCATGCTGTGGGGCCTTGAACTGGACCGGCGACTACGGGTGGCGGGCGCGACGGTCACGAGTCAGCTGACCGACCCGGGCTGGGTGTCGTCGAACATCTCCAATGTCTCCGACACGAGGGTGATGGCGGTGGTGCACCGCGGCATCAAGGCGGTGGGGGACCGGTTGGCCAACGACATCGACCAGGGTGCGGCGCCCACGCTGTACTGCCTCAGTGAGCCGATTCCGCCTGGCAGTTATGTGGGCGTGGACGGCGTGATGGGGCTGCGCGGCGGCCCGGTGCTGATCGGCCGCTCGGCTGCGGCGTGCGATTACGACACCGCGGCGAAAGTGGTGGCATTTGCCGAAAGAGAAACGGGCACAAGCAATCCGGTGTAGTCAGCCCGTGAGCAGACGCCAACTCGAGTTGGCGGGCCCCGAGTCACTCGAGTTTGCGTCTGCTCGCCGAGTCTGGGGCGCCTTGACGAACCACACCTCGCGATCTACTGTGACCGTACTCACCGATTGAAACGTTTCAATCACCGGTATGGGCGAAGGGGCTCAAATGGCTGAGGTGTCCAGCGGGACCCAGCGGGTGTGTTTTCTCCTCCACCTGAAACCGGACCGTGTCGAGGACTATCTGAAAGCTCACGAGCACGTCTGGCCTGAGATGCTCGACGCCCTGAGCAAGGCGGGTTGGCACAACTACTCGCTGTTCGTCCGGGCCGACGACGGCCTGGTGGTCGGCTATCTCGAGACCCCGGATTTCGACGCCGCCCAGCGGGCCATGGCCGCCACCGACATCAACGCCAAGTGGCAGGCCGGCATGGCCCAGTACTTCGTCGGGGGCGAGAACCCCGGCGAAACGATGCGCCCCCTTCAGCTGTATTTCCACCTCGCATAACCGACACCCGCGCCTAACCTGAAAGAAGTCCCATGAAAATCGGAGCGCGATCCACCACCGGCTGGCGGGCGACCATTGCGGTCGCCATGTCGAACTACATCGAGGCCGGCTCCATCATCGCCATCGCCACCAGCCTGGCCTTCTGGCAGGCCGAGTTCGGCATCAGCAACTTCGCGGTCGGTCTGCTGGCGGCGTTGAGCGCCAACGCCTTCGGTGCAGCCATCGGCGCCATCCTCGGTGGTCCGCTGTGCGACCGGTACGGCCGAAAGGCGATCTACACCTACGACCTGCTGGTCTACATGGCCGGTGTGCTGCTGGCCGCGTTCGCCATGAACTTCACCATGCTGCTGGTGGCGTTTGTCGTCACCGGTATCGCCGTCGGCGCGGGGGTACCCGCCTCCTGGACCTACATCGCCGAGCAAGCGCCGTCGACTGCGCGGGCCAAGCACGTCGGCACCGCGCAGCTGGCGTGGTCGGTGGGCCCGCTGATCGGATTCGCCCTGGCTGCCGCCCTGGCGCCGATGGGTCTGCTGGGCTCGCGGTTGATCTTCCTGCACCTGTTCGTGGTCGCCGCCGTCGTGTGGTGGGTGCGCCAGGGTCTGGAGGAATCCAAGATCTGGAGCGAGGAAGGGGGAAGCGCCACGCACGGGACGAGCGCGGCGGCTGGGCAGGTCAGCGTGTCCGCCACCCTCGGCGCCCGTGGACTCAAGGGCCTGTTCTCCCGCAAGGTCAACATCACGGCGTTGCTGTTCCTCGGCGGCATCTACCTGTTCTGGAACACCGTCGCGGGTCAGGCCGGCATCTTCATGCCACGGGTGTACGACACCGCAGGCGTGCACAGCCCCGTCGCGCAGAACCTGCTGCAGGTCCTGGTGTGGGGCTGCACGGTGCTTGCCACCTACTTCGGCTTCATGCGCTACGGCGACACGATGTCGCAGAAGAAGCTGTACGTCATCGGCGCGGTACTGGGCATTGTCGGCTGGATCGTCCTGGTGGCCTTCACCGACGGCGGGGTGCCCACCATGCTGATCTTCGCCGTGCTGTGGGGCGTCTCGGCCGGTATCGGATGCCAGGCCTTCTACAGCCTGTGGACCAGCGAACTGTTCGCCACCCCGTACCGCGCCAGCGCGCAGGGTGTCATGTTCTTCGCCGTTCGCACTGCCACCGGCCTGCTGAGCTACTTCTTCCCGACGCTGCTGGCTGCCACCGGCCTCACCGTCGTCGGCGCCCTGCTGGTCGGTCTGCTCACGGTAGCCTTGATCATCGGTGCGGTATGGGCGCCCAACACGCAGGGAAAGACGTTGCAGGAGATCGAGATCGAGCGCTACGGCGAACCGGTCAAGGATGCAACCCAGGGAAAGGCGGTGGTCTGAATGGGCTTCCAATCAGCAGAATTCGACAACCTGGCGATCGAACTGCCCTCGTGGGCGTTCGGGAACTCAGGCACCCGGTTCAAGGTGTTCGGCACGCCCGGCACCCCGCGCACTGTCGAGGAGAAGATCGCCGACGCCGCCACCGTGCACCGCTTCACCGGGCTGGCACCGATTGTGGCGCTTCACATTCCGTGGGACAAGGTGGACGACTTCGCCAAACTGGGTGCGTATGCGAAGGACCAGGGTGTGGAGTTGGGCACCATCAACTCCAACACCTTCCAGGATGACGTCTACAAGTTCGGCAGCCTGACCCACACCGACAAGACCGTGCGACAGAAGGCCATCGACCACCACCTGGCCTGCATCGAGATCATGGACCAGACCGGTTCACGGGACCTCAAGATCTGGCTGGCCGACGGCACCAACTATCCCGGTCAGGGCGACATTCGTGGCCGCCAGGACCGGCTGGCCGAGTCACTGGCCGCCATCTACCAGCACATCGGCGAACACCAACGAATGGTGTTGGAGTACAAGTTCTTCGAGCCGGCCATGTACATGACCGACGTCCCGGATTGGGGCACCTCCTACGCGCAGGTCAGCGCACTCGGGGAGCGCGCGAAAGTGTGTCTGGACACCGGGCATCACGCCCCTGGCACCAACATCGAGTTCATCGTCGCGCAATTACTGCGCCTGGGGAAGCTCGGTTCGTTCGACTTCAACTCCCGTTTCTACGCCGACGACGACCTGATCGTCGGCGCGGCCGATCCGTTCCAGCTGTTCCGCATCATGTTCGAGGTGATCCGCGGCGGTGGCCTGCAACCCGGCTCCGATCTGGCGCTGATGCTCGACCAGTGCCACAACGTCGAAGCCAAGATCCCCGGTCAGATCCGTTCGGTGCTCAACGTCCAGGAGATGACGGCCCGCGCCCTGTTGGTCGACACCGAGGCATTGACTGCCGCGCAGGAAGCCGGTGACGTCCTGGGTGCCAACGGTGTCTTCATGGACGCCTTCTACACCGACGTCCGTCCAGCTCTGGCGCAGTGGCGTAGTGAGCGTGGCCTGCCGGAAGACCCCATGCGCGCCTTCGCTGAGTCCGGATATCAGAAAACCATCGACGCGCAGCGTGTCGGTGGCACTCAATCCTCCTGGGGAGCATAGAGATACATGACTACCGACATCACCGCCGTGCAAGCCCTCATCGCTCGCTCCAACCGGCTGGGCTCTGATCCGAAGAACACCAACTACGCCGGCGGTAACACCTCGGCCAAGGGCACCGAGACCGACCCGGTCACCGGAGAACCCGTCGAATTGTTGTGGGTCAAGGGATCCGGGGGAGACCTGGGCACCCTCACCGAAAAGGGGCTGGCTGTCCTGCGACTGGACCGGATGCGCGCGCTGGTCAACGTCTACCCTGGCGTAGAGCGTGAGGACGAGATGGTCGCAGCGTTCGACTACTGCCTGCACGGCAAGGGCGGCGCGGCCCCGTCCATCGACACCGCGATGCACGGGCTGGTGGACGCCGCGCACGTCGACCACCTGCACCCGGACTCGGGAATTGCCCTGGCCACGGCCGCCGACGGCGAGGCGCTGACCAAGCAGATCTTCGGCGATCGGGTGGTCTGGGTACCGTGGCGGCGACCCGGTTTCCAGCTGGGACTGGACATCTCCGACATCAAGGCGCGAAATCCGCAGGCCATCGGCACCATCCTGGGTGGGCACGGCATCACCGCGTGGGGCGACACCTCCGCCGAGGCCGAGGCGCATTCGCTGGAGATCATCGAGACCGCGCAGCGCTACATCGACGCCAACGGCCGCCCACAACCGTTCGGCGCACCGCTGGACGGCTACGCAGCCCTGCCCGACGAACAGCGTCGCACCAAGGCAGCCGAGCTCGCCCCGTTCATCCGCGGGCTGGCGTCCACCGACAAGGCGCAGGTCGGCCATTTCAACGACGACCCGCGGGTGCTGGAATTCCTCGCCAGCAGTGAACACCCGCGCTTGGGTGCCCTGGGCACCAGCTGCCCGGACCACTTCCTACGCACCAAGGTCAAGCCGCTGGTGCTCGATCTGCCCGCCGACGCCCCCGTCGAGAAGTGCCGCGAGCGGCTCACCGAACTGCACCAGGCCTACCGCGCCGACTACCAGGCGTACTACGACCGGCACGCCACCGCCGACAGCCCCGCCATCCGTGGTGCCGACCCCGCCATCGTGCTGATCCCCGGCGTCGGCATGTTCAGCTACGGCAAGGACAAGCAGACCGCCCGGGTGGCCGGCGAGTTCTATCTCAACGCCATCAACGTGATGCGCGGTGCCGAGGCCATCTCCACCTACGCACCCATCGACGAGTCGGAGAAGTTCCGCATCGAGTACTGGGCGCTGGAAGAGGCCAAGCTGCAACGCATGCCGAAGCCCAAGCCGCTGGCCACCCGCATCGCGCTGGTCACCGGAGCCGCCTCGGGCATCGGCAAGGCCATCGCCACACGCTTGGCCGCCGAGGGCGCGTGCGTCGTGATCGCCGACCTGGACGCCGCGAAGGCGGTTGCGGCGGCCGAAGAGATCGGCTCCGCAGATGTCGCCATCGGGATTGCTGCCGACGTCACCGACGAGGACGCCGTGCAGGCAGCAGTCGACGCCACTGTGCTGGCCTTCGGCGGTATCGACATCGTGGTGAACAACGCCGGACTGTCGCTGTCGAAGTCACTGCTGGAGACCACTGCCGCCGACTGGGACCTGCAGCACAACGTGATGGCCCGCGGCTCGTTCCTGGTGTCCAAGGCGGCCGCCAAGGCGTTGATCGAGCAGAAGCTCGGCGGAGACATCATCTACATCTCCAGCAAGAACTCGGTGTTCGCCGGACCCAACAACATCGCGTACTCGGCCACGAAAGCCGATCAGGCCCATCAGGTTCGGTTGCTCGCAGCGGAGCTGGGCGAACACGGCGTCAAGGTCAACGGCATCAATCCCGACGGTGTGGTGCGCGGGTCGGGCATCTTCGCCGGCGGCTGGGGCGCCAAACGCGCCGCCGTCTACGGCGTACCGGAGGAGGAGTTGGGCAAGTACTACGCGCAGCGCACCCTGCTGAAACGCGAAGTGCTGCCGGAGAACATCGCAAACGCGGCGTTCGCCCTGTGCACCTCGGACTTCTCCCACACCACCGGGCTGCACGTGCCGGTTGACGCAGGTGTGGCGGCGGCGTTCCTCCGATGACGGGTTCGGTCGCGGCGGTCGACCTGGGTGCCACCAGCGGCCGGGTGATGCTCGCCGAGGTGGGCCCCGACCATCTCGAGATGCGGGCGGTGGCGCGCTTCGCCAACGACCCGGTGTCGATGTGGAACGGCCACCGCGAGGCGCTGCACTGGGACATCGCCGGGCTGTACCGCAATGTGTGTGATGGGCTGGCCGCCGCGGCTCACGAGGCGCCGGACCTGGCTGCGGTGGGCGTCTGCTCGTGGGCGGTGGACTACGGGATGCTGCGTGACGGTCGGCTGCTGGCGAACCCGCACCACTACCGCGATGAGCGCACTTCGCGCGGTGTGGGCCTGGTGCACGCGCAGCTGGGTCCCGATGAGTTGTACCGCCGCAACGGTATTCAGTTCCTCCCGTTCAACACCGTCTATCAGCTGGCCGCCGAGAAGGCCGATGGTCTGCTGGACTTGGCGGACTCCGTGCTGCTGGTCCCGGATCTGGTCAACTATTGGCTCACCGGCGTCAGGGCGGCCGAACGCACCAATGTCTCGACCACGGCGCTGCTGGGGCGCGACGGTGCATGGGACACCGAACTGATGAGACAGCTGGGACTGCCCACGTCGCTGTTCCCGGATCTGGTGGAGGCGGGCAGTGTCCGCGGTCCGGTGCTGCCTGCGGTGCGGACCCGGCTCGGGCTGCCCGACGGGATGGACGTGGTGTCGGTGGGTTCCCATGACACCGCCTCCGCAGTGGCGGCCATCCCGATGCGCTCCGACCGCGCCGCTTACATCTCCTGCGGAACCTGGGCTCTGGTAGGTGTCGAGTTGCCGTCGCCGGTGGTCACCGACGATGCGCGGCGTGCGAACTTCACCAATGAGGTGGGGGTCGACGGGCGCATCCGGTTCTTGCACAACGTGATGGGGATGTGGCTGCTCAGCGAGACGGTCCGCCAGTTCGAGCGGGACGGGATCACCGTCGAACTCGCCGACCTGCTGGCTCAGGCCGCTGAGATGCCCGCGCCGGCAGAGGTTTTCGACACCGACGACCCGCGGTTCCTGCCGCCCGGCGACATGCCTGCCCGTATCGAGCAGTGGTACACCGAGCGTGGGCTGGCTTCACCTGCCACTGCCGCAGCGCTGGTGCGTGCCATCGTGGAGAGCCTGGCTGCGGCGTTTGCCGCGGCCGTGCGCACCGCCGTCGATCTCACCGGAGTCAATGTCACCGAGGTGCACATCGTCGGCGGAGGTTCGCAGAACGAGTTGCTGTGCCAGCTCACCGCCGACCGGCTCGGGATGCCGCTGCTGGCCGGCCCGGTCGAGGCGACCGCGTTGGGCAACGTTCTGCTCAGTGCCAGAGCCCGGGGACTGGTCTCCGGTGACCTGGAAACGCTGCGGGCGCTGGTCGGCGCGCGGTTCCCGGTGCGCCGCTTCGAGCCACAGGCTGCCACCGTGGGCTGAGCATCTGGTGTGATGGATGCGTGGTGAGCATGCGCGAAGTGGCGGCGGCGGCCTCGGTGTCCATCGGGACGGTCTCCAATGTCCTCAACGCACCCGACAAGGTCGCGCCCGCCACGGTGGCCCGGGTGCAGGCGGCCATCGACGAATTGGGTTTCGTTCGCAATGACGTGGCACGCCAGCTGCGTGCGGGGCGCTCCCGCAGCGTCGGGCTGGTGGTGCTCGATGTCGGCAACCCGTTCTTCACCGACATCGCCCGCGCCGCGGAGAACCGCGCGGGCGAGCTGGACCTCACCATCCTGCTCGGCACGTCGGACGACGATCCCCGCCGCGAGCGCGCCTATATCGACACCTTCGACGAGCAGCGCGTGTTCGGGTTGCTGGTCTCGCCCATCGGCGACGATCTGACCCGACTGACCGCCCTGCAACGCCGCGGCACCCCGGTGGTGCTGGTGGATCGTGACGGCAGCGGCACCACGTTCGACTCGGTGGCCGTCGACGACATCGCAGGTGCCCGTATGGCGGTCGCTCACCTGGGTGAGATCGGCCGTCGGCGGATCACCTTCGTGGGAGGGCCCGCCGAGCTGCGGCAGGTTCGAGACCGGCGGTCCGGAGCGCAGCAGGCGGTTGACGCCATCCCCGGTGCTCGCCTCGAGGTGATCGACACTCCGGCCCTGACGGTGCTGGCAGGACGTGCGGTCGGCGAGCTGCTGAGGGACCGACCTGCCGGGCAACGCCCGGATGCGGTGTTCTGTGCCAACGATCTGCTGGCGATCGGTGTGCTGCAGGCGCTCACGTTATCCGGGGGCGTCCGCGTCCCGGAAGACATCGCCCTGATCGGTTACGACGACATCGATTTCGCGAGTTCGGCGGTGGTGCCGTTGAGTTCGATCCGTCAGCCCACCGCCCGCATCGGTGCCACCGCTGTGGACCTGATGATCAACGCCGCCGAGAACTCCACGACTCATCGTCCCGAGCATGTGGTGTTTCAGCCCCAACTCGTGATCCGGGGCTCGACCGCGGGCTGAAGCGCTATGCGCTACTGGGGTGATTGGTGCGTGACGGCCTTGAAGCCGCGTGCGCTGGCCCGGTCCACCGCAGCGCGCACCACGGCGAACACCAAGCCCTGCAACGCCGCCGCAGCCAACACCGACGTCGTGGACTTCTCGAGATCCTTCGGGTCGGGCGGCGGTTCTTGGCTGTTGTCGACGCGCTTCCAGATCTGGCTGAAGACCGCGCTGGCCAGCAGACCTCCGCCCACACTGGCGGCAAGCGCCAGCGGTTTGTAGAGCATCTTCGACGAGCTGGGCATCGCTGGTCTCCTCGGTCTGTCGGTCAGTCGGCGGGGGCGTCGTTGTCGGTGAGCTTGGAGCCGGTGGTCTGGAAGATGATGCGGCGGGCGATTTCGACGGCGTGGTCGGCGAACCGTTCGTAGAACCGACCCAGCAGCACCAGATCCACCGCCGCGGCGACACCGTGACGCCACTCGCCGCCCATGACGACGGTGAACAGGTGACGGTGCAAACCGTCCATGGTCTTGTCGTCCTCGAGGATCTGCTTGGCTTCGTCCACGTCGCCGGACAGCACCACTTGTTGCGCGCCGCGGGCCATCGCCGCGGCGACCTCTCCCATCTCGGCGAAGTAGCCGCCGACCTCTTCGGGAAGTACCCGGGCGGGATGTCGACGACGCACGATTCTGGCGACGTGGGCCGACAGCCCACCCATGCGGTCGGAGTCGGCTGCGGTCTGCAGGGCTCCGACGACGGCCCTGAGGTCGGAGGCGACGGGTGCCTGCAACGCAAGCAGTTGAAAGGCGTCGTGTTCCACCTGGTTCTTGAGGGTGTTGAGCTGGTCGAGGTTGCCGATGACCACCTCGGCCGCCTCCAGATCTGCCTGCAGCAGCGAATGGGTGGCACGTTCGATCTCGTCGGCCGCCTGGCCACACATCCGTGCCAGGGTGGCGGCGAGGTCGTCAAGCCGCTGGTGAAATTCGGTCCGCATGCTCTCTCACGTTCAAGATCAGCTGTTGGCCCGCTAACTTACTCTTCGTCGACACAGACAAACAGCGCACCTGATCGGTCACACCGGCCGCAGCGAAGCCAGATTCTGCACCGAGCGACGTACGTCGGATTCGAGGACCTTGGCCACCAGCGAACCCACCGGCCCGTTCAGCAGACCACCGCTGAGGCGGGCAACCAGATGAAAGGTGGAGCCTGGGGAATTGTCCGTGATCGCCATGTCCAGTGCGATGCGAACCCCACCCCGGCCGGTGCCGCGCATCTCGAGACGCTTGAACAGCTCGAAGCTGGTCACCTCCCAGTGGATGACATTGCGGAAGCCCTTCACCTTGATCAGGGAAGACACCTTCGTGCCCAACTGGACCTCGGAGGGAACATCGCTCTTCCAACCGCCGAAGATCGTCATCCACTCGCCGAAGCGCTCCAGGTCGGAGGCAAGCGCCCATGCCTCCCGTGGGGACTGCTCGGAGGAGACTGAGACATCAACTGAGGCCATGGTGTCCTTCTACCCGCTGACCCGGCGGGTTAACCGTTAGTGCGAATGCTTGACCTGCACCCACCACTCTCGACCTGCGCAGTCGGGGCTTGCGCACCGGCGCAGGTCTCGCCTGATCCTGGCGTCGGCGGGTGCGGCCTCGGTGCCGCCGCCGCACACCGGGCAGGGACTCCTGGTGCCGCTTCTGGCGATCAGGACGGTTATCCATCGTGGGCGCAGACTGCGGTCAGTCAACCTTGATCTCGCCCATCTCCGACCAGCCGTCGGTGTCGATCGAGTGGCTGATGATCAGCGGTGTGGAGTTCAGCAGCGCGGGCGCCTCGGACACGAACTTCGTGAAGTGCGCGCTGGTGACGTGTTCCTTGCCTGCATCGCCGTCGCGAAACCCTTCCACCAGAACGTATTCCGACGGGTCGTCCAGGCTGCGTGACCACTCGAAGAACAGGTTTCCCGGCTCGTTGCGGGTGGCTTCGGTGAACTCGGCCACCATGTCGGGGAACGAGTCGAGGTACTGGGCCTTCGGTTTCCACTTCACCACGATGAATATCACTGTGTCTCCTAAGGGGTGAGGATGGCTCGGCCGCGGACGTTGCCCGCGTCGAGATCGTCGATGGCGGACTGGAAGTCGTCCAGCGCATACTTCTGGGTGTGTAGGTGGACGGCGCCCCGTGCGGCCAAAGCCATCAGATCTTGCAGGTCGTTGTAGGAGCCGACGAGATTGCCGATGAAGTTGATCTCGGTAGAGATGATATCGATGGTGGGAACGTTGATGTTCTCGCCGTAGCCCACCACGTGGTAGTCGCCGGCGCGGCGCAACATCGCCACTCCCTCTGCGGTGGCGCCGCCTTCGCCGACAAAATCGACCACCGTCTCGGCGCCGTGGCCGTCGGTCAGGTCGAGCACCTGCTGCACCTGGGTGCCGTCGGCAACCACACCGTGGTCCGCACCGATGGCCTCGGCCAACTTGAGAGCATCCGGATTACGGTCCACCACAATAATTTCGGCGGGTGACAGCGCTTTGAGCACCTGAATGCCGATATGGCCGAGGCCGCCGGCGCCGATCACCACGCAGCGGTCCCGCGGTGTCAGCCGTTTCGCCGCCTTGGCGGCCGCATGGTAGGCCGTCAGGCCGGCATCGGCCAACGCGGCGACGTCCGAGGGCTCCAGGGCGTCGTCGATCTTGACCACACTGCGGGCCGATGTCAACAGGTACTCGGCGTAGCCGCCGTTGGTGTCGATGCCGGGAAAGGCGTTGGCTTCACAGTGCACGTCGGCACCGGAGCGGCAGGCTCGGCAGAACCCGCAGGTGATCAGGGGATGCACGATCACCTTGTCGCCCTCGGCCACGTTGGTGACTGCCGAGCCGGCGGCGTGCACCCAGCCTGCGTTCTCGTGACCGATCGTGTACGGCAACTGCACCTGCGACTTTTCGGCCCACTGGCCTTCCAGGATGTGCAGGTCGGTCCGGCACACCCCGGCGCCGCCGATCTTGACGACGACGTCGAACGGGCCGGTGGGGGTGGGAATTGGGACTTCGGTCATCTCCAGATTCTGGTGGTAGCCGACCACCTGTACAGCGCGCATGCCGGTCATGAGGATGCTCCTTGCAGGGAAACCAGGGGGATGAGGGTGTGTTCGGGTGCCGGGCCGACGGGGCTGTCGTAGCGGGTCTTGAGCAGCCCGCGGCAGAAGTGCGCATTGCCGTCGATGGAGATCCGGGTGGAGCGGGCCTTGCGCAGTGCAAGCACCACGTCGTCGGGTTGGTGACCGGTGTGATCCACCAGGACCAGATCTGTTGGTGCCGTTGAGAGTCCGATCTTCTCACGCCGTTTGAGCAACGATTCGTGTGCGCTGTTTGCCGGCAGGTCGGCCAGTGTCACCTCGCCCAGGCTGGCCTCGGGCCGCCCGTCACGCACCAGCGCCGTCAAGCAGCGTTCCATCGCCGCGGTGTGCGCCTTGCGGTGAAATGTCTGCCGCAGTTCGTCGAGACTGTCCAGTGCCTCGTGGCCGAATGTGCCGCGGTAGCCGGCGTCGGAGGCCAGGCCGGCGTTGATGATGGGGGAGTCGTGATGGTCGTCGAGTTCCACGACCACATCGTTGGTCCAATCCAGGGCAGTCAAAGCGTCTTTGGCGTCGGCGGCCATCAGGTAGGCGAAGTTCGGCGAGCAGAACGATGTCGGTAGCCGTAGGTGCACCTTGACGTTGCGGGCCGGGCTGACCACCAGTGAATGCACGAACCCCAGGTCGGTGATGGGTTCGTCGAGCTCGGGGTCGACGACGCCCGAAAGTGCCTGCAGGGCCTGGTCATAACGGGTCATGCGGGTGCCATCTCGTCGGCGCCGCGGGGACCCACCGCCGGCTCATCCGCGCTCGGAAGCTGCAATTCGGCCGGCACCGGGATGTCGTACATCTTCGCGGCGTTGAGCCCCAGGACCTTCTTCTTCTGGGCGGTGGTGATCTTCGGGTATTCGCCGAGTTCGTCGGGAATCTGGAAGTCTACGAACGCCTCGACCAGCCAGCGCGGTGTCCACAGGGCGTAGTCGGAGGAGAACTGGATGCGGTCCTCGCCCACCCAGTACAGCAGCTCACCCATGATCTGTGCGAAGTACTTGGGGCGGGTGTGGATGAACGGCATGGCGACGGCCAGGCCCGCGTGCACATTGGGTTCCTGGGTGGCGATCCAGCAGAAGTCCTCCAGTCGCGGCAGGCCGCAGTGCTCGACGATGAAGTTCAGGTCGGTGAAGTCGGAGGCCACGTGATCGATGTCGGCGACGTCGAAGGCGTCGCGGTCCAGCGGCCGGATGGTGGGCCCCTTGTGCACGTGGATGTTGCGGATGCCGACCTCGCGACAGGCCTCGAAATAGCGGTAGGCCCACGGGTCGTCCAGGCGCCAGCCGCGGGATTCGCCGTGCCACTCCGCGGTATACAGCTTGACGCCCTTGAGGCCGTACTTGGCTGCGTCCTCGCGTAGCTGGTAGAGGCCGGCTTCGCCGTTGCGGGGGTCGAAGTTGTGGTTGTAGGTCAGCTTGTCGGGGTGTTTGGAGGCCAGCTCGAACGCCTCGTCGGTCTGGCCGAAACCCTTGTAGTAGAACTCGCCCAGGGCGGCCGGCTGGAAGATCGCGTGGTCGACGTAGCCCTCGGTGAAGAGGTCTTTCATCAGCCGCTCGCCGCCCTGGTACAGGTAGTCCTCGTAGCTCCAGACTTCGGATTCCGGTGACAGATTGCGGTGATAGTCGTAGAAGCAGTCGATGAACTGCTTGCCGTGGATGTTGCGCTGATTCTCGGGGCGGGCATCCCAGAGCGCGATGTGGGCGTCCACGACGAAGTAGCTGGTGTCGTCCTTGCGGTACATGGTTGGCCTTTCTCTCCTGTGAGGGCTGTCACAGCGTTGGCCCGACACTAGGTTCGCCGATCCGTTCTGCAGAGGGGCTTTGCGTCTCAATCTGAGACGCCCGACCCGAGGGCTTCCGCGGCGCTGGATGTAACGTGGATCACACGCAAAGGAGCGCAGTGGCAGACGGATTACCGGACCGCATGCAGCGGCATCACGAGGTCGACCGCGCGGTGCCTGGACGCGTGCTGGCGTCATGGCAGCGCAGCCAGGAGTACGGCGTGCCGCTGGAATCGGTGGAACCGGTGTTCGCCGGTACCGAGGACCTCGGCTCGTTGTTCGTCGAGTGCGGCAACGAGGTACTGGCGGATCTGCACCGAACCCTGGCGTGCGAACCCGTCAGCCTGATGCTCACCGACGCCGACGGGGTGGTGCTCAGCAGACTTTCCGGTGATCACAGTCTGTTGCAGGCACTCGACGACGTCCACCTGGCACCCGGCTTCGCCTATTCGGAGCGTGAGGTGGGCACCAACGGTCTGGGATTGGCCCTGGCGGACCGGGTGCCGACTCTCGTGCGGGCCGAAGAGCACTATGCACTGAGCCTGTGCACGTTCACCTGCGCCGCGGTGCCCGTGTTGGACCCGCTGAGCGGACGGTTGGAAGGCAGCGTCAACTTCACCACGTGGTCGCGATCTTCCAGCGAGCTGTTGCTGGCGCTGGCCCGATCGGCGGCCAGCAACACCGCCGCGCTGATGCTCGCCCGATCCAGCGGCCGTCGTCCTCGCCCGACCGCACGCGGTCAGGTGTTCCGGGTGGAGATGCCCCAGCTGGAACCCGGAGCGGGCACCCTGCACCGACTGTCGGACGGATGGAACCAGCTGGTCACCCGGGCCGAGCACGCGATGGCCGACGGGCACGTGGTCGCCGCCATCGGAGAATCCGGCGCAGGCCGGGCGACTCTGTTGGCCCAGGCGGCGCGACACGCGTACCCGCGCGACCGGATCCTGTCGGCGGGCACGCCCGCACCCTCGGACACGTCGACGTGGTTGGAACTGTGGGGGCCGGAGCTGGGCAAGGCGCACACCGCGGTGGTGGTGCGTGACGTCGACACCCTGCCCACCTGGGCGGCGCAGCGGCTGCGGGATCTGGTGGCGCAGACGTCGGGGGTGCCGTTCGCGATGACGGCCGAGCGTTTCGAGGACATTCCCGCCGCCCTCTCGGGGCTGGTCGATACGGTGCTCGTGGTGCCGCCGCTGCGTGAGAGATCTGCCGACGTGGTGCCGCTGGCGGCCCACGTCGCCCGCCGTACCCGCGGCCGTGACGTTCAGATCACCCCGGCCGCCGCCCGAGCGTTGGAGAACTACAGCTGGCCGGGCAACGTCGACCAGCTGTCCAAGGTGGTGGCACGCGCTGCGGGGCGCTCCGACGTCGTGGACGTGGCGATGCTGCCGACCGAGGTCCTGGCCGGCGACACCAGGCACCTGTCCCGTATCGAGGCGTTCGAACGCGGGGAGATCGTGCGGGTGCTGGGGACGGGCACGCCCACCATGGCGGAGGCGGCACACGAGCTGGGGATGAGCCGCGCGACGCTGTACCGCAAGGTGGCGCAGTACGGTATCGACGTCAATGGCCGCGCGGGTCGGTGAACTCGGTCGGGCCACCCGGCCCGGCAGCTGCTCCGGACCCGCTGTCCGCCACCGCCTCTGCCCGGGCCCGAGGTTGGCGACGAGGCCCGGGGAGGCTGGTTACTTGGCTGCCGGGAGCCTAATTCTCACTCCGCGGTAAAGCCCTTCGCGCAGAAGTTCCACACTTCGTCGGCAGTGATGGCGTGGGCGAGGTGGTCCTCGGCGGGCGCGCTGGATTGTGCGGTGAACATCACTGTCTGCATCGTCATGGCGGCCAGGTGTCTCGGGTTCAACCCGGTGCGCAGGCAGCCGGCCTCCGCCGCGGCGTCCATCAGTTCGGTGAACAGCCGGATGATCGGAGCGTGTGCCTCTCGAACCTCGGCGGGGTGAGAAACGATCAACTGCGGAGCAAAGTCGGTGAACATCGGTCGCGTGGTGGTGGGGTCGGGGCGAGAGAGCTCGAACAGCAACTCAATCGCCACTTTCAGGCGCTCGAGCGGGTCGGCTGTACCGGTGGTCGCGGTGCGGATCTGGTCCGCGGCGCGGCCCAGGGCGTCCTCGAAGAGGGCCAGCAGCAACTCGTGCTTACCGTCGAACTGGAGGTAGAAGCTGCGCAGCGACTGGCGTGAGCGATCGACGACCTCCTGCACCGTGAAGTCGGTGCTGCCCTTCTCGGCGATGATGGCCTGCGCGGCGTCGAGGAACCGTTGCACCCGCTGGGCGGCGCGCAACTTGGCGGACTTGACGGACCGTTCGACGGCCCGCTGCTTCCATGCGGGTTCTTCGCTGGGGCTGGTCACGGGTACGACGTTCCACGGCCGTTCGGAAACCCCGCGGGAGGAAGAGGCATGGGTCAACGGTACCCGAGAACAGAGTGCCGTTGGGTCTCCTTCACCGACTGTGCTTGCATTTTCAGCGAATAGCTATTGCGTAGATAGAGAATAGCGTTCTCACTTCGGAACTAAGGGGCGGTTGATGTGGTCGCCCCGGAGTGAACGGCAGCGTCGCGAAGGGAGAGCCGACGCGGGGTCGGCAGGCGCTGTGCAGCCGCTCAGCATGTGGTCCGGCGCACTGCCGGCGATGGGTGCTGTGGCGATACGATGGCTCCTCAGGAAAAGGCAGGTAGGCAGTGCGGGGTACGACACAGGGGGCGCGCGATGTCCTCGCCGCGTAGGTTGGGCGCGCCCGACGCCAAGAACCGGATCGTCCTTCTCGATGCGGCTGAACAGTTGATGCGCGACAAGGGCTACGCCGCGGTGACGTCGCGCCGGATCGCGGACAAGGCCGGCCTGAAGCCCCAGCTGGTGCACTATTACTTCCGCACCATGGACGAGCTGTTTCTGGAGATGTTGCGTCGCCGCGCCGAGCAGATGTTGCGCTACCAGCAACTCGCCCTCGAGTCGCCGCAGCCGCTGTGGGCGTTGTGGGAGTTGAACACCGATCCCGCCGGCACAGCGTTGACCATGGAGTTCGTGGCGCTGGCCAATCATCGCAAGGCCTTGCGCAGCGAGATCGCCCGTTATGCGCAGATGTTCCGCAACGAGCGGATCGCGGCGCTGACCAGCACGATGCAGCGTTACGACATCCCGTTCGAGGAGTTCAGCCCAACGGTGCTGATGGTGCTCATGACCGGTGCCGCGCAGGCGCTGGTACAGGAGAAGATACTGGGCATGAGCGTCGGTCACGACGAGACGTTGCGCTTCGCCGAAAGGTGGCTGACGACCCTCGAGGGCGAACGCAATCCCGAATACAGCGTGCGTGCGTTCGCGAAGGCCGGGACGTAGCGGCCATGGTGGGCGCGGCGTGCGACGGTATCGCGGTGCGAGTTGCTCACGCCGCAAGAGTGCTAATAGCTGGTTACCGCTCAACGCCCGCCGGAGGGAGGGGCCAACTCCGGTGAACCTCGCTGATGTCTACGAACATCATTCGCTGGTGATCGCGTCGGACTATCGGATACCCGACCCGTCGAAAGTCGGCCCGCTGCTGCAGCGACGCCGGGATGCACTGGCTGAACTCGGCGCACACCACGTCCTGGTCTATCGCTCCACCCAGCAGGACGGCCGGGTGCTGGTGATGATCGGCGTACACAGCCGGGAACCCGTCGTCGACCTCGTGCGCTCGCACGTCTTCATGGACTGGTTCGATGAGGTGGGTGTGCGGGACATCCCCGCCGTGTTCGCCGGTGAGATCGTCGCGCGCTTCGACATGACCGACACGTCGACTGTGCCGTTGCCGCCGGGCGTGGTGGTGTCGGCCATCGTCACGGTCGGCGACATCGAGGTGCTGATCGGTGAATTGCAGCGTGCCCAAGCACGATTCAAATCCGCCGGGATCAGGAAGGTGTGGGTGTTCCACGCCTTCGACGAAGACCAGGAAGTCCTCATCCTGCAGGAGATCGACGACGAGGACAGCGCCCGCCGCTGGATCGAGCATCCGGATGCGGCGGCAGAGTGGATGAACCACGCCGGCGTCGGCGTGTATCCGCCGCTGTTCGTCGGTGAGTTCGACTCCATGGTGCGTGTCGGTTAGGCGCGTTGTAACGGCTGCGCAATGTCCAGCTGAGAGCGTCGCTATGCAGATATCTGCATAGCGACGCTCTCAGGCTGACGTTGTGATCAGACGGCGTGCTCGTCGGCCACCGTCAACGCCGCGTCCAGTGCCCGTAGACCCTCGGCCACCTCGGCATCGGTGATGTTGCATGCCGGCACCGCGTGGATGCGGTTGAAGTTGGCGAACGGAAGCAGGCCGCCCGCCTTGCACGCTGCGATGGTCGCGTTCATGGCGGGGCTGGCGCCACCGTAGGGGGCCAGCGGTTCGCGGGTGGCCTGGTCGGACACCAGCTCGATGGCCCAGAACACGCCCAGACCGCGCACCTCGCCGACTGAGCGGTGCTTGGCGGCCAGCTCACGCAGACCGGGGCCGAGTACGTCGGCGCCGATGCGCTTGGCGTTGGCCACCATGCCCTCGTCCTCCATCGCGTTGATGGTGGCGACGGCGGCGGCACACGCCAACGGGTGCCCCGAGTAGGTGAGCCCGCCGGGGTAGGCACGGTTGGCGAAGGTGTTGTAGATCTTGTCGTTGATCGCCACGCCACCCAACGGCACGTACCCCGACGTCACACCTTTGGCGAACGTGATCAGATCGGGTGTCACGTCGAAGTTCTGAATGGCGAACCACTCACCGGTGCGACCGAATCCGGCCATCACCTCGTCGGCGATCATGACCATGCCGTACTTGTCGCACAGCTCGCGGACACCGGCCATGTATCCGGGAGGGGGCACCATGATGCCCGCGGTGCCGGGCACCGATTCGAGGATGATCGCCGCGAACGACGACGCACCCTCGTGCTGGATCAGCCGCTCCAAGTACTCCAGGGCGCGCTGCGATTCCTGCTCGTCGGTCTCGGCGTAGAACGACGAGCGATACAGGAACGGCCCGTTGAAGTGCACCACACCGGCGCTGGCGTAGTCATTGGGATAACGCCGCGGGTCACCGGTCAGGTTGATCGCGGTGTCGGTGCCGCCGTGGTACGAGCGGTAGCGCGACAGCACCTTGTAACGACCGGTGTGCAGACGGGCCATGCGGATCGCGTGCTCCACGGCGTCGGCGCCGCCGTTGGTGAAGAACACCCGGTTCAGATCACCCGGGGTGCGCTCCGCGATCAGCCGGGCCGCTTCCGAGCGCGCCGCGTTGACGTGCTGCGGTGCGATGGTGCACAGCTTGGCGGCCTGCTCGGCGATGGCCGCGACCACCTTGGGGTGCTGATGGCCGATGTTGGTGAACACCAGCTGCCCGGAGAAGTCGAGCAGCTTGGTGCCGTCGCCGTCCCAGACGTACTGGCCATCGGCGGCCACGATGGTCATCGGCTTGATCTGCGCCTGCGCCGACCACGAGTGGAACACATGCTTGCGGTCCAGCTCGTAGGCGTGGGCACCTTCGGCGATCGCGGTGTCGAGATCCTGCCCGGAGGGCAGAACGTGTGAGCTCACAGATGTCATAAGTGGATTGTCCCTGCCCTAGGCGTTCTGGGGGAACCCGAGGTTGATGCCACCGTGGCTGGGGTCGAGCCAGCGGGTGGTGACGACCTTGCCGCGGGTGAAGAAGTGCACGCCCTCGGTGCCGTGGGCGTGGGTGTCGCCGAACAGCGAGGCCTTCCAGCCGCCGAAGCTGTAGTACGCGGTGGGCACCGGGATCGGCACGTTGATGCCGATCATGCCGACCTCGACCTCGTTCTGGAAGCGCCGGGCCGCACCACCGTCATTGGTGAAGATGGCGGTGCCGTTGCCGTAGGGGTTGTTGTTGATCAGCTCGAGAGCATCGTCGTAGGTCTCGACGCGGACCACCGAGAGCACGGGGCCGAAGATCTCGTCGGTGTAGACGCTCATCTCGGGGGTGACGTTGTCCAGCAGGGTGGGGCCCAGCCAGAAGCCGTCGGCCTCGCCGTCGACCTGGGGGTTGCGTCCGTCGACCACCACGGTGGCGCCGTCGGCCTCGCCGGCGTCGATGTAGGAGGCCACCTTGTCGCGGTGGGCCTTGGTCACCAGCGGGCCCATGTCGGAGTTGCGGGTGCCGTCACCGGTCTTGAGGGTGGCGGCGCGCTCCTTGATCTTGGCGACCAGCTCGTCGGCCACGGGGCCGACGGCCACCGCCGCGGAGATGGCCATGCACCGCTCGCCGGCAGAACCGAAGCCCGCGTTGATCATGGCGTCAGCGGCCAGGTCCAGGTCGGCGTCGGGCAGGATCACGGCGTGGTTCTTGGCGCCGCCGAGGGCCTGGACGCGCTTGCCGTGGGCGGTGCCGGTGGCGTAGACGTACTCGGCAATCGGGGTGGAACCGACGAAGCTGATCGACTTGACCTTCTTGTTGGTCAGCAGCTCGTCGACGGCCACCTTGTCACCCTGCAGGACGTTGAACACGCCGTCGGGCAGACCGGCTTCCTTCCACAGTGCGGCGATCCAGAGCGCGGCGCTGGGGTCCTTCTCCGACGGCTTGAGCACGACGGTGTTGCCCGCGGCGATGGCGATGGGGAAGAACCACATGGGCACCATGGCCGGGAAGTTGAACGGGGAGATGATGCCCACGACGCCCAGCGGCTGGCGAATGGAGGCCACGTCGACGTTGGTGGAGGCGTTCTCGGTCATGCCGCCCTTGAGCAGATGCGGGATGCCACAGGCGAACTCGACGACTTCCTGGCCGCGGCTGACTTCGCCGGCGGCGTCGGAGAGCACCTTGCCGTGCTCGCTGGTGATGATGGCGGCGATCTCGTCCTTGCGGGCGTTGAGCAGCTCACGGAAGGCGAAGAGGACCTGGCTGCGCTTGGCCAGCGAGGTATCGCGCCAGGCCGGGAACGCGGCGGCGGCGATGTCGATGACCGCGCGGGCGTCGTCGACGTCGGCCAGGGCCACCTCACCGGTGACGACACCGGTGGCCGGGTTGGTCACCGGAGCGGTGCGCTGGCTGCTTCCGGGGAAGCTCTTGCCGCCGGCCCAGTGACCGATGGTGGTCACCTTGCTGATCGTCGCAGTCATAGCGGGTCCTGTTCTGTCGTCGGAGTCCTGGCTCCAGTGTGGGGTGCCGTCGAGTCATCCGGTGCCGACACTCTGTAATTTTCAAGCGCGGACAACTTACGATGTGTCGATGACGTTGACCATCGCCGAGATCCTCGACCTGCCGGTACTGCAGGCCGGTCGTCCCGAGGTCATCGGCGGGGGCGCTTTGGATCGCCCGGTGCGATGGGTGCACGTCAGCGACCTCGCGGACCTGTCCAATCTGTTGGAGGGCGGGGAACTGGTGCTGACCACCGGCGCGGCACTGGCCGACCCGGGCTATCTGACCCGGCTGGCCAATGCTGGGGCGGTAGGTGTGGTGGTGGAACTGGGTCTGCACATCAGCCAGATCCCGGCCGCCGTGCTGGCCCAGGAGTTGCCGCTGCCGTTGGTGGCGCTGCACCGCGAGGTGCGGTTCGTGGAGGTCACCGAAGAGGTGCACCGGCGCATCGTCGCCGAGCAGTACGCCGAGGTCGACTACGCCCGTCGTGTCCACGAGGCGTTCACGGCGCTGAGTATGCGCCGTGCCTCCGTCGACGACATCTTGGCCGAGTGCGCCCACATGCTCGAGACACCGGTGGTTCTCGAGGACCTCAACCGGCAGGTGCTCGCCTTCGCTGCCAGGGGGGTGCGCACTGCCGAGCTGCTCGACGACTGGGACCGCCGCTCCCGGTTGGCGGGCGCCGAGTGGCTCAGCCGCGGCGTCGGACCGTACCGGCAGGAGTGGGGGAGGCTGATCGCGCCCCGCAGCGAGATCACCTCCCGCGCCGCCATGACCGTCGAACGTGCCGCGCAGGCACTGGCCCTGCACCACATGGCCGAGCAGGGCCGCACGTCACTGGAACTGCGGGCGCAGAGTGGCCTGGTCGAGGACCTGCGTGCGCACCGGGTGGTCGACGAAGCCGAGGCCACCTCGCGCGCGTATGCGCTCGGCCTTCGACCCGCCTTGACGTATGTGCCGATGACCGTACGGCCCTTGGAGATTCGCAACAACGATCAAGTGCTGACACAGCGGCGCCGGGCGGGCACTCTGGATGCGCTGGTGCAGGCCGTCCGTGCCGACGGGCACACGGTCCTGACGTCCAGCCGCGAAGACGGGCAGATCGAGTTGCTGCTGGCGCCCCGGCGTGCAGCCGCGCCCGATGCCCAGCTGGCCCGCATCTGCGGGCACATCCACCGCGCTGTCACGCGCGTCGACGGCGTCCGGGAATGCTTCATCGGTGTCGGCCCGGAATCGAGTCGGCTGGTCGACGCCGCGGACGGTTTGGCCGAGTCGGTCTACGTCGCCGAGGTCGCCGCCGGCATGCCCGCAACCGACCAGCGGTTTTTCTACCGTGCTGCCGACGTCCGGC
Organism: Mycobacterium sp. MS1601; assembly: GCF_001984215.1. Taxonomy (NCBI): domain Bacteria; kingdom Bacillati; phylum Actinomycetota; class Actinomycetes; order Mycobacteriales; family Mycobacteriaceae; genus Mycobacterium; species Mycobacterium sp. MS1601. The sequence goes on from NZ_CP019420.1 coordinate 4,106,432, forward strand.
TGCGGGGCCTGGTCGCGTTGATCCGCAGCGACCCCCGGGTGCAGGCTTTCGCCGAGACCGAACTGCGCGGCGTCCTGGAACACCGCGCCAAACACGACTCGGCCGCATTCGAGTTGTTGCGGGTGTTCCTGGATTGCGGCGGCAACAAGACCGAGGTCGCCGGAAGGCTGCGGCTGTCGCGCCCCACGCTGTACGCCCGCCTTGCCGCCCTACAGCGGTTACTGGGCGTCGACCTCGACGATGCGGAATCACGCACCTCGCTGCACGTCGCGCTGCTGATACTGGACCGACACGATGTGAGGCCCGACGGATCGGCGGTGATTGGCTGACGGGTGTGCTGGGATTGGAGCGTGCCTGAGGAACCGTTAGCTGAGCCGGCCGCTGTCGCCCGCGGGATTCGGATGACCGGACCCTGGGGACCGGTGTACGGCCCCGTCGATGTGGAGATCGGATCCGGCGGCGTCACCATCCTGGTGTGCCCGGCGGGGGAGGGTCGCACCGCGTTGATGATGACCCTGGCCGGACGGATGCGGCCGGTGGCCGGGGAGCTGACGGTGCTCGGTCAGACCAAGGCGACGGACATCTTCGACCTCGCCGCGCTGGCGGGGATCGACGAAATCGACACGGTCGCCGAATCGGTGACGGTGCGTGATCTGATCACCGAACAACTGCGCTGGGACGCACCCTGGTACCGGCTGGTGCGCCGCGCCGACGCCGACGACCTCGCGCGCGTGTGCGCACCGGTGTTCGGTGAGCTGCCGCTGCCGCCGCTGGGGGAGTACGTCGAGGAGCTCACCGAACTGGACGGGCTGCTGCTGCGGATCGCACTGGCCAACACCCGCCGCCCACCCCTGCTGGTGGTCGGTCAGCTGGATCAGGTGACCGGCGAGCACAACCGGGATCTGCTGCTGCAGCGGTTGATCGCGCTCGGTGCTGAGCAGACGGTCGTCACCGCGAGCGTCGACCCGGTGACCGATGCGGGTGTGCGGGCACAGCTCGAGGTCGCGAATGTGACCAGGGCCGAACTGGTTTCCCATGAGGAGGGCGAATAATCGTGTTGGCCGGGATGTCGCTGGGAACCGACCTCAAGCGGTACTCACGCGGAGCGCTGCCGCGGATCGCGCTGATCACCATCATCTTGATGCCGTTGCTGTACGGCGCGATGTACCTGTGGGCGTTCTGGAATCCGTTCGCCGAAGTCAACAAGGTGCCGGTGGCACTGGTCAATTCCGACCGCGGTGCCTCCGCCCAGGGACAGCAGCTCAAGGCGGGCGACCAGGTGGCGGCCGCGCTGAAGGCGTCGGGGCAGCTGGACCTGCACGAGATGTCCGCCCAGGAGGCCGCCGATGGCCTGGCCGCCGGTGACTACTACTTCGTGATCACGTTGCCCGAGAACTTCTCCGAGAACATCGCCTCGCCGTCCGGGGGTGACCCGCAGCAGGCGAAGATGCAGTTCACCTTCAACGACGCCAACAACTACCTGGGCTCGATCATCGGGCAGAACGCGTCTCGGGAAGTGCTCAATCAGGTCAATGCCTCGATCGGTGAACGCACCGTCGGTACCGTGCTGACCGGGCTGACCGACGCCGGTGCGGGGCTGGTACAGGCGGCCGACGGGGCGGGGCAACTGGCCGCGGGCCTGAACGCCGCGAACGACGGTGCACACCAGCTGTCCACCGGCGCGCACGCCCTGTCGGCGGGGCTGGATACCGCACGTAGCGGTTCGGCGCAGCTGGCCGCCGGAACTCAGCAGCTGGCCACGTCGGTGGACAAGACTGTCGACCCGCTGCTGGACGTGCTCGACCGGGTGGGGGACCTGCAGCTCGATCCCGAGGCGGTCAGCCGGGCCGCCCAGCACCTCAGCGGCGCGGTGCGTTCCACCACCGACCGGATCGCGGCGTTGAACGTCGACCAGGCGCAGGCGGCGGCCATCGTCAACCAGGCCGTCGCGCTGTTGCGCAACAACCCCGACCCGACAGTGCGTGATCTGGGCAATTTCCTTGCCGGAGCGCAGCATCTGCTGGATGCCCAGGGAATCGATCCCACCACCGATGCCGGGCTGATCCGCCTGCGTGACAGCGCCACATCGCTGGAGAACGAACTGGGCGACCCCAACAGTCAGCTGCGCACCTTCTTGGCCTCGGCGTTGAACGGCGGCCTGCGTGACGATGTGGCCAAGCTGCGCGACGGTGTCGACCAGCTCAACACCGGTGCCCATCAGCTGTCCGACGGGTTGGTCAAACTCAGCACCGGCAGCAACCAACTGGCCGACGGCGCCGACGAACTGGCGTCCGGCACCGAGAAATTGCAGGCCGGCGGGCAGGAGTTGGCCACCAAGCTCAAGGAAGGGTCCACCCAGGTCCCGTCCTGGACCCCGCAACAGCGCACCGATGTCGCCAAGACGCTGGCCGCGCCCGTCGCACTGGACCTGGTGACCGAGAATCCCGCGCCCACGTTCGGCACCGGTTTTGCGCCGTTCTTCCTGCCGCTGGCGCTGTTCATCGGCGCACTCATCATCTGGATGTTGTTGACACCGTTGCAGTCCCGGCCCATTGTCAACGGTCTGGGCGCGCTGCGGGTGGTGCTGGCGTCGTACTGGCCCGCGTTGCTGATCGCCGCGTGCCAGGTGGTGGTGATGTACGCCGTGGTGCACTTCGCGGTCGGGCTGCATGCCAAGTACCCACTGGCGACCGTGGCGTTCCTGCTGTTGATCGCGGCGACGTTCCTGGCCATCATCCAGGCGTTCAACTCGGTGTTCGGAGTGGCGGTGGGACGGGTCATCACGTTGGCGTTCCTGATGCTGCAGCTGGTGTCCGCAGGTGGCATCTATCCCGTGGAGACCACGGCCACACCGTTCCAATGGATCCACCCGTTCGATCCGATGACGTACGCCGTCAACGGTTTACGGCAGCTGACGGTCGGCGGTATCGACTCCCGGCTGTGGGTGGCCGTCGCGGTGCTCAGTGGTTTGCTTGCGGCCGCGTTGGCAGCCAGTTCGTGGGCGGCACGGCGCAACCGGCAGTACACCATGGAGCGGCTGCACCCGCCGATCGAGGTGTGATCTGAGGAGTCTTGGCGGTGCTCACCGCCGCTGAGACTCCACAAACCGGCCGTTGAGCAGCTGGCGGGCCACGATCAGCCGCTGGATCTCACTGGCACCCTCCCAGATGCGCTCGACGCGAAGCTCGCGGAACATCCGCTCGGCCACGTTTTCGCGCATGTAGCCGCGGCCGCCGAACACCTGCACTGCGCGATCGGCCACCCGGCCGGCCATCTCCGAGCAGTACAGCTTGGCCATGGACGCGAGACCGTGCAGCGCTTTGCGATCCATGCCCGCGTCGATGGAGCGGGCCACCTCGTAGAGCATGCTGCGTGCGGCGAACAGTTCGGTGGCGCTGTCGGCGAGCATGCCCGCCACCAGCTGGTGCTCACCCAGCGGCTTACCGCCCACCACGCGATCTTTCGCGAACGCCGTCATCTCGTCGACCAGGCGTTGCCCGGCACCGACACAACGAGCAGCCACCATCAGGCGTTCGAAGCGGAACCAGTCCTGGGTGAAGGTCATGCCCTCGCCCTCGGCTCCGACCAGGTGCGACGCCGGCACCCGGACCTCGGTGAACGACACGATGGGGTGCTCATCGGCGATGTGGTGGCTGTAGTGCGGAGTGCGGACCACCTCGACACCCGGCCAGGGCAAATCCACCACCAACAGCACATGCTCGCCGGCGAAGTCGCCGTTCTCCAACACCCCTTGGACAAACAGGTATTCGGCCAGATTGAACGACGTGACATGCCACTTGACGCCGTTGACCACGTACTCGTCGCCCTCCTTGCGGACCGAGGTGCGCAACTCGGAGACATCGGAACCGGCGAACTCCTCGGTGATGGCATAGGCCTCGTGCTTCTCGCCGCGCACCGCGGGGGCCAACCACTTCTCGCGCTGGAAGTCGGTGGCCACGTCCACCCACCACTGTGGCGGAGTGTGCATCACCCAGGCCAGTCCGTTGGTCACCCTGCCCACCTGCTCTTGAATCAGAACTTGTTGCAGCGCAGTGCATCCGGGTCCGCCAGCAGCGGCGGGAATGTTGGTGGCGTAGAGCCCGAGTTCGAGTGCTCTGTGGTGATGGGCCGCCGCGATCTCCTTGGGTAGTTGGCCACCCGCGAGCTCGGCCTCCACCTCATAGGGCATCAGCGACTCGGCGAACTCTGCGGCGGTGTCCCGGATGCGCAGATCCTCGGCGTTCAGTCCGTACATGCACGTACCCCTCGCTCTTGACTGAGCGTTCAGTCTATGCGACGGTCTCGTACTATGACCAGTGCTGACGTAGTGGTGGTCGGCGGTGGCACCGTCGGTTCGTGGACGGCGGTGCTACTGGCCGACAGTGGCGTGAAAAACGTGACCCTGCTGGAATCGTCGACGCTGGGAGACGGTGCCAGCAGCCGAGCCGCGGGCATGGTGCGGGCCCAGGGCGGCACCGAGACCGCCATCAGGCTCGGCATGCGATCCCAGGATTTCTACCGGGCCAGCGGTGACCGCTTCCCGGTGGACTGCGGCTTCGTCGCCCAGGGCTATCTGATGCCGTGCTTCAGCGATGCCGAGGTGGCGCAGGCGCAGGCGCGCATCGACTTACAGCACCGGCTGGGCCTGGATGTGCAGTGGTTGGACTCCGATGATCTCGACGCTCGGGACACCGGGTTGGCCCCTGGTGTGACGATGGGCGCCTCCTACGCACCGGGCGACGGCTACATCGATGCACCGCGCAATGTCCTGGCCTATACCGCCGCGCTCACGGCGCACCGTGTTGATGTGCGCGAGCGGTGCGCGTTCACCGGGCTGCGCACCAGCGGGGGACAGGTGGTGGGGGTGGACACCTCCGAGGGCCCCATCGATACCGAACGCGTGGTGCTCACCGGTGGTCCGCAGCTGGCCGACGTCGGTGCGGCTGCCGGCGGGCGCGTGCATGCAGGCGGCACCCGTCACCAGGTGGTGGTCACCGCACCGCTGCCCGCGGGCAACGTCCATCAGCTGCCTATGGTCTTCGATGTGGTGTCCGGAATCTATTGGCGACCAGGTGAATTCGGTGGTCTGCTGTGGGGGATGAGCAATCCCGATGAGGCGCCTGGCCTGGCAACGGAGTTCGACTGGACGTACTACGCGAAGGCGTACAGTCGCATGGAGGAGCTGTATCCGGCGGTGCGGGGCCTCGGTCTGCGTCGCACGTGGGCGGCCACCATCGACTACACGCCCGATCATCTGCCGATCCTCGGCCCGCTGCTCACCGAGGACGGGCCTGTCGAGGGCACCGTGGTGGCAAGCGCGGCCGGGCACGGCATGATGTGGGGTCCGGCCGTCGCCGAAGCGGCCGCCGACCTCACCACCACCGGCGGATGCACCTGGTTGGACCTGACCGACCTGGGACTCGACCGCTTCGATGCCGACGGACGCAGCCGGGTCGAGCCTGAGCCGATCTCTCTTCCGTTCCCGGAAACTGTTACCCAAGAAAGGGTCTCGTCGTGACACAAGCAGATCTGACGCCCATCCTGGCCGGTGCTGCCGGCGCCGATCTCGAGGACTGGGGACCGTTGGCCGAGGCCACCGGAGACCCGATGGCCACCTATGGAGTCGAGGTGTGGGTCGACGGTGATCTGTCTGCCGGTATCTGGGAATGCGAACCGGGACCGTCACATTGGACGCTGGAGACCAACGAGGTCATCTATCTGGTGGCCGGTTCCATGACCGTCACACCGGACGGTGGGTCGCCGAAGACGGTGCGCACCGGCGATGTCGCGGTGTTTCCCAAGGGGTGGACGGGCACCTGGGAGATCCACGACACCGTCCGCAAGGTCTACTCGATCTTCTGACCGACGCGCGCCGTACGTCGGTCGCGACGACCCCTGGTGACAGCGCGTCACTCCGAGGCGGGTTTTGACGCGGCATTCCGCCCGGTGGTGACTGCGTGTCACGGATGTGGTCTCGGGCGTCAGCTCAGGCCTGTCGCGGAGCGGCGGCGCCGGGAGATGGCGTCGACGCTGGCGGCCAGCAGCAGCACACCACCGGTGACCAGGAAGTTGATGTACGAGGACTGGTTCAGCAGTCCGAGCCCGTTGGCGATGGTGGCCACCACCACGCCGCCGATCACCGCGTCCAGCGCCCGACCCCTGCCGCCGAAGAGGCTGGTACCGCCGATCACTGCCGCACCCACGGCATACAGCAGGGTGTTGCCCGCGCCGGAGGACGCCGACACCTTGCCCGCATAGGACGCCGCGATGATGCCGGAGAGCGCTGCCAGCGACGAGCACACCACGAACACCGACACCCGGATCCGGGCCACCGAGATGCCCGCGCGCCGCGCCGCCTCCGCGTTACCGCCGACGGCGTAGATGTGCCGGCCGTAGGCGGTGCGGTTGAGCACCAGCGTCAACACGATGAGCAGCACCAGGATCAACGGCAGAACGTAAGGGATACCGCTGATCTGGACATTGGCGTTCACGGCGCGGTTGACGCTGAGGATGTAGGTGACCCCGAGAACCACCAGTGCGACGGCCGCGATGCGCACACCCACCACCCCGATCGGCGGGTGCGCCAGCCGCAGCGCGCTCTTGCGGCGGTACTGGAACAGCTCCAGCGCCGCGAAGCCGAGCACCACTACCAGCGCCAGTGCCCATCCGGCGGTCACCGGCAGGTTGGTGATGGTCATTCCGCGAATCACCGGGTCGTCCACCCGCGCCGAGCCGCCCTCACCGATCATCTTGAGGGTCACGCCCTGCAGGCCGAGGAAGAACGCCAGCGTCACGACGAACGACGGGATGCCGAGCCGGGCGCGCAGCAGGCCGATCGCCAGCCCGATCACCGCGCCGCAGGCGATGGCCAGCACGACGGCCAGCCACCAGGGCCAGTTCAGGTTGACGATGGTCAACGCCATGGCGCAGGCCGATACGCCGCCGGCCACGCCTGCCGACAGGTCGATGTCTCCGAGCAGCAGCACGAACACCAAACCCATTGCCAGCACACAGATCGAGCCGGCCTGGGTGATCAGGTTGGCCAGATTGAGTGCCGACAGGAACCGGTCGTTGGCCAGTCCGAAGATCACGAACAGGACCACCAGACCGAGGACAGCGGGCAGTGAGCCCATGTCGCCGCCGCGGACGCGCTGAAGGTAGCTGCGCGCCGCGGCGCCCAGGGTCTGGTCGTTACGGGTGTCGCCGGCGAAGTCGGCGTCTGCCAACGTGACGTCCGGACGCACACTGGTCATGTTGTGCTCCTTCACAGAGATTCTGCGGCTGTCGCAGGTGTCAGACCCAAACTGCCGGACCGTCCCGCGGTGATGAGTTCGACGATCTGGCTGTGGCTGACCTCGGAGGCCTTGACGTCGGCGGCCACCCGGCCGAGGTACAGGGCACAGATGCGGTCGGCCACCTCGAAGACGTCAACCATGTTGTGCGAGATCAGCACCACGCCGAGGCCCTGATCGGCCAGACGGCGTACCAGGTCGATCACCTGCCGGGTCTGGGCGACACCCAGGGCGGCCGTCGGTTCGTCGAGCAGCACCACTTTGGAGTTCCACAGCACCGACTTGGCGATGGCCACCGTCTGCCGTTGGCCGCCGGACAGGCTGGAGACGGTCTGGCGCACGGATTTTACCGTCCGCACCGACAGCGACGCCAAGGCCTTGCGGGCCATGGTCTCCATCCGCGCTTCGTCCAGGAGGCCCCGCCGTTTGATCTCCCGGCCCAGGAACATGTTCTCGACGATGTCGAGGTTGTCGCACAGCGCCAGATCCTGGTACACGACCTCGACGCCAAGTGCGGCAACGTCGTTGGGGCCGTGCACCGTCACCGGAGTTCCTTCGAAGAGGTACTGACCGCTGTCGATGGGGTGGATGCCCGCGATGGCCTTGACCAACGTCGACTTGCCCGCGCCGTTGTCACCGACCAGCGCGGTGACCTCCCCGGGGTACACCTGGAAGTCGACATCGTGCAGCACGTGCACCACACCGAAACTCTTGTTGACGCTGCGCAATTCGAGTATCGGCTCGACCGCCTCACTCATGGGGTGTCAGACTCCCGCCTCGGTGCACATGGCCGCGAACTGCCCGGCGCACACTTCTTCCTTGGACTGGCCGCCGTCGTCGAACACCACGTTCATGTTCTCTTTGGTGATGGACTTCGGCGTCAGGAGCACCGACGGCACGTCGCGGCCGCCCTGGTCGTCACGCGAGGTGTTGTTGGTCTCGGGCTCTTGGCCGTTGGCCAGCGCGATGGCGGCCTCGGCCAGCGCACCGGCTTCCTCGGTGGCCGACTTGTACACCGACATGCACTGGGTCCCGGCCAGGATGTTCTGCAGGCCTTCGACGGTGGCGTCCTGTCCCGTGACGGGCACCTGCCCGGCGCGCTGATTCTTCTCCAGGATCGAGATGACCGAGCCGGCTAGGCCGTCGTTGGCGGCGTACACGCCGTCGATGCGCCCGTCTGCGGCGGTGTACATCTGCTCGAAGATGGTGACGGCTTCGTCGTTGTCCCAATCGGGTACGGCCTGTTCGCCGACGATGGTGATTCCGGGGGTGCCGTCGATGACGGAATGTGCCCCGCTGGAGAACAGGGTGGCGTTGTTGTCGGTGGGAGATCCGTTGAGGAACACCACGTTAGCGGTGGGTCGCCCGCCCAGGCAGTCCACCAGCCCCTGGCCCTGCAGCTCACCGACGACGGTGTTGTCGAACGAGATGTACACATCCGCCGATCCGCCGAGCGTCAGGCGGTCGTAGTCGATGGTCTTGACGCCTTGGGAGGCTGCCTTCTGCTGGATGGCCGCGCCGCTGTCGGAGTCCAGGTTCACGATCGCGAGCACGGTCACCCCGTCGGCGATCATGCCGTCGGCGATGGTGGTCATGGTGTCCGCGGAACCCTCGGCGTTCTGGATGGTGTACTCGACACCGGCCTCCTTGAACGCGGCCTCCAGCGCCGGGCGGTCCTTGGTCTCCCACCGCACCGAGGACTTGGTGTCGGGCAGGATGACACCGATCTTGCCGGCGCCGGTGGCGTCGGGGCTGCTGGAGCCTCCGCCGGACCCCGAGTCGCTGCTGCTGCACGCGCTGAGCGTCAGGCCGGTTCCGAGAACAGTCGCGACGAGCAAGGCACTGGTTCGATTCACGAAAATCGCCTCCGAATAGGTGGTTGCGGGCACGGAGGCACAGAACCCCCGACGTTTGTTCTTTCAGGCAACATATAACGTGACGTGCATCACGTCCAGGATTCAGTTGTGCGGATGTTCGGACAAGCCTCGAATCACCGGGCGCCCATCAAGTGCTCGATCGCCAACTGGTTGAGTGCCACGAAGTTGCCGCCGCGGCCGCCGAAATACGGTTCCGGGTCGAACTGCTCGTAGGCCGTCGGATCGGCCAGCAGGTCGGTGTACGTCTCGCCGGAGTTCAGCGTGGGTTCGCGCAGCTCGGGCACCCGTGCTGCGGCCAGTGCCTCGATCACTGCGGGGTCGGACCGGAAGGCCCGGGCCCGTTGCCGCAGCAGCAGATACATCCGCATGTTCGCCGCCGCCGAGGCCCACACCCCGTCGATGTCCTCGGTGCGGCTGGGCTTGTAGTCGAAGTGGCGTGGGCCGTCGTAGGCCTGCCCACCGTCGGGGCCGCCATGCTCCAACAGGTCCACCAGGGCGAAGGCGTTGCCCAGGTCGCCGTGGCCGAAGACCAGGTCCTGGTCGAACTTGATGCCGCGTTGGCCGTTGAGATCGATGTGGAACAGCTTGCCGCTGTAGAGGGTCTGGGCGATGCCGTGCATGAAGTTCAGCCCGGACATTTGCTCGTGGCCGGTTTCGGGGTTGACGCCCACCAGCTCCGGATGGGCGAGGGTCTCGATGAAGGCCAGTGCATGCCCGACCGTGGGCAGCAGGATGTCGCCGCGTGGCTCGTTGGGCTTGGGTTCGATGGCGAAGCGCAGGCCGATGCTCTGGTCGGTCACGTACTCACACAGCAGGTCCATGGCTTCGCGATAGCGTGCCAGCGCGGCTTGGACGTCTTTGGCGGAGTCGTACTCGCTGCCTTCGCGACCGCCCCACAACACGAAGGTCTGCGCTCCCAGTTCGGCGGCCAGGTCGATGTTGCGCAGGACCTTGCGCAGTGCGTAGCGGCGCACCGCCCGGTCATTGCTGGTGAAACCGCCGTCCTTGAACACCGGTTGGGTGAACAGGTTGGTGGTCACCATCGGCACCACGAGTCCGTTGGCCGCCAGCGCTGAGGTGAGTCGTGCCAGCAGCCTGCTGCGTTCGGACTCGGAGCTGCCGAACGGGATCACGTCGTCGTCGTGGAAGGTCAGGCCGTAGGCGCCGAGTTCGGCGAGCCGCTCGATGGCTTCGACCACATCGAGTGCGGGTCGGGTGGCGACGCCGAACGGGTCGGCGCCCGGCCAGCCGACCGTCCACAGTCCGAACGAGAATTTGTCTTTCGCCTCGGGTGTCAGCTGGTGGGCGCGCGCGACGCCGGACTCCAGAACCGTCATGATGGTGCTCCTCGGGCCTTCCGCGTTGTTTCGGCGGGCTTGGATGAAACGACTTATATGTTCTGCGAGCGAACATAAGATGTGGGCTGCGCCACTGTCAAGGGTGGTGTGCGAGAGAAAGAGGGCAATGGACCGGACCGGAGAACGCCGCGCCACGCGGGTGGGGACCAGCACCGATGACGTCCGTCGGCGCAACCTGTCCAGTGTTCTCACGCTTGTCCACCATCACCGGGCACTCAGTCGCGCCGAACTCACCAGGCGCACCGGACTGTCCCGGTCCACGGTCAAAGACCTGGTGGAGGAGTTGGTGACCCGCGGCTTGGTCGAGGAGTCACCCGCGCCCGCAATCGCCCAGGTGGGCAGGCCCAGCCCGATCGTCAGTCCGGGAAACCAGGTGCTGGCGGTGGCGGTCACCCCTGAGGTCGACGCGATCACAGTCGGCGTCGTAGGACTGGGCGGGCTGGTGCTGGAGGTGATCCGCCGCCCCACCAATGGGGTGCCCACCGGTGAGGAGGCGGTGAAGATCGCCGTCGAGCTGATCGAGCAGATCCGGGCAGGACTCGCGCCGGACCAGACGCTGACCGCCGTCGGCGTCGCCGTACCGGGGCTGGTGCACGGCCCGGGCTCCGCCGTGCAGCTGGCACCCAATCTCGACTGGCACAACATAGAAATCGGCCAGATGCTCAGCGCAGCAACAGGATTGCCGTGCTGTGCAGCCAACGACGCCAACGTCGGTGCCATCGCCGAGCATCTGTTCGGCAGGCACGGTAATGCCGATCACCTGATCTACGTCAACGGCGGGCCCAGCGGTATCGGGGCGGGGTTCGTGGTGGCCGGTGGCCTCCTGGAAGGGGTCGCCGGGTACGCGGGCGAATTGGGACACACGTACGTCGGTGGTGGCCAAGCCTGCCACTGCGGCAGCGTCGGGTGCTTGGAGACCGAGGTGGCGCAGGCGCCACTGGCCCGACTGCTGGAGGAATTGGACGGCGCGGCCGAGCCCACCGAGCACAGCGGCGCGGAACTGGACGTGATCAACCGGCAGGCTCGGTCGCTGGCCATTGCGCTGGGTAACGCGGTGAACATGCTGAACCCGAGATTGATCGTGCTGGGCGGGTTCCTGCGGGTGTTCCCGGCGTACGCATCCGGGGAATTGCGCGACGAACTGGCCCGCCGCAGTATGCGGGCGCCCCGCGAGCTGGTGCGGGTGGTGCCGGCGACGCTGGGCGCCGATACGTTGATGATCGGCGCGGCCGAATTGGCGTTCGCACCGCTTCTGGCCGACCCGGGCAGTGTCTGAGCTTCACGAACGCTCCCAGGCGTGGTTGGTGATGACGTCATCGCCCGCCACCCCAAGACTCTGCAAAGGCGCCTTGCCGCCGAAGGTGAGACATTCGCCGACATCGTCGACCGGATCCGCCGCGACACCGCGCGACGGCTCCTGCTCAGTACAACACTCGATCTGAGCCAGCTCCGCCGCCAACTCGGGTACGCCGAACAAAGCGTGCTCACCCGCTCCTGCAAGCGCTGGTTCGGGACGACTCCCAGTGCCTACCGCAACTCCGGTACTGGGCACCGTGTTTGACCGTCTCAGGTCATCCGCTTGTGACCTGCACCGGTACCTCCGCCGTCCGGTCCAGCAACACCTCGATCCGCTGCGCGGGTGATCAGCAGGACGTCGACGGCCACGGCGCCGGAGCTGGTGGCAATCACCGGATTGGCCTCGACGGCATCGATGACATCGCCCAGTTCAACTGCCAGACAACCGAACCCGACGATGACGTCGACAACCGCGTCGATGTCCACCGGCGCCGCGCCCCGCCACCCGTCGAGCTGTGGCCGGATCCGCAGGCCGTCGAGCATGCCACGGGCTCGGACACGCGACAGGGGAGGGCACCCGACCACCCGGTCGGCGACCAGTTCGATCAGAACTCCGCCTGCGGCCACCACCACCAGCGGCCCGAAGCCCGGATCGCGAACCACGCCGACCGAGATCTCCACGCCCGCGGCAACCATGGCATCCACCGTCACCTTCGGGCCGAGGGCCGCCGCCATCGTGGTGTAGGCCGTGGTCAGGGCGTCTGCGTCGCAGAGATGGAGAACAACCCCACCGACGTCGCTCTTGTGCGCACTGCCAACGGTTTTCAGAGCCACCGGATACCCGAGGCACTCGGCGGCGTGCAGAACCTCCGGCACCGAGGCGGCCGGCCTGGAGTTCACCACCGGGATGCCGTAGTCGGCCAGCAGTGCCAAGGGGTCGGCGTGCCCATCGGCGATACGCTGTCGCCAGCGCCGCTGCCGTTCCACGTCGACAGCAGTGCCCGCCTCGGGCAGTGGCAGCGGCCAGCGCGCCAGATGCCGCAGGGCAAGCAGTCCGCTGCGGTAGCCCTCCAGCACCGGCACGCCTGCCTGCCGCAGCCTCGTGGACATCACCGAATCCACTGCCGAGGGCAGCGAAGTCAGGACCGCGAGAGGTGCACGGGTCTGCTGCGCGGTGTCCAGCACGGCGTCGGTGTAGGCGGTGTCGCCGTCGTATTCCGTCACGAGGTCGACGGCCAGCGCGGTGACGGCCACCGCGGGGTCGGCGCTCATCAACTGCAGACACCGGCCGAACAGTGCGCGGGTGTCGGCGCCGGTGCCCCAGACGTCGAGCGGGTTGGTGGCCGTCAGACCCTCGTCCAGGCAGGCGGAGATTTCGGCCGTTGTGGTGTCGGAGATGTCCGCGAACGGGGCACCCACGCTGTGTGCGACGTCGGTGCACAGGGCGCGCTCGGCACCGGAATCGTGCACGGTGGCGATTCCGGTGCCTGACGACACCCGCCTGCCGGCGGCGAAAAGTTCGATGGTGTCGGTGAATTCGGCCATATCGCTGACGTGGACTGCGCCGGTGGCGGCGCAGAAGGCCGCCCACCCCTCGGTGTCGCCTGCCAGTGCTCCGGAGTGTGCGGCCACCATGGCGCGCCCCCGCGGCGACCCGCCGACGGAGAGGATCACCACCGGGATGTTGTTGGCGGCGGCGCGGCGCAGCGCCGCCGCCAGTCGTGGCACCGACCTCGGGGTCTCGAGCAGCAGTGCTATCAGAGTGGTCTGCGGGTCCTCGAGCGCGTATTCGACGTAGTCCGCGGTGTCGGTGACCAGCTCTTGTCCGGAGGAGACCGCGAGACGGAAGCCGAAGCCGCGGCGGGCGCGCAACACTGTCGAGAACGCCGAGCCGGAGTGGGTGACCAGCGTGACACCACCGATGGGCAGGGGATGGGGTTCCAGATAGCCCAGTGCGCGAACGCCGAGTGCATTGTTGATGAATCCCATGCATCCGGCGCCGCACACGGCCATCCCCGCGTTGGTGGCCAGGCCGGCGATCCGACTGCGCAGCCCGTCGGCATGTGCAGAGCCGAACAGCACTGCCGACGGCGTCCCCACGGCCGCTGCGGATTCCAGCGCCGCGATCACTGCGGCATCGGGCACTCCGACCATCACCAGATCGGGCACCTCGTCGAGAGCCTCCAAGGCCGGCGAACACGGCAGGTCACCGATGGTGGTGTACCGGGGATTGACGAGATGGACCCGTGCCGAGCCGCGGGTCGCCTCGGTGACCATTCTGGCGCCGAAGCTGTCCGGTCTGGGGCTGGCACCGACGACGGCGATGGATCGGGCGCCCAGCATCGCCGCGACGGCGTCGCGCCTGGTCAGGATCGGCGCCCCAGTGCGGCGATCCGGGCACGTCGGCTGGCTCGCTTCTGATCGGCCAGAGCGGCTTTGGCGGCCTGCCAGCCGGGGATGCCGCAGACCCCGCCGCCGGCGTGGGTGGCCGAACTGCCGTTGTACAGCCCGGCGATGGGGGTGCGGTAGTCGGCGAAACCGGGCGCCGGGCGCATGTGGAACAGCTGCTCGAGTGACAGTTCGCCGTGAAAGATGTTGCCGCCGATCAACCCGTACTCCTGTTCCATCTCGTGGGGGCCCACGATGTCGCGGTGCAGGATCGACGATTTGAAACCGGGGGCCACCGTGTCGTACAGGTCGATCAGGCGATCGGCGTAGGCGTCGAGCTCCTCGGTGTGGGGTTCGTCCGCCCAGGCTGCCGGCACCCACTGGGTGAACAGCGACATGATGTGAGTGCCATCGGGATTGAGTGTCTTGTCCAAGGTGGTGGGAATGACGCCGTCGCTGAACGGCAGCGCGGCGGGCCTGCCCAGCCGCGCGTCCTGGAAGGCAGCCTCGATGTACTCCATGGTGGGTGCCATCTCGACAGAGCCCGTGTGGTGTTCGGCCAGACCGGAACTGGGGTTCGCGGTGAAATTGGGGAGCTCACCCAACGCCAAGTTGATCTTCACCACGCCGCTGCGGGTCTTCCAGTGCTCGATGTCGGTGACAAACTCGTCGGGCAGTTCGTGGCGGGGGATCTGGTCCAGGAAGGCGGTCCGCGGATGCAGCGTGGTGACCACGAGGGGAGCGCGGATCTCGTCGCCGTTGTCGAGTACCGCACCCTGGACCCGACCGTTCTGCACGAGCAATCGGGAAACTCGTGTGTTGGTTCGTATTTCAGCGCCGAAGCTGCGAGCTGCGCGGGCGATGGCCTCCGACACCGCACCCATGCCGCCCTCGGGGTAACCCCAGCTGCCGAGTTGGCCGTCACCGACGTCGCCGATGGAGTGATGCGCCATCACGTACGCGGTACCGGGTTCGTACGGCCCCGCCCAGGTACCGATGACGCCGTTGACCGCCAGCGCGCCTTTGATCTGCGGGGATTCGAACCAGTCGTCGAGCAGGTCGGCGATACTCATGGTCAGCAGTCGGGTGACGTCGCCCATCATGCGGGTGGTCATACCGCGCTGGCTCCAGCCCAGCTTGGCCAGGTCCAGCAGATCAGTGGGCTTGTGCGAGCCGATGTTCGGCGGCACCTGTGTCAGCAGCGGGCCCATGACGTCCGCGATGCCCTCGAGCCACTCGTTCCATCTGGGCCAGGCGTCGGCGTCTTTCTTGGAGAACTTGGCCAGCTGCTCATGGGTGCGGCCGGGGTCGTCCTCGTAGATGATCAGCGACCCGCCCTCGGGGAAGGCCTGGTAGTAGGGGCCCATGGGATGCACCTTGTAGCCGTGGCGTTCCAGGCTGAGGTCAGCCACGATGGTGGGCGGCATGAGACTCATCACGTAGGACAGGCGTGTCACCCGCAGATGCGGGGCGTCGGGCCAAGGGGCTTCGGTGGTCGCGGCGCCTCCCAGTGAGCCACGGGATTCCAAAACCAGGGTTCGGGCGCCGGAGCGCGCCAGGTAGGCCGCAGACACCAGGCCGTTGTGGCCGCCGCCGATCACCAGGGCGTCGTAGGTGTTGGACATTTCGGGATCCTCTTTCAGGGGAGATCGCACATCCTGACTGACTGTTCAATCTAACGAAGTGTTAAGCTTCCGACAAGAGGCAGCGAGGCCACAGCGGAGGGAAGACGTCGGAGCATGGCAGAACCAGCACCCGCCACCGAGAACAATGAGGGCAGGCGCATCCAGATGTTGCGCGCGGCAGCAGAGTTGATCTGTGAGCGCGGTTTCTCCGAGACCCGCATCGCCGATGTGGCCAAGCGCGCCGGGGTGTCCTCGGCGCTGGTCATCTATTACTTCGGCACCAGGGATCGATTGCTGGTCGATGCGCTACGGCATTCCGAGGAATCGTTCTACGAGGCCGCCGAGGCCATGCTCGCCGAGGTCAGTTCCCTGCGTGAGCGGCTGTCTCTGCTGATCCGCTGGACCTGCGTGCCCGAAGGCGACGGTGCCGACGAGATCCCCGGCGCGTGGGGTCTGTGGTTCGACCTGTGGGCGCAGGCCTTCCGCCACGATGAGGTCAAGGCCGGCCGTATCGAACTCGACGCCCGGTGGCGCCGGATGATCATCGATGCACTGGAATCTGCCGAGTCCGGTGAGCGCGATCCTCAGGTGGACCCGCGCATGTTCGCCCTGGAGTTCGCCGCACTGCTCGACGGGCTTTCCATCCAGGTGGCGCTGGAGGATCCCGACGTGGATTCCGAGGTGGCCTACCAGATCGCGATGCGCTTCGCCGAGCGTGAGCTGGACTTGGCGGCCGAGTCCAAGCGGGTCAAGAAGGGCGCGGCGAAAACGGCGGCTCGCCGGCGCTAGGACAGGCTGAGTTCGGCCACCGGATCGGACACCACCGGGGCGGGACTGCGCGTCAGCACCCGGACCGCGTCATGGCTGCACTCGCACAGTACCGCCGCGCCGGGCGCGAACGTGACCGACTGTGGTCCAGCATGATTGGGCACCTCGACCACCAGGTCGGTGGTCTCGCCGACGTCGACCAGCACCTGGGTGGACGAGCCGAGGTAGACCACCTCGCGGACCACGCCGGGGATCACGTTCTGATCGGAGGCGGGGCTGCGGTCCACACCGTGCAGCGTGATGCGTTCGGGCCGGATCACGACGGCGGCCGGGCCGGTGGGGCACCGCACGTCCGTCTCGGTGGACGCGCACCGCACCGTCGTCGACATCGTCGAGCACACCGCGGAGCCACCTGTTGATTCCAGGACCTCGGCGTCGAAGATGTTGGCAGCACCCAGGAATCCGGCCACATAGGTGGTGGCGGGACGGGAGTAGATATCCTGCGGTGCCCCCACCTGTTCGACGCGGCCCTGGGCCATCACGGCGATCTGGTCGCTCATTGTCAACGCTTCTTCCTGATCGTGTGTCACGTAGACGAACGTGATACCGACCTCGCGCTGCACCGATCGCAATTCCAGCTGAAGCTGTTTACGCAGTTTGGCGTCCAGGGCGCCCAGCGGCTCGTCGAGCAGCAGCACGCTGGGGCGCAACACCAGTGCCCGGGCCAGTGCCACCCGCTGCTGTTGTCCGCCGGAGAGCTGCGCAGGGCGCCGTTTGGCGAACTCCGCCATCCTGACCAACTCGAGAGCCTCACCCACTCGGTGCCTGGTCTCGTCTTTCGAGGTCTTCAGATACCGCAGCCCGAACGCCACGTTGTCCCAGACACTCATGAACGGAAACAGGGCGTACGTCTGGAACACGGTGTTGACGGGTCGCTTGTGCGGAGGGTCGCCCGCGACGTCGCGGCCGTCGAGTTCGATGCGACCGGAATCGGGTTTCTCGAAGCCGGCGATCATCCGCAGCGTGGTGGTCTTGCCGCATCCCGATGCGCCCAGCAGCGAATAGAACTGGCCCGCCGGTATCTCCAGGTCGATCCCGGTGACCGCCGGTACGCCGTTGAACGCCTTGGCCAACTGGTGCAACCGGATGGCGCCGCCGGTCACCGGTTACCCGTCAGTTGCGCACCGCCGCTGCGAACCGGGCGAAGTTGGCCGCAAAGCGATCGACATCGTCGGTGTCGTGCTGAACGGATAACAGCCATTGCTCCACCTTCCCCCATGGGGGCAGAAAAACTCCGCCATTGTGCTGGATCAGCCAGTGCAGATGACCCAACCTTGCGTCGATCTGCAGGAAATCACGGAATTCGCGGACGCGCTCGTCGCGGAATGTCACGCAGCCCTTCGCGCCCACCGCCACGACGTGCCACGGCGCGTCATACCGGGCGATGGTGGACTCCAGCGCACCCTGTAGTCGGCGCGCCAACCCGTCGAGGTGGCGATAGCCGTCGTCGGTCAGCACGTCGGTGAGGGTGGCCCTGGTGGCGGCCATGGCCAGTGGATTGCCGTTGAAGGTGCCCACCTGCTCGTAGCGGCCGTCGGCGATGGCCGACATCACGTCGGTGGTACCGCCGATGGCCGCCACCGAGATGCCCCCGCCCAGTGCCTTGGCCAGGCACACCATGTCGGGGGTCACCCCGGACAACGCGGTGACGCCGCCGGGGCCGGTGGTGAAGCCCGTCTTCACCTCGTCGAAGATCAACAGTGCGCCGGCGGCGTGCACCAGCCGGCGGATCTCTGCGAGGTAACCCTCGTCGGGAGGAATGATGCCGGCGTTCATCATCACCGGTTCGACGATCATCGCGGCCACCTGGCCGTCGTTCTCGGTGAGTGCGCGGGCCACGGCACCAGGGTCATTGAAGGGCACCACGATCACCAGATCGCGGACAGCAGCCGGGATTCCGCTGTTTCCGGGCACCCGGGTCGGCCGCTCCCGCGGACCCACCTCGTCGGCTTCGGGGAGCACCGACACCTGCACCGAATCGTGATGGCCGTGATAGCAGCCCTCGACCTTGATGATGAGATCCCGTTCGGTGAGCGCCCTGGCGAGGTGGACGGCATCCATGGTGGCTTCGGTGCCCGAGTTGGCGAATCGCCACAGCGGCAGGCCGAACCGACGGGCGAGTTCGTCCGCGATCCAGATGGCATCCTCAGTGGGTTGGGCGAAATGTGTTCCGCGCCTTACCTGTCGGCTGACTGCCTCGACGATGGCCGGGTGAGCGTGGCCGGCGATGGAGGCGCCGTAACCGCCGTGCATATCGACGTACTCGGTGCCGTCGACATCGAAGACCCGAGACGCCGCCCCGTGGCTCATCCAGACAGCTTGCGGCTGCGCGATCTGCCAGTTGGACGTGGCGCCACCCGCCAGGTGCGCACGAGCCTGCGCGATCAACTCGGTGCTGCGCGGTTGGCGACGCAGAAAGACCTGCTCTTCGGCCGCGATCAACTGGTCCACCGAGCTCTCGACCATCGATGACGCCACAGTGCAACCTCCGCTCTCTATCGGTTGACTGAGCATTCAGTCTATGCGAGAGTCCTATCAGCGACAAGACGCAACAGCGGGGAGGCTCCGATGCCACTGCCCAGGCCCTCCGGCCCCACGCGGCGCCAATTCCTGATGCGCGCCGGACTTCTCGCGCTCACCGCCCCCACTCTCGGCAGCGCTCTGGCGGCCTGCGGATCAGGTCCGGGCGGCCCGGGGAGCGCAACTGCGACTTTGACACTGGCCAAGCCGGACAGTCCTGTCACATGGGACATCGCCGACGACAACAAACCGATCGGCGACGGCCTGGCCCCGGAGCAGGGGGCGACGCTCAAGATTTACAACTACGCCGACTATCTCAGCCCCGAGGCCATCAAGTCGTTCGAGCAGCAGTACGGCTGCACCGTCGAGGTGTCGACGTTCAACGACGGCGACGAGGCGTTGACCAAACTGCGCAGCGGTGTCGACTTCGACATCTACAACGCCAACTACACCGAGATCAGCCGGCTGGTGACAGGCGGGCTGTTGCGGCCGCTGAACCACAGCTACCTCACCAACATCTCCAATGTGTGGCCCAGCTTCACCAACCCGTGGTACGACCAGGAATGGCGTTACACGGTGCCTTACACCATCTACACCACCGGCATCGGTTGGCGCAGTGACCAGGTGCCCGCCGATATCGGTGCACTGTCGAATCCCTATGCCTCCCTCTGGGATCCGACCTACAAAGGCAAGACCGCCATTCTCGACGACTGGCACAGCGCCATGGCGCTGGTGCTGCTCAAAGAGGGCATCACCGACGTCAACACCAGCTCGGAAGCCGATTTGAAGATGGTGGGCGAGCAGCTCACCGCTCTGGTGGAGGCCACCTCGCCCAAGGTCACCATCACGATGTACAGCGACCTGCCCGCCGGTCAGATCGGGCTGGCGCAGATGTGGTCCGGCGACATCATCAACGCGCAGTACTACCTGCCCGAGGGCGTCGGTACCGACATCCTGCAGTACTGGTTCCCCAGCGACGGCAAGGGGTTGGTCGACAACGACATGCTGGTGACGCTACGCGGCGGCAAGAATCCGGTGTTGGCGCATCTGTTCCTCAACCACATGCTCGACACCGAAGTGGCCAAGGAGAACTTCTCGGCCATCGGCTACCAGCCCCCGCAGAACTCGATCACCCCGGAATCGCTGGTGGCCGAGGAGTTCATCCCTGCCAACCTGCAGTCGGCGATTGTGCGACCCGAGTACTTCGACAGCGGCTATCGGCTGTTGGAACTCGATCCCGCCAACGACACCGCCTGGCGCAACGTCTGGAACGCGTTCAACGCCGGCGGATCCTGAGCACTGTGGCGCTCACCGCCGTGAGTTCGCGGCCTGCAAAGGATCGCTCGGCCCGGCTGTGGCCGGCGCTGGCGACGCCGGGGCTGCTGTGGCTGGTGTTCTGTTTCATCGTGCCGCTGTACGTGGTGCTGTGCGTGGTGTTCGGCTACGTCGATCCGATCTTCCGTACCGCGGTTCCGGTGTGGAATCCGTTGCACTGGAATCCGCAACAGTTCACCTATGTGCTGAGCCGCATCGTCGGACCGGACGGCATCTACGGCCCGGCACTGGTGCGCACCGCCGCCTACGTGTTGATCGCCAGCACGCTGTGCCTGCTGATCGCGTTTCCCGTCGCCTACTATGTGGCACGGCTGGCGGGGAAGTGGAAGGGCGTGCTGCTGGCCGCTCTGATAGCGCCGTTCTGGATCAGCTACATGATGCGAATGTTGGCCTGGGTCAACCTTTTGCAGGACGACGGCCTGGTGAACAGGGTGCTGAGCTTCGGTGGGCTGGTGCATGTCGACGTGCACTGGCTGACCGGGCAACCGGTGGTGGTGATCCTCGGTCTGGTCTACGGCTATGTGCCGTACATGATCTTGCCGCTGTATGCCGGGCTGGACCGGCTGCCCCAACACACACTGGAGGCGGCGCGCGATCTGGGCGCTGACCGGCTGTCGTCGTTCTGGCGGGTGACTCTGCCGTTGTGCAGACCGACGATGGTGGCCGCGGTGCTGCTGACCTGCCTGCCGATGCTGGGGGACTACTTCACCAATGATCTGTTGTCGGCGTCGCCCAAGACGGCCATGGTGGGCAACTTGATCAACGACAGCGTGCAGGCCCCCGGGCAGACCGGGCAGGCGGGTGCTTTCGTGATGATCGTCTTGGTGGTGGCGCTGCTGCCGATGCTGTACTACGTGCGGGTGATGGGACGCCGGGACGAGGTGGCCTCATGAGAGGGCCGGTCACCTGGTGGAACGACCCGTGGCGTCCACCCAGGATCCTGGTGGGCGTGACGGCGGTGTACCTGTTGTGGTCGCTGCTGCCGGTGTTGATCGCTGTCATGTTCTCGTTCAACGACGGCCGGTCCCGCACCCACTGGCAGGGCTTCTCGTTCCGCTGGTACTGGGGTGACGAGACCCGCTCGGTGTGGCACGACGCGGCCCTGCACACCGCGCTGTTCCAGACGCTGAAGCTGGGGTTGATCGCCACGCTGATCACCGTGCCACTCGGCGTGCTGTTCGCCATCGGCATCGATCGCTGGCGCGGCCGGGTGCCCGACGGCGCCAACGTGCTGATGCTGTTCTCGTTCGTCATCCCCGAGGTGCTTCTGGCGGTGGCGTTGCTGTTCATGATCACCTCGGTGGCGTTGCCGATCAGTTTGGGTACCTCCGCTCAGGTGGTGGGGTTGGTGACGTTCCAGGTGTCCTATCCGGCGGTGCTGGTGCGAGCCAGACTGGCCACCATCGGGCGACAATACGAAGAAGCCGCAATGGATTTGGGTGCCACGCAGTTGGGTGCGCTGCGCCGGATCATCTTGCCGATGCTCACCCCGGCGATCTTCGCCAGCACGGTGCTGGTGTTCGCCGACGTCATCGACGACTTCGTGCTGGTGCGCTATCTCTCCGGTGACGCCTCGACCGAACCGGTGTCGGTGAAGATCTACAACACCGCCCGCGCCGCCCCCACGCCGGCCCTCAACGCCTTGGCCACCCTGCTGTTGCTCGCCGCGCTGGCGGCGGTGGTGATCGGTTACCTGATCTACCGGCGAATGGCGAAGGGGCAGGGCGCCGATCGCGGCATCGGCGCCTTCACCGGCGAAGCCTGATTGCGATTTGGGCGTGATTCCAACCGCTCAGCGGTTGGAATCACGCCCAAATCCCCGTCTGGACCGGGAGAGCGTCAGCCCTTATTCTTGACTGTATGTTCAAACAGCTTGGTCCGGCTCCCGTCCCTGCCGACGCGCTGGCGGCGGCGCTGGCCCCCTTCGGTCAGTCCCGCATGCTGCCCCGGGAGGCCTACGTCGACCCAGCGGTGTTCGCCTGGGAGCAACAGGCCATCTTCTCGGGATGGACGTGTGTGGGACACGCCTCGGACCTGCCGTCGGTGGGCAGTCAGAAAGCGGTGGGATCCGGCGCCAATGGCGCACTGCTGGTGCGCGGTGAGGACAACGCCGTGCGTGCGTTCGCCAACACCTGCCGGCACCGTGGCCACGAACTGCTGACCTGCGGCGCGCAGACCAAACGCCGTGGCATCGTGTGCCCGTACCACTCGTGGTCGTTCAAACTCGACGGAAGTCTGCGCAAAGCACCGGGTTTCAGTGATGTCGACGGCTTCGATCCCGCGCAGTTCGGACTGTTCGAGTTGCGGTTGGTCAACTGGCACGGCTGGCTGTTCGTGGATCCCAGCGGCCAGGACAGCGACTTCAGCGACCATGTGGCCGGCCTCGAAGAGGTGGTGGCGCCGTATCGGCCCGAGGAATTGACCGTGGTGGCGCGGCACTCCTACGAACTGGCCACCAACTGGAAGGTGATCGCGGAGAACTACCAGGAGTGCTACCACTGCTCGTCAATTCACCCCGAGCTCAGCCGTATCAGCCCACCCACCAGTGGCGAGAATCTCGAACTCGAAGGTTCGTGGATGGGCGGCTGGATGTCGATCATCGATGGCGCAGAGACGATGTCGCTGAGCGGCAAGAGCGACGGAGTGGCGATCAAGGGTCTGTCCGAGCATGAACTGCGTTCGGTGATGTACCTCGTCGGCTACCCGAACCTGCTGGTCAGTCTGCACCCCGATTACGTGATGACCCACCTCATGACGCCGTTGGCCGTCGACCGCACCCACGTCGAGTGCGCATGGGCGTTCCCCAGAGAGGTCGCTGAGCAGCCCGGTTTCGATCCGTCCTACGCGGTGGACTTCTGGGACCTCACGAACCGGCAGGACTGGACTGCCTGCGAATCGGTGCAACGCGGCCTGAGCTCACCGCATGCTCGTCCCGGCCCGCTGGCTCCCGACGAGGACGGCGTGTACCAGTTCGTCACGCGGGTGGCGCGGGCGTACGCGGGCCGGTAGTGATCCGGCCCGCGTAGCTTACGGCCATCACAGCCGCCACATCTCCCGCGCCATCAATGCATCCGAGTACCAGCTCGGCGTCCGCCGGGCGTGGGCCTGATGTCGGTCATGGTCGGAGCATGGCCGGTCCGGCGACCAGGTGGCCACTCGTACCAGCGCACCTATGATGCGCTGCAACCGATTTGGTGATGGTGACGCCACGGCTGGCGAGATCGCGATGGCGGAGGCCAGCATGACCTGCTGCTCGGTCACCAGTACCGCAGGAGCGGCGCGAGGCGGCGGTGTGAGCGTTCCCCCGCTGCCGTCTTCTCTCAATTCTTCTGGAACAACCCTCATTTCATCCCCCCGGATGAATCACACGCCGAGACGTCCGGCGATGGCTTCACACTAGACGCGGTGGCACCGGGCGACGCGAGTAGCGCGCTACCTGGATCAGCATTCGGGGGTGTGAAGTCCCTCGGGTAGTTCGTCGACCACACACGCACCCGCCGTCGACTCGGTACACGCCACACCCTCGCCGGCGGCGCGCAGCAGCAGGTTGTACAGCGTCGTGTGTTCGTCGTCGTCCAGCACGCCGAGGACCTGGCGCTCGACGTCGCGCAGGACACCCTCGATTGCCGTGAGACGCTGGGTGCCCGCCTGAGTGAGCACCACCGTGTGTCTACGTCGGTCCTGCGTGGAGCGTCTGCGTTCGATGAGGCCGTCGGCCTCGAGCTCATTGAGCAGTCCCACGACGTTGGTGGGATCGATTCGCAACAGGGTGGCCAACTCCGACTGCGGGCGTTCGCCGAAGTCGCGTAACAGCGTCAGAGTCAGGACATGCCGGGGACGCAGCCCGAAGCGTTCGACTTCGGATTCGGACACCGCTCGCATGCGGCGGACCAGGTGTTCCATCAATGGGCCGACGAGTTGCCAGTTGGGCGACAGGATCGGCAGTTCGGACACCTGGCCCAGCCTAATGGCCGGGCACGCGAATACCTCGCCGTTTAACCTGGTATATATAGTTGGCACTACATAAACTATCTATAGGGAGTCATCCATGTCGAAGATGCTGCACATCGACACCTCCATCCAGGGTGCGCACTCCGTCAGTCGCCGCTTGACCGCCCGCGCGGCCGACCGCTGGCGTCAACTCAATCCGGACGGTCAGGTGACCTACCGCGACTTCGCAGCCGATCCCGTACCGCACCTCGACGCGGCGGGCGGACTGGCCGCAATGGTGCCGCCCGAGCAGCACACGCCCGCGCAGGCCCAGACCTATGCCCGCAGCATCGCGCTGATCGACGAGATCAAGCGGGCCGACACGGTGCTCCTCGGTCTTCCGCTGTACAACTTCGGCCCGCCCAGCACGGTCAAGGCCTGGGTCGACCATCTGATCGTGCCCGGGCTGGCGTTCGACCCCGCCACCCAGCAGGGTCTGCTGGGTGACACCGAGTTGGTGGTGCTCGCCGCCCGTGGCGGTGGCTACGGCACCGGCACCCCGCGGGAGGGCTGGGATCACGCCGAAGCGTGGCTGCCACACGGGCTGGACATGACCGGGCTGAAGCCGACGTTCATCACCGCGGAGTTGACCATGGCCAACGTCAATCCGGCGATGGCCGACCT
The DNA here is from genome assembly GCF_001984215.1 of Mycobacterium sp. MS1601. Taxonomy (NCBI): domain Bacteria; kingdom Bacillati; phylum Actinomycetota; class Actinomycetes; order Mycobacteriales; family Mycobacteriaceae; genus Mycobacterium; species Mycobacterium sp. MS1601. The sequence goes on from NZ_CP019420.1 coordinate 4,131,565, forward strand.
GCGTCCGCTGGCAGCCAAGAGCTTGGCCGCCGCCGAGGCTGCGATCGACGAACTGTGGGAGACGGCGCGCGTGGTGGCATGACACTCTTGAGTGCGTCCACCGAGAGGGGCCGATCACGAGCGCCAAGATCCACGACGTCACTCTGCGTCAGTTGCGGTACTTCGCCGTGCTCGGGCCGAACTCAACTATCGGCGGGCCGCCGAGAAGCTGTACATCACCCAGCCGGCGCTCTCGACGGCCATCAAACAGCTCGAGCACCAGTTCGGGGTGCAGCTGTTCACCCGCAACACCCGTGAGGTGGCGCTGACCGATCTCGGTGCGGCGTGGCTGCCACAGGTCCAGCAGGCACTCGGCGGGGTGGACGCCGTGATGGAGAACCTGGTGACCCTCTCGGGCACCCGCCAAGGTCGGTTGCGGTTCGGCTACCTGATCGGCACCGGCGCAGACCTGTTGTTCCGGATCGTGCGGCATTTCGAATCGGCCTACCCGGATGTGGCTGTCGAGCCCATCGAGTTCGACTTCTCCGACCCCACCGCGGGACTGGCCGACGGCTCGGCGGATGTCGCACTGATCCGTCCACCGGTGGACCTTCCCGAGCACCGGATGCTCATCCTGGATTCCGAATCGTGGGTGGCGTGTCTGCCCCGCGATCACCGGCTGGCGGACAGGGACGAACTGGTGATCGCCGAGCTGCTCGACGACCCGATCGTGTGCGCGCCACTGACTGCGGGTAGCTGGCGCGACTACTGGATGGCGATGGACGCGCGGGGCAACCGGCCACCCACCATTGCCGCCGTCGCCGCCACCTACGAGGCGGAGACGACATCGATTGCCCGGGGGTTGGGAATCAGCTTCACCACGTCGTCGGTGGCGCGTTTCTATGACCGCCCCGGCATCGTTTACGTGCCGATAACCGACCGGCCGCCGTGCCACACCGCGCTGGCGTGGCACCCGGCGCAGCTGTCACCGCAGTCGGACGCCCTGATCAGATACGTCCAGGACCAGTGGAATTTCGGCGACGGCGAAGATGTCCCGGTGCCGGCCACACTCCAGTGATAAACGCGGGTTATCAGTAGATCAAAAGATGGAACTTCCGGTTACGAAGAGGTGGCGCTTTTCTAGTCATCAGTCGTTTTCTGACATCACCTGACCTGGAGTGATCATGACCGATGCCATAGCGTCACCAACTCATTCGCGCGACAGCCTCGGCGCCGAGGATGCCAAGCTCGCCGAACTGGGCTACACCCAAAAGCTCGACCGCTCGGTCGGCACCCTAGCGTCGTTCGCCATCGGTTTCGCGACCATCAGCGCCACGACGGCCGTTTTCACCGGATTCGGCGCGGGCTACTTCACCGCAGGCGCACCGTTCGTGTGGACGCTGCTGCTGGCCGGGGCGGTGTTCGCGCTGTGGACGTTCATCGCCGCCGACCTGACCGCCAAGCTGCCGCTGGCCGGCTACTCCTACCAGTGGATCAGCCGGATCAACGGGCCCAACCTGGCCTGGTTCACCGGCTTCATCGCCCTGATGGGCTGGGTCTGCGGTATGACCGGGGTCGGGTTCATCCTGTCCGGCTACCTCGGTGGACTCATGGGCTGGACCATGACGCAGACCACCCAGATCCTGCTGGCCATCGCCGTGGTGTTCGTCTGCGTGCTGATCAACATCTACGGCGTCCGCTTTGCGACCATGGTCAACAACATCGGCGTCAGCCTGGAGCTGGTGATCACCGTCGGCGCCACCGCCCTGATCGCCGTCATCGCGTTCTCCGCGCCCGAGAACCACCAGCCGATCTCGACGTTGTTCACCGGCGGGGAGTCCGGCGACAAGGACTCCTACATGCTGGCCTGGTTGGCCGCCGCCCTGGGCCCGTTCTTCGGCCTGATCGGCGTCGAGTCCGGTGCCGACGTCGCCGAGGAGACCAAGAACGCTCGCCGCGTGGTCCCCAAGACGATGTTCTACGCGCTGATCACCTCGATCGTCATCGAGTTCCTGATGTATGTCGTGTATGTGCTGGCCATCAAGGATCCCGTTGCGGTGGAGGCCAATTCGGCCGCTCCCATCGAGGAGATCATCACCCAGCAGGCCGGTCCCGTCGTCACCAAGATCGTCGTGGCCATCGCGCTGACCAACATCTTGGCCTGCCTGCTGGCCAACATCCTGGTGGCCACGCGGCTGACCTACTCCATGGCCCGCGACAACATGCTGCCGTTCTCCCACGTGTGGCGCCACGTCTCGTCGAAGAGCAAGGCGCCGACATACGCCGTCCTCGGATTGGGCTGCCTGTCAACACTTCTGCTGCTCTCGGCGCTGGTCAACGAGAAGGCGTTCAACTACATCATCGGCATCGCGTCGCTGCTGTTCTTCTTCGTCTACATCCTGCAGACCATCGGCCTTCTGGTCGGCTACCGCAGGGGCACCATCCCCGCACCCGAACCCGGCACCTTCGACCTCGGCAGGTTCAGGCTGCCGCTGTACGTCACCGCCCTGGTGGTGTTCCTCGGTGTGGCCGTTGCGCTGCTGTTCCTGCCGCAGTTCACCACCAACAAGTGGGTCTTCCTCGGCATCGTCGTTCTCGCCGCCATCTGGTGGGCCACCGGTCTCAAGGCGCGTCTGAGCAAGGGCGACGCCGGCGCCGATTACGCCAAGTCCCACGGTCTGTAATCCCGGGTCCTTTCGCTCCTATCCTCCGAATATCTGAAACCGTAAGGAATCTCAACATGAGTGCAGGCACTTCCAACCTCGTCGCCGTCGAACCCGGAGCCATCCGCGAGGACACTCCTGCAGGCTCGGTGATCCAGTACAGCGACTACGAACTCGATTACTCCAGCCCGTTCGCCGGTGGTGTCGCCTGGATCGAAGGGGAGTTCCTCCCGGCCGAGGATGCCAAGATCTCCATCTTCGACACCGGGTTCGGCCACTCCGATCTGACCTACACGGTGGCACATGTCTGGCACGGCAACATCTTCCGGCTGGGTGACCATCTCGACCGGCTGCTCGACGGGGCCCGCAAATTGCGCCTGGATGCCGGCTACACCAAGGACGAGCTGGCCGACATCACCAAGCAGTGTGTCAGCATGTCGCAGCTTCGCGAGTCCTTCGTGAACCTGACCGTCACCCGCGGCTACGGAAAGAAGAAGGGCGAGAAGGACCTCACGAAACTCACCCACCAGGTCTACATCTACGCCATCCCGTACCTGTGGGCCTTCCCGCCGGCCGAACAGATCTTCGGCACCACCGCCGTGGTCCCACGTCACGTTCGCCGCGCCGGGCGCAACACCGTCGACCCCACCATCAAGAACTACCAGTGGGGGGACCTCACCGCCGCCAGCTTCGAGGCCAAGGACCGGGGCGCGCGCACCGCGATCCTGATGGACTCCGACAACTGCGTCGCCGAGGGACCCGGCTTCAACGTCTGCATCGTCAAGGACGGCAAGCTGGCATCGCCGTCACGAAATGCGTTGCCGGGCATCACCCGTAAGACGGTGTTCGAGCTTGCCGATCAGATGGGCATCGAGGCGACACTGCGTGACGTCACCAGCTACGAGCTCTACGACGCCGACGAGATCATGGCCGTCACCACTGCCGGCGGCGTCACCCCGATCAATACCCTCGACGGTGAGAAGATCGGCACCGGTGAACCGGGACCGGTGACGGTTGCGATCCGGGACCGCTTCTGGGCGTTGATGGATGAACCGTCGGACCTGATCGAAGCCATCCAGTACTGACCAGGGCTACCGCCCCGGTGGTTTGAGCACGGTCATTGCCGCGCGCATCACCGGGGCGGGCAGCTTGTCCTTCGCGGCCAGTGCCGCGTTGGCCACGCGGGTGCGCGCCGGTGTGCCGCGGCCGAACCAGCGGTTCAGCGGGCCACCTGTGGGCTCGAGGTCGACGTGCAGCGGCGGGGCGCCGTCGCCGGCGCCCAGAGCGTGGGAGATGACGATCCGCTGGATTTCGCTGGTGCCCTCGAAGATGGTGTACAGCTTGGCATCTCGATACCACTTTGCCACGGGGTGATCGGTGATGTACCCCCAGCCGCCCATGGTCTGGATGGCTTGCTCGGTGGTGGCCACCGCCACCTCGCTGGCGGCCAGCTTCGACATCGAGCCCTCGCCCCGTTCGAACGGGACTCCGGTGGCGGCCATCCAGGATGCCCGCCAGGTCAGCAGCCGGGCGGCGTCAATCCGGGTGGCCAGGTCGGCGAGCGGGAACGCGATGCCCTGGTTGTTGATGATGGGCGCGCCGAACGCGACCCGGCGGTTGGCATACTCGGTGACGTATTCCAGTGCGGCCCTGGCGATTCCGAGCGCCTGGGCGGCGACCATGGGCCTGGTCTGCTCGAACGTGCCCAGCGTGGCCGACCCCGAATGCCTGCCGCCCTCGACCACCTCGCGGGCTTTCGCCAGCTTGTGCTCCAGCTTGTCGGCGCCACCGAGCAGGTTCTCGGCGGGCACCCGGACGCCCTCGAACGTCAGCTCCGCGGTGTGTGAGGCCCGGCAGCCCAGTTTGTCCAGCTTGCGCACCATGGTCAGACCCGGTGTGCCGCCGGGGACGATGAACAGCGCCTGGCCGCGGTGGCCGAGTTCCTGGTCGACGACGGCATTGACCACGTGCACATCGGCGATCCCGCCATTGCCGATCCACATCTTGTGGCCGTCGATCACCCAGTCGGTACCGTCGCGCCGGGCGGTGGTACGCAGATTGCGGACATCGCTGCCACCCTCGGGTTCGGAGATGGCAAGCGCGGCCAGCTTCAGATCGCCCGGACTGCCGAAGCATTCCGGTGCCCAGTGCAGCATCTGCTCGGGTGTGGCGGCCTGACCGATGGCTGACAGGGCCAGCGCGGGCATCACGATCGCCAGGCCGATGCCGGCGCACCCCCAGAAGATCTCCTCCATGAACATCGGCAGCGAGAGACCGGTCGGGTCGCCGATCAGGTCCCGGTAGAACAGCGGACTGTAGAAGCCCTGCGCTGCGGCCTCCTCGAGGACCGGCCAGGGGAATTCCTGGCGTTGGTCGTACTCGGCAGCCACCGGGCGGATGACCGTCTCGGCGAACAGGTGCGCCCGGCGCGCCAGATCGTGCTGGGCCGCCGTCGGTGTCAGGTTGAAACCCACGTTGGCGGTTACCCGTTTTTGGGCAGCCGCCGCGGGTATTTGCGCTGTATGCCGAAAACCACCAGAGACGGCAGCGCGAAAAACAGCGAACTACCCAGCACGCTGCAGAAGTCCGACGCCAAAGCGCAACGCACCTTCGCCAAGGCCTACGACTCCGCCGCCGAGCAGTACGACGGTGACCAGGAGCGGGCTCACCGCGTCGCGTATGACGCGCTGAAGCACTCCTACGAGAAGGTGGGTGATCACTGGGAGGCCAAAGAGGAGAAGGGGCCGTCCGATGAGCTGGCCGAAAGCGGTGGCCCCAACGCCTCGGGGGAGAGCGCCGAGGGCGTCGACGCCAACGCCTCGAAGAAGCACTTGGCCGAGGTGGCGCGCAGGCTGGATATCAGCGGACGGTCGACGATGACCAAGGACGAGTTGGTGGCTGCCATTCAGAAGGCCAATCGCCGCATCTCGGCGCGCAGCCGCTAGCCCCTCTCAGGGCGCCGGCTGCCGACCCTCGCGTGGGTCGTCGAAGAACTCGAGCAGGTATCTGCTTTCGTCGATGTCGCCGATGGTCCGGCGGGCCTTGCGACGGGTGATGAGGATGGCGGTGCCCGCGACGATCCAGATGACGTACTGCACCGTCCACGCCATCCGGAACGACTCGAACGAGTAGCCGCCGGCGGCGTCCATGATCATCCCCATCGACTGCATCACCAGCAGCGACGCCAGGAACCCGCCCATGTTGACGATGCCCTGCGCGGTCCCGAGCGTCGTTGCGGGATTGAAGGTGCGGGCGAAGTCGAAGCCGACCATCGAGCCGGGACCGCCGACGGAGATGACGACGACCAGGACCACCAGCAGCCACAGCGGCGCCGCCGACGGTAACGCCAGGACGATGGTCCACATCAGCGCGTTGCTGACGATGATGCCGAGCACCACGTTGGAGCGCCGGTGCGGGTTGCGTCCGGAGAAGATTCCGATCAGCACACCGGCGGCGACGGAGGCCATGACGGAAACGGTCAGCAACATCCCGGCGGTGCCGCGGGACACTCCCTGGGCGGTGGTCAGATAGGGCACCCCCCACATCAACGCGAAGACGGTCACCGAGAACTGGGTGCCCATGTGGGTGAAGAACCCGAGTCGGGTACCGGGCCGCAGCCACGTGACCTTGAGCCGCCCCAACGTCTCGCGCGCGCCGGCCGACTTGACCGGCACCGCGGAGCCGGTGGGAGTGTTCTTCACCAGTGCGAGAACCAGCACGATGCCCAACACCCCGAACGCCGATGCGGACAGATACGCGATCTGCCAACCCGCCCCGGCCAGCAGCGCCAGGAAGGGCAGGGCGGAAAGCACTTGGCCGAACTGGCCGCAGAAGCCCGTGAGCTGCGTGACGAGTGGAATCCGGCGTTCCGTGAACCAGAACGGCACCAGTCGCAGCACCGAGATGAAGGTGAATGCGTCGCCGAGTCCGACGATCGCTCGGGCTGCCACCGCCAACGGCAGTGACTCGGTGAAGGCGAGCGTCAACTGTCCTGCCGCCATCAAGGATCCGCCGGCAACGATCATCGCGCGGGAGCCGAACCGGTCGAGCAGCAGGCCCGCAGGAACCTGCGCCAGGGCGTAAACGATCACCTGTAGGACGACGAAGGTCGACAACACCGCCGGGGGAGCGTGGAACCGGTCAGCCGCCTCGAGGCCGGAGACGCCGAGAGTGGTGCGGTCGAGGACGGCGACGATGTATGCCAAAAGCCCGGTTGACCACACGACCCAGGCACGCAATGTCGCTCCCTCCTCAGGCGTTGATGGTCCCTCAACCAGGGAGTCATCTCGAAATCGGCTACGTGTGAGTTCACTCGCACCGGGAGTGTGCGAAGTCCGCTGCGCTATTTGACGCCTTGGCTGAATTTGAACGTCGGCGCGGAAGAGGATCAGCTGAAACGAGGGAATCGGCTGATCACTGACGCTGGCGGCAGTTAAATTGAATTCCGACGAGATTGCCGCGAATGTTTGCTCATGGGCTGTGCTCGGGTACCATTTCGCCATGGAGCGTGTGACGGACCCTTCGTCCATCTTGCAGGACTGACCCCGGTGACCCAGTACCGCATTTCAGAGCTGGCCCGGGTTTCCGGCGTCAATGAGCGCAATATCCGCGCCTACCGTGAGCGCGGACTTCTGGATCCGCCCGCTCGGGTCGGGCGGATGGCCATCTACAACGACGTGCATCTGGCCCAGTTACGGGTGATCGATCAGCTCCTGAGCAGGGGCTTCACCTCGTCGCACATCTGCGACTTCTTCGCTGCCGTGCGATCGGGTCACGACCTGGCTGACGTCCTCGGCCTCCATGACGCCCTGGCGGTCGACGACGGTGTGGCGCACGTGCAGATGGTGCCTTTCGACGTCGACGTCACCGGTGCGGAAGCACGCCGCATGGTTGCCACCGGACTGGCCTGCACCATCGGCGGAAAGCTCATGCTCAGCGACCCCGAGCTGGTGCGGATCGTCTTGCGGGCGCGGGATCGGTCGCAGTACCTGGCCGTCCTGGTCGAGGTGTTCGCGTCCTCGCAGCCGGGGGTGGCCGCGGCGGCCGAGGATGTCGACTCGTTGTTGGATGCGCTGGGAGAGCTCAAGGCGGGAATCTCGGCGCAGGAACCCCTCGATTCGGGTCGGGTGTTGCAGGACTACCGAGAGTTGGCGGCCATCGTGATGGCCCGCCAGGTGGACGAAGCCGTGCGTCGACCGCTGATGCGCTCGACGGCCTGAGTTTTCGGCCCCGCGGGCAACAGGTAAGTTACGCAGCGCCGCGGGCCCGTCCGCGAGGTTCGCTGGGGCGTCCGGCCAGCAAACTTTTCTGCGGACAGCGAAATTGCGTTTCCTTGACAGCTGTCATTTCGTCTGCTGTGCGGTCAAGCCTGTCATCGCGCGCGCCTCGGAAGAACCTTTGATAACGATTCGGTAACAAAACTGCTGTGAACAGCGCAGTTATGGCTACTCGACCGTAACCACCTGCATGCAGGACGTTTGTCCTCCAACGTCAGCGCGGTCGTTCAGCGCCGTGTTACCGACGGAATGGTTACCAGCGCGTAGAACTCGCCAGTAACCATATTGCGCACAAAAATGGCCCTAGCTCTTATGACACTCTTAGTGCAGTCGGTGCCGTCGTCCGCCACCCGTCACGAGGAGTTGAGTGCGCGTTTGCAGTGCCCGCAGAAGCCGGGCCCGAGCCGCAGCGATTCGACTGGGTTCGACAAACGACGGGCAGGTCGACGGAGACCACCGAACTGACACCTTCGCAGGGCAGCGCAGGTCTGGGACGTAACCACGAGTGGCGTTCGGTCTCGAGGACCGAATCTCGCTCAGCAGAAGTTATCTAGGAGACAAACAGGTGACGATCTTCGAGCACGACAGAATTGCCAACAGCTCCACCGCGTCCAATGGAAACACCGCGTCCCATGGCAACGCTGCCGCGCACTCGTCGTCACACGCTCTGGTGGACCGGCTCACCGACGGTGAGCCCTATGCGGTCGCTTTCGGCGGTCAGGGCAGTGCCTGGTTGGACACCCTGGAGGAGCTGGTCTCGTCCGCCGGCATCGAATCCGAGCTCGCGACGCTGGCCGGGGAAGCCGACCTGCTGCTCGAGCCCGTCGCGCGCGAGCTCGTCGTGGTCCGCCCGATCGGCTTCGAGCCCCTGCGCTGGGTACGTGCGCTGGCCGCCGAGGAACCGGTGCCCACCGCCAAGCAACTGACCTCCGCCGCCGTCTCGGTGCCCGGCGTCCTGCTGACCCAGATCGCCGCTGTGCGCGCGCTGGCGCGCCAGGGCATGGATGTGGCCGCCAACCCGCCCGTCGCCGTCGCAGGGCACTCGCAGGGCGTTCTCGCCGTCGAGGCGCTCAAGGCCGGCGGCAGCCAGGATGTCCAGCTGCTGGCCCTGGCCCAGCTGATCGGCGCCGCAGGCACCCTCGTCGCCCGTCGTCGTGGCATCTCGATCCTGGGCGACCGCCCGCCGATGGTCTCGGTCACCAACGCCGACCCCGAGCGCATCTACGAACTGCTCGAGGAGTTCGCTCAGGACGTCCGCACGGTGCTGCCGCCGGTGCTGTCCATCCGCAACGGCCGCCGCTCGGTGGTCATCACCGGCACCCCCGAACAGCTGTCCCGCTTCGAGCTGTACTGCGAGCAGATCGCCGAGAAGGAAGAAGCCGAGCGCAAGAACAAGCTGCGTGGCGGTGCGGTGTTCAAGCCCGTCTTCGAACCCGTCCAGGTCGAGGTCGGCTTCCACTCGCCGCGACTGTCCGACGGCGTCGAACTCGTCGCCGAATGGGCCGAGAAGGTGGGCCTGGACGTCGCGCAGGCCCGCGCCATGACCGAGGCCATCCTGGTCAGCCAGGTGGACTGGGTCGAGGAGATCTCTGCACTCAACGACGCGGGTGCCAAGTGGATCCTGGACCTCGGTCCGGGCGACATCCTGACCCGCCTGACCGCCCCGGTGATCCGCGGCCTCGGTATCGGTATCGTCCCCGCCGCCACCCGTGGCGGCCAGCGCAACCTGTTCACCATCGGTGCCGTGCCCGAGGTGGCCCGCCCGTGGACCAGCTACGCCCCGCAGGTCGTCACCCTGCCCGACGGCTCGGTGAAGCTGTCCACCAAGTTCACCCGCCTGACCGGACGCTCGCCCATCCTGCTTGCCGGCATGACGCCGACCACTGTCGACGCCAAGATCGTCGCCGCGGCGGCCAACGCCGGGCACTGGGCGGAGCTTGCCGGTGGCGGCCAGGTCACCGAGCAGATCTTCAGCGACCGTGTCGACGAGCTGACCACCCTGCTCGAGCCGGGCCGCGCCATCCAGTTCAACTCGCTGTTCCTCGACCCCTACCTGTGGAAGCTCCAGGTGGGCGCCAAGCGCCTGGTGCAGCGCGCCCGCCAGTCCGGTGCCCCGATCGACGGCCTGGTGGTCACCGCCGGCATCCCGGATCTGGAAGAGGCCGTCGAGCTCATCGAGGAACTCAACGGCGTCGGCATCAGCCACGTCGTCTTCAAGCCCGGCACCGTCGAGCAGATCCGTTCGGTCATCCGGATTGCCGCCGAGGTGCCCACCCGGCCCGTCATCGTCCACATCGAAGGCGGCCGCGCCGGCGGTCACCACTCGTGGGAAGACCTCGACGACCTGCTGCTGGCCACCTACTCCGAGGTGCGCAGCCGCTCCAACATCACCGTCTGCGTGGGCGGCGGCATCGGCACTCCCGAGCGGGCTGCCGAGTACCTCTCCGGCCGGTGGTCGCGTGCCTACGGCTTCCCGCTGATGCCGGTCGACGGCATCCTGGTCGGCACCGCCGCGATGGCCACCCTCGAGGCCACCACCAGCCCCCAGGTCAAGCAGCTGCTGGTCGACACCACCGGTACCGATCACTGGGTCGGTGCCGGAAAAGCTCAGGGCGGCATGGCATCCGGGCGCAGCCAGCTGGGCGCCGACATCCACGAGATCGACAACGCCGCTTCGCGCTGCGGCCGCCTGCTCGACGAGGTTGCCGGGGACGCCGACGCCGTGGCCGAGCGTCGTGACGAGATCATCGCCGCGATGGCCAACACCGCCAAGCCCTACTTCGGTGACGTCGCCTCCATGACCTACGAGCAGTGGCTGCGCCGCTACGTCGAGCTGGCCATCGGTGACGGCGATTCCACCGCCGACACCAAGAAGGACGGCTCGCCGTGGCTGGACGTCAGCTGGCGTGACCGGTTCACCGAGATGCTGCAGCGCGCCGAGGCCCGCCTCGATGTCGCCGACTTCGGACCGATCGAAACCCTCTACGGCGCAACCGAATCCGGCGAGGCTCTGCTGGAGAGCCCGGACCAGGCCATCGCCGCACTGCTCGAGCGTCATCCCGATGCCGCCACGGTCAAGTTGCATCCGGCCGACGTGCCGTTCTTCACCAGCCTGTGCAAGACGCTGGGCAAGCCGGTCAACTTCGTGCCGGTGATCGACAAGGACGTGCGCCGGTGGTGGCGCAGCGACTCACTGTGGCAGGCCCACGACGCGCGTTACTCGGCCGACCAGGTGTGCATCATTCCGGGCACTCAGGCCGTCGCCGGCATCACCCGTGTCGACGAGCCGGTGGGTGAGCTGCTCGACCGCTTCGAGCAGGCCGCCATCGACGAGACCCTGGCTTCCGGCGCTCAGCCCACGCCGGTGTTGTCCCGGCTGCACAACGTTTCCAGCGCACTGGCTTTGGTGCTGGATGCCCCCGACGTACTGTGGGCGGGCCGCACCGCGACCAACCCCGTGCACCGCATCGCCGACCCCGCCGAGTGGCAGGTGCACGACGGCTCGGCCATTCACCATGCCACCGGAGCCCGCCTCGAATCGACCGGTGAGAAGGTCAACCTGAGCGTGCCGTTGTCGGGCACCTGGATCGAGATCGCCTTCACCCTGCCGTCGTCCACCGTGGACGGGGGCGCCCCCGTGGTGTCCACCGACGACGCTGCCACCGCCATGCGCGCGGTGCTGGCCATCGCCGCCGGCGTGGACGGCCCGGACGCCCTGCCGGTTCCGGTGGACGGCACCACCACCGTCACCGTCGAATGGGATCCCGAGCGCGTCGCCGACCACACCGGTGTCACCGCCACCTTCGGTTCACCGCTGGCGCCGACGCTGACAGTGGTGCCCGACGCGCTCGTGGGTCGCTGCTGGCCTGCGGTGTTCGCCGCCATCGGTACCGCCGTCACCGATAGCGGGTTCCCGGTGATCGAGGGTCTGCTGAGCCTGGTACACCTGGACCACGCCGCGCAACTGGTTGCGCCGTTGCCCACTGACAAGGCTGAATTGACCGTCGCCGCAACAGCTTCGGCGGCATACGACACCGAGGTCGGCCGAGTGGTCCCGGTGTCGGTTGCCGTGACCTCTGCCGACGGCACCGTGCTCGCCACCCTGGAGGAGCGCTTTGCCATCCGTGGCCGCACCGGCCCGGCCGAGCTCAGCGACCCGCTGCGCGCCGGTGGTGCGGTGTCGGACAACGAGACCGACACCCCCCGTCGTCGCCGTCGTGACATCACCTTGACCGCGCCGGTGGACATGCGTCCGTTCGCGGTGGTCTCCGGTGACCACAACCCCATCCACACCGACCAGGCAGCCGCACTGCTGGCCGGCCTGGAATCGCCCATCGTGCACGGCATGTGGCTCTCGGCCGCTGCCCAGCACGTCGTCACCGCCACCGACGGCAAGCCCGTTCCGCCGGCCAAGCTGCTCGGCTGGACCGCCCGCTTCCTCGGCATGGTCAAACCCGGCGACGAGGTGGACTTCCGTGTCGACCGCGTGGGTGTCGATCTCGGTGGCGAGGTGCTCGAGATCGCCGCCCGCATCGGCTCCGATCTGGTGATGTCGGCGACGGCGCGGCTGGCCGCGCCCAAGACCGTCTACGCCTTCCCCGGACAGGGCATCCAGTCCAAGGGCATGGGCATGGACGTGCGCGCCCGCTCCAAGGCAGCCCGCAAGATCTGGGACAAGGCAGACAAGTTCACCCGCGAAACCCTCGGTTTCTCTGTGCTGCACGTGGTTCGGGACAACCCGACCAGCCTGATCGCCTCGGGTGTGCACTACCAGCATCCCGAAGGTGTGCTGTACCTGACGCAGTTCACCCAGGTGGCCATGGCCACCGTGGCTGCGGCGCAGGTCGCCGAGATGCGCGAGCAGGGCGCCTTTGTCGAGGGAGCCATCGCGTGCGGGCACTCCGTCGGCGAGTACACCGCGCTGGCCTGTGTGTCCGGTGTCTACGAACTCGAAGCGCTGCTCGAGGTCGTGTTCCACCGCGGCTCCAAGATGCACGACATCGTGCCGCGTGACGCCCAGGGCCGGTCCAACTACCGCCTGGCCGCCATCCGCCCGTCGCAGATCGACCTCGACGACGCCGACGTCACGGCCTTCGTCGACGGAATCGCCGCGCAGACAGGCGAATTCCTGCAGATCGTGAACTACAACCTGCGTGGCTCGCAGTACGCCATCGCGGGCACGGTGCGCGGGCTGGAGGCCCTGGAGGAAGAGATCGAGCGTCGCCGCGAGATCTCCGGCGGTAAGCGGTCCTTCATCCTGGTTCCCGGTATCGACGTGCCGTTCCACAGCTCCGTGCTGCGGGTCGGCGTCGACGACTTCCGCCGGGCCCTGGAGCGCGTGATGCCAGGGGACAAGGACCCGGCGCTGATCGTCGGGCGCTACATCCCGAACCTGGTGCCACGGCCGTTCACCCTGGACCGCGACTTCATCCAGGAGATCCGTGACCTGGTGCCCGCCGAGCCGCTCGACGAGATCCTGGCCGACTACGACACCTGGCGTAACGAGCGCCCGGCGGAGCTGTGCCGCAAGATCGTCATCGAGCTGCTGGCCTGGCAGTTCGCCAGCCCGGTGCGCTGGATCGAGACCCAGGATCTGCTGTTCATCGAAGAGGCCGCGGGTGGTCTCGGGGTCGAGCGTTTCGTGGAGATCGGTGTGAAGAACGCGCCGACCGTCGCAGGCCTGGCCACCAACACCCTGAAGCTGCCCGAATACGCCCACAGCACAGTGGAAGTGCTCAACGCCGAGCGCGATGCCGCGGTGCTGTTCGCCAACGACACCGATCCCGAACCGGAGCCCGAGGTCGACGAGGCTCCTGCCGCGCCTTCCGCCGAAGCGGCCCCCGCGGCTGCTGCTGCCCCGGTTGCTGCGCCGGCAGCGCCGTCGGGCGGACCGCGCCCCGACGACATCACCTTCGATGCGGCGGATGCCACCGTCGCCCTCATCGGCCTGTCGGCCAAGATGCGGCTGGACCAGATCGAGGCGCTGGACTCCATCGAGTCCATCACCGACGGTGCGTCCTCGCGACGCAACCAGTTGCTGGTGGACCTGGGTTCCGAGCTGAACCTCGGTGCCATCGACGGTGCGGCCGAAGCGGATCTGGCCGCGCTCAAGGGCCAGGTGTCCAAGCTGGCCCGTACCTACAAGCCGTTCGGCCCGGTGCTCTCCGACGCCATCAACGACCAGCTGCGTACGGTCCTCGGCCCCTCGGGTAAGCGACCTGCCTACATCACCGAACGGGTCACCAAGACCTGGGAACTCGGCCCCGGCTGGGCCAAGCACGTCACCGTCGAGGTGGCGCTGGGCACCCGCGAGGGTTCCAGCGTCCGCGGTGGTTCGCTCGGAGGTCTGCACGACGGCGCACTGGCCGATGCCGCAGCCGTGGACAAGGCCATCGATGCCGCGGTCACCGCGGTCGGTGCCCGCAAGGGCATCCCGGTGTCCCTGCCGTCGGCGGGCGGTGCCGGTGGTGGCGGAGTCGTCGACTCGGCGGCCCTCGGTGAATTCGCCGAGAAGGTCACCGGTCCCGACGGCGTGCTGGCTTCGGCTGCCCGCCTGGTGCTCGGCCAGCTGGGACTCGACGTCCCGGTGACCGCACCGGCCGGCGCCTCCGATGCCGAGCTGATCGACCTGGTGACAACCGAACTCGGCTCGGATTGGCCGCGTCTGGTGGCACCGTCGTTCGACTCCAAGAAGGCCGTGCTGCTCGACGACCGGTGGGCCAGTGCCCGCGAGGATCTGGTGAAGCTGTGGCTGACCGACGAGAACGAGATCGACGCCGAGTGGGCGCGCCTCTCGGAGCGCTTCGAAGGGGCCGGACATGTGGTCGCCACTCAGGCCACCTGGTGGCAGGGCAAGGCGCTGGCGTCCGGCAAGCAGATTCACGCCACGCTGTTCGGGCGCATCGCCGCGGGTGCTGAAAACCCAGGAAACGGACGATATTCCGACGAGATCGCCGTGGTGACGGGTGCCTCGAAGGGCTCGATCGCCGCTGGAGTGGTGGCGCAGCTGCTCGACGGTGGTGCCACCGTCATCGCCACCACCTCCAAGCTCGATGACAGCCGGCTGGCGTTCTACAAGGACCTCTACCGCGACAACGCCCGCTGGGGCGCCAAGCTGTGGGTGCTGCCCGCCAACATGGCCAGCTACTCCGATATCGACGCCCTGGTGTCATGGGTCGGTAGCGAGCAGACCGAAAGCCTTGGGCCGCAGTCGATCCACCTCAAGGACGCCCAGACCCCGACGCTGCTGTTCCCCTTCGCAGCGCCGCGGGTGGCCGGTGACCTCTCGGAGGCCGGCTCGCGCTCGGAGATGGAGATGAAGGTGCTGCTGTGGGCCGTGCAACGGCTCATCGGCGGGCTGTCGGCCATCGGCGCCGAGCGGGACATCGCCTCCCGCCTGCACGTCGTGCTCCCGGGCTCGCCCAACCGCGGCATGTTCGGTGGCGACGGAGCCTACGGCGAGTCCAAGGCCGCCATGGACGCGCTGGTGAACCGGTGGAGCGCCGAAACGTCCTGGGCGCAGCGGGTCAGCCTCGCACACGCCCTGATCGGCTGGACCAAGGGCACCGGCCTGATGGGTCACAACGACGCCATTGTCGGTGCGGTCGAGGAAGCGGGCGTCACCACCTACACCAACCGGGAAATGGCAGCGATGCTGCTGGATCTGTGCACCCCGGACGCCAAGGTGTCGGCGGCGTCGGCGCCCATCAAGGTGGACCTGACCGGTGGTCTCGGCGACATCAAGCTGGACATGGCCGAGCTGGCCGCCAAGGCGCGGGAAGAGATGACCGCCGACAGTGCTGCTGCCGAGGAGGATTCGCTCGACGGCACCATCTCGGCGCTGCCGTCTCCGCCGCGGCCGCACGTCCCGGCGCCCCCGCCGGAGTGGGCACCGCTGGACGTCGACCCCGCCGACCTGGTGGTCATCGTCAGCGGTGCAGAACTCGGCCCGTACGGCTCGTCGCGCACCCGCTTCGAGATGGAGGTCGACGGCGAGCTGTCGGCGGCCGGCGTGCTCGAACTGGCCTGGACCACCGGTCTGATCAAGTGGGAGGACGACCCGAAGCCGGGTTGGTACGACACCGCCAGCGGTGACCTGGTGCCCGAGACCGAACTGGTCGAGCGCTACCACGATGCCGTCGTCGAGCGTTGCGGCATCCGCGAATTCGTGGACGACGGAGCCATCGATCCCGATCACGCCTCACCGCTGCTGGTGTCGGTGTTCCTGGACAAGGACTTCAGCTTCGTGGTCTCCAGCGAAGCTGACGCCCGCGCGTTCGTGGACTTCGATCCCGAGCACACGGTGGTGCGCCCGGTCCCGGACTCCAGCGACTGGCAGGTGATCCGCAAGGCGGGCACCGAGATCCGCGTTCCGCGCAAGACCAAGCTGTCGCGGACCGTCGGCGCGCAGATCCCCACTGGTTGGGATCCCACGGTGTGGGGCATCACGCCCGACATGGCCAACTCGATCGACCGGGTGGCACTGTGGAACATCGTCGCGACCGTCGATGCGTTCCTGTCCGCCGGCTTCAGCCCGGCCGAGCTGATGCGCTGGGTGCACCCCAGCCTGGTGGCCAGCACGCAGGGCACCGGCATGGGTGGCATGACCTCGATGCAGACCATGTACCACGGCAACCTGCTGGGCCGGAACAAGCCGAACGACATCCTGCAGGAAGTGCTGCCGAACGTCGTTGCCGCGCACGTCATCCAGTCGTACGTGGGTAGCTACGGCGCGATGATCCACCCGGTGGGCGCCTGTGCCACCGCGGCGGTGTCGGTGGAAGAGGGCGTCGACAAGATCAAGCTCGGCAAGGCCGAACTGGTGGTCGCCGGCGGCTTCGACGACCTGACCCTGGAAGCCATCATCGGCTTCGGTGACATGGCGGCCACCGCCGACACCGAGATGATGCGCGCCAAGGGCATCAGCGACTCGAAGTTCTCCCGCGCCAACGACCGTCGTCGTCTGGGCTTCCTGGAGGCCCAGGGCGGCGGCACCATCCTGCTGGCGCGCGGTTCGCTGGCGCTGAAGATGGGTCTGCCGGTGCTGGCGGTGGTCGGGTACGCGCAGAGCTTCGCCGACGGCGTGCACACCTCGATCCCGGCTCCGGGTCTGGGTGCCCTGGGCGCGGGCCGGGGTGGCAAGGACTCGCTGCTGTCGCGGTCGCTGGCCAAGCTGGGGGTGGGTGCCGACGACATCTCGGTGATCTACAAGCACGACACCTCGACGCTGGCCAACGATCCCAACGAGACCGAGCTGCATGAGCGTCTCGCCGACGCGATGGGCCGTTCCGACGGCGCCCCGCTGTTCATCGTCAGCCAGAAGACGCTGACCGGCCACGCCAAGGGCGGTGCCGCGGTGTTCCAGATGATGGGCCTGTGCCAGGTGCTGCGCGACGGCGTGATCCCGCCGAACCGCAGCCTGGATTGTGTCGACGACGAGCTGGCCACCTCCGGGCACTTCGTGTGGCCGCGGGAGGCCCTGCACCTGGGGGAGAAGTTCCCGCTCAAGGCCGGTCTGGTGACCAGCCTCGGGTTCGGACACGTGTCGGGTCTGATCGCGCTGGTGCATCCGGCGGCGTTCCTGGCGACGCTCTCGGACGAGGAGCGGGAGACCTACCTCGCCCAAGCACAGGAGCGCACCCTGGCCGGCAAGCGCCGGTTGGCCTCGGCCATCGCCGGTGGCCGCCCGATGTACGAGCGTCCTGCTGACCGTCGCTTCGATCACGACGTGGCCGAGAAGCCTCAGGAAGCTGCGATGCTGCTGAATCCGGCCTCGCGACTGGGCGATGACGACATCTACATCAGGTGATGTGGAGCATCGGATAGGGTTGCGCGCGTGGCGATAGTCGGAGTCGGTATCGATGTGGTGTCCATTCCGGAGTTCGCCGAGCAGGTAGATCAGCCCGGCACGATGTTCGCCGAGACGTTCACGCCGGGGGAGCGCCGCGACGCCGCCGACAAGAGTTCGGTGGCGGCGCGGCACCTGGCGGCCCGGTGGGCGGCGAAAGAAGCCGTGATCAAGGCGTGGTCCGGATCGCGGTTCTCCCAGCGGCCGGTGCTCCCGGAGGCCATCCACCGCGACATCGAGGTGGTGACCGACATGTGGGGCCGACCCAAGGTGCGGCTCACCGGTTCCATCGCCGAGCACCTGGCCGATGTCACCATTCACGTGTCGCTGACGCACGAGGGTGACACCGCGGCGGCCGTCGCCATCCTCGAAACTCCCTAGTTTCGGCTCGCACGGTCCAGTTCCGACTCGCACGGTGACGAGTGCGGTCCGTCCCGGCTCGTTGGCACGCTGTGCGAGCGCGGTCCGTCCCGGCTCGTTGGCACAGCCAGTCACTCCGTGGCGAGAACTCGCCCGGAATGCCGCCCAGGAGTGACTCCCTGTGCAATGGGAGGGCTGTGGAGGCGGGGGCTAACCTCGTGGGCATGACTGATCTCGTCACCCGTGTCGCCGAAGTCCTGCCGTCGGTCCGCAAGGATCTCGAGGATCTCGTGCGCATCCAGTCGGTGTGGGCCGACCCCGGCCGTCGTGATGAGGTGCACCGCAGCGCGCAGATGGTCGCCGACCTCTTCACCGGCGTCGGCTTCGACGACGTCCGCATCGTCAGTGAAGGCGGTGCTCCGGCCGTCATCGCTCGCCATCCCGCACCCGAGGGAGCGCCCACCGTCCTGCTGTACGCCCATCACGATGTGCAGCCCGAAGGTGACCCCGCGCAGTGGCATTCGGCGCCATTCGAACCGGAGGAGCGCGACGGCCGCCTCTACGGCCGTGGCACTGCCGACGACAAGGCCGGTATCGCAACACATCTGGCGGCCATGCGGGCTTTTGGCGGCAAGCCGCCGGTGGGCGTCACCGTGTTCGTCGAAGGTGAAGAAGAATCCGGCTCACCCTCGCTGAGCGCCTTGCTGGCCAAGCACAAGGACCTGCTGGCCGCTGACGTCATCATCATCGCCGACTCCGACAACTGGAGCACCGAGATCCCGTCGCTCACGGTGTCGCTGCGTGGTCTGGCCGACTGCGTGGTGGAGGTCGAAACCCTGGACCACGGACTGCATTCCGGCATGTGGGGTGGTGTTGTCCCGGACGCGATCTCGGCATTGGTGCGACTGCTCGCCAGCCTGCACGACGACGAGGGCAACGTCGCGGTCAAGGGTCTGCACGAGGGTAGCGCGAGCGATGTGGACTACACACCGGAACGGGTACGTGAGGACACCGGTGTGCTGGACGGTGTCACCGAGATCGGCTCGGGCTCGGTGCCACAGCGGCTGTGGGCCAAGCCGGCGATCACCGTGATCGGCATCGACACCACATCCATCGCGGCGTCGTCGAACACGCTGATCCCGAAGGCCCGCGCCAAGGTGAGCATGCGGGTGGCCCCCGGTGCGGATGCCGCCGCGCAGTTCGAGTTGCTGCGCACACACCTCGAGGAGAACGCCCCGTGGGGCGCCAAGGTCACCGTCACCCCCGGCGACATCGGGCAGCCGTACGCCATCGACGCCAGCGGCCCGGTGTACGACGCCGCCCGCGCGGCGTTCAAGCAGGCGTGGGGCGTCGACGCCGTGGACACCGGGGTAGGCGGATCCATCCCGTTCATCGCCGAGTTCGCCGCCGCGTTCCCGGCCGCCACCATTCTGGTGACCGGCGTCGAGGACCCGAACACCCAGGCGCACAGCATCAACGAGAGCCTGCACCTCGGTGTGCTGGAGCGGGCGGCGACGTCCGAGGCGCTGCTGCTCGAGGCGCTACGGCCCTAGACAGGCCGACGGGGCGCTCAGGGACTAGACCGACAGGTCCCGACGCAGCTTGGCGACATGTCCGGTGGCCTTGACGTTGTACTGGGCCACTTCGATGTTGCCCTTCTCATCCACCACGAACGTGGAGCGGATGACGCCCTGGACGGTCTTGCCGTACATCTTCTTCTCGCCGAACGCTCCCCAGGCCGTCAACACCTTCTTGTCGGGGTCCGACAGCAGGGGGAACGTCAGCTCTTCGTTGTCCCGGAACTTGGCGAGCTTCTCCGGCTTGTCCGGTGAGATACCGATGACGTCAAGGCCGGCGCCGTTGAGCTCGCCGAGGCTGTCGCGGAAGTCGCAGGCCTGCTTGGTGCATCCCGGGGTGGACGCGGCGGGGTAGAAGTACACGATGACCTTGCGACCCTTGAAGTCCGCCAGCTTGACGGTGTTGCCGTCGGCGTCGGGCAGGCTGAAGGCGGGGGCTTTGTCGCCCACCTGGAGGCGAGGGGTTTCGGACACGTGGAGCTCCTCACGGCGGTGTCAGTAGAACGTGCGGGATCCGGCTGAACTAGGGTAGTGCGGCAGGGTGGTGTGCCCAGCCACGAGACCCCCCGATAACGGGTGCCGAGCTGCTCAGCCGGCCGGAGGAAGTGAGGAAGCGTGCCGGACCGAGATCCAGAAGAAATCCGCAAGGATATCGACGCGGCACGCGACCGTCTGGCCAATACCGTCGACGCACTGGCTGTGCGGGCGAATCCGACCAGGATCGCCGAGGACGTGAAGGCGCGGGTGCTGACGTTCGTGACCAAGCCTGCGGTGGCGGCATCACTGGCCGGGATCGGGTTGGTGACGGTGGTGCTGGTGATTCGCCGGGCGCGACGCTAGCGCCTGCGCAGCCATCCGAAACCCAGCCGGAACGACGGCGGGTTGGCCTGCAGTCCGATCCGGCTGCAGTTGTAGACAAACTGCGGTTCTGCTCCCGTTGATAGCGGAGTTACACCCATGTCAGACTTTTCGGCGATGGCTGCTGCGCCGCCGGGATATCGCAATACAGACATTGGCTAACACCCTCTCCGCTTCCAGATGGCTCTGCGCCCGCGATTGGTGGGTGCTTCAGCTAACTGGATGGTAACAGTCGAGCTCGAGTTTTGGCAGGTTGTGTCCATTATTTTGCCGAGAATCGCGTCTGAGCGCGCCTCCTGCTAACTCAACCGTGAATCGAACGGACTAGTTCCAAGATTTTTGTAGCTCATATTGACCTGAGTGACTATTTGGTCGAGGGGTTCGTGGCTGCCGTCCGGGCCTGGCAAAGGTTCAACTGTTGCTTGACCTTGGAAGATGCACGCGGTGTGGATTCGACCGGACAGCTGCATCTCCACGCCATCCGGGCAGCACTGTTGCACTGGTCAGGATGGCGACGATTCGCGCAGAGGCTGTTGGCATGACTAGTAGATTCCGGATCGGTACCGGCTCCCGAAAGGGCTTGATGAATGTTCTGTCGAACATTTCAGCGAAAGGTCAGTTTTAGGAGCGGATTCGAAGGCTGCACACAGTCAGCAGGTTCAGGGACACCGTGGCTTCCGATCGCAAACGAAGAAGACCCCGCCGAGGCGGGGTCTTCTTGTGCTGTGCGCCGTCAGGGTTTCGAACCCCGGACCCGCTGATTAAGAGTCAGCTGCTCTACCAACTGAGCTAACGGCGCGTGAACTGCGCCTGAGACAATAACAGGCCGATGCGCGCAGACGGAAATCCGTTCCGGACCTGGGGCTCACGTGCGAGGTCGCACAGTGTCTGTAGCTGCCCTTAGACTTGCTGGCAACAGTGCACGCGCGTCGTGCCCGTATGCAGGTCTCACGTGTGAGGTGGAACGTTTATGTGGCAGGTCCGTTCGGTGACCCGGCCGCGAGGCTATCGATCCTGGCTGGCGGCTTTGCTGCTGGTGCCAGCAGTGGTGTTGGCGCTGGGTGCATGCTCTACCACTACCGCGGCCCCGCCCGTGCCACAGACCATCGCCGACAAGGGCACCCCGTTCGGTGACCTGTTGGTGCCGAGGCTCACCGCGTCGGTGGTCGACGGCTCGGTAGGGGTTGCCTTGGACGCGCCCATCACGGTGACCGCCGAGAACGGCGTGCTGGGACCGGTGACGCTGACGACCGCCGACGGCACCCCGGTGGCAGGCGAGCTGAGCAAGGACGGGCTCACCTGGTCGTCCACCGAGCAGCTCGACTACAACGAAAGCTACGTCCTGGAGGCCAGCTCGCTGGGGCTTGGTGGCCAGGCCCGCCAGCGGATGGCGTTTGAGACACATTCGCCGGAGAACCTCACCATGCCGTACCTGATGCCGGGTAACGGTGAGACGGTGGGCATCGGGCAGCCGGTGGCCATCCGCTTCGACGAGAACATCCCCAACCGGGCCGCGGCCGAGCGGGCCATCAAGATCACCACCAACCCGCCCGTCGAAGGCGCGTTCTACTGGCTGAACAACCGCGAAGTGCGTTGGCGCCCAGAGCATTACTGGAAGCCTGGCACCACCGTCGAGGTCAAGGTCAACACCTACGGCGTGGACATGGGTGACGGGCTGTTCGGCCAGGACAACGCCAGTACCAACTTCACCATCGGTGACGCGGTGATCGCCACGGCCGACGACACCACCAAAACCATCACCGTGCGAGTGAACGGCGAAGTCGTCAAGACCATGCCCACTTCGATGGGCAAGAACAGCAGCCCCACCAACAACGGCGTCTACATCATCGGTGACCGTTATGCCGATCTGGTGATGGACTCGTCGACCTACGGTGTGCCGGTCAACTCACCCAACGGGTACCGCACCGACGTGGAGTACGCCACGCAGATGTCCTACAGCGGCATCTATGTGCACGCCGCGCCGTGGTCGGTTGGCAGCCAAGGCTATTCGAACGTCAGCCACGGCTGCCTCAACGTCAGCACCAGCAATGCCCAGTGGTTCTACAACAACACCAAACGCGGTGACATCGTGGAGGTCATGAACACCGTCGGCTCGCTGCTGCCGGGCACCGACGGCCTCGGTGACTGGAACGTGCCGTGGGATCAATGGCAAGCGGGTAACGCCAACATCTAGCGGTCACCGCAGCACTTCGATGATCGCCGGATCGTCCGGCAGATATCGAAGCCGAACACGAGTGCCCTGTTCCAGCACCCCGGCGGCGCTGGTACGTGCCTGCCACTGACGGCCGTCGTCGTCGACGAACTGCACTGCCACCCGGGTCACCGGGTTCCCGCCGACGTAGAAGCGCCAGGCCCAGCTCACGGTGCCGGTGGCCGACACGCCGTGGGCAAGCAGCAGTTGCCGCCGCGCGGCGTCCTCACGCCAGCGGCGGCGCACCAGCTCCAGCACCACCACTGCGAGCACCGCGGCAGCCGTCGCCACCAGGGCGGGGTACCCGCCCAGCCCAACTCCGATCACCGCCATGAGCGCCAGGAACGGCAGCAGGGCAACGCGAAGTGAGAGCACCGGATGCAGGAACACCCCGGCCAACACCAGCACCGAGGCGAGCGCCAAGAGCCAGGCGGCCGCGTGGTCGTGCGGCAGCAGGCGACCCGCGAGAAACCCGCACACCATTCCCGACAGCCAACAACACCAGCAGGCGACCAGTCTCACCGCCCCATTGTGCCCAGGCCTGCTCGTGGACTCGGGCACATCGCCGGGTGCCTAAGGGTTTTCGTCGCCGCCATCGGCGACACCGACCACCCCAGGAGGCGCCGACTCCGATCTCCACCGGCTGTCGACCGAGTTGAAGGCTCTGAGTGTCAACGACATTCGGCTCGCGGTCCCGTCCATCTGCATCCCGCCGGTCAGTGGTGGTCGACCACGACTGGACCACGATGTTCGTCGTGGCCGTTGCCGACCGCTATTGAGGACGACAACTGTCGGCGAGATCGCCCACATCGACTAGGAGCGAGACAACACATGAACCTGTGACGCTCGCGTAGCATGTGCGTAACGGTGACGTACGCCACTCGAGCCGGTGGTGAGTCCGCCCGGCTGCTCCGGAGGTGAATGGCAAGAGTGCGAGCCACGCTCGAAAAGTTCTTCATCCCGGAGACCATCTTCGGCGTGGGAAGCCTGTCGGAGGTCGGTGACGCCGTCCGTCGAGTTGGCGGTACGCGTGTGTTGGTCGTCAGTGATGCGGGAGTGATGAACGCAGGCTGGGTGGAGCGGGCGCTACCGTCCCTGGCTGCTGCCGGACTCGAGCACGTCCTCTGGTCGGAGCTCACGCCGAATCCCAAGGACCACGAGATCATCTCGGGCTTTCGCACCTATGTGGACGCCGGCTGTGATGCGCTCCTGGCGATCGGCGGCGGTAGCTGTATCGATGCCACCAAGGCCATTGCCGTCCTCAGCGGCAACGGGGGAGCCATCCTGGACTACGCGGGCATCGACGCGGTCACCAGGCCGATCCCCCCGATGGTGATGGTGCCCACCACCGGGGGTTCGGGTGCCGACGTATCGCAGTTCTGCGTCATCACCGACACCGTCGAACGGCTCAAACGAACCATTGCCGGTCGCGCTCTGGTCCCCGACATCTCGCTGACCGACCCGGCGCTGCTCACCACCATGCCCGCCGATCTGGCGGTGCATTCGGCCCTCGATGCTCTCAGCCACGGTGTGGAGGCCTACCTGTCCAAGGCCGCCAACTCGCTCAGCGACGTCCACGCGCTGGCCGCCATCCGCGGAGTGGCCGAGAACGTACTGGTGACACTCGACGATCCGAAGGATCAGCACGCCTGGACCGAAATCGCCCGGAGCAGCCTGCACGCAGGAGTGGCGTTCAGCAATGCCTTGCTGGGTGCCACACATGCCATCTCGCATCAGATCGGTGGTTATCTCGACCTGCCTCATGGTTTGCTGAACGCCATCCTGCTTCCGCATGTGATGCGGTTCAACGCCGAAACCCGGCCCGAGCGGTTGACGGCCATTGCCGGGGCCATGGGTGTGGAGACCAGCAGGCTGTCGCCACGTGAGGCGGCGGATGCCGCCATCGAAGAGGTGATCACCCTGCAAGACAAGCTGGGTATCCCGGCCGGCTTGAGCGATGTGGGCGTGGACCGGTTGGACTTCGGCCGCTTTGCGAAGAACGCCATGGACGACGTCTACATCACGACAAATCCCAGGGCGGTGAGCAAAGAGGATGTCGAGAGCATTTGTTTCGCTGCCTACTGACCGGGCGGTCGGCGACGACAATTCCGACCAGTGGCTCGAGCGGCTCACCGGAGCTCGATCCTCGAAGCCCACCTTCTATGCCGAATGGCGGCGCAAGAGCCATGGCCTCGACCGGGCCATCGAGGCCATCAAGGCCATCTCGGCGGCGCTGTGCACCACGACCCACGGCCCGCTGGCGCTCTGCGAAGCTGTGGTGGATGCGCTGGGGCGGCACTTCGATGCCACCTCGGTGCGGCTGTCCTTGACCCAGGCGGTTTCATCGGTTGCGCAACCGCCTTTGGTCGCCGTCTGGCCCGAATCCGGCGCCGATCCGCGCGAGGGGCACCTCGAGCTGGAGCAACAGGTGCGCGCAACGCGGGCCCCCGTCGTCTCACCGATCGGAGGCGGGACAGGTGTTGGCGCTCCGATCGTCTTCGGCTCGGATCTGGTGGGGACGGTGCTGATCGAACTGGGCCACAGCGCCGCGGTGGACGACAGTGACATCTCGATCCTGGAGACGGTGGCCAACCAGATGGCCGTGGCCCTGGCCAACGCGTACACGTTCGACGAGAGTGAGAGGCTGCGGGCGGAGGCGCTGGCGGGGTGGTCCGAAGCGGATCGGCAGGCCACCGAACTGGAATCCCGCAACCGGCAGCTGGAATCAGCGCACCGCCGGCTGGCTGCGGCAGGGCAGCGACAGCTGATCAATCAGGAGCGGCAGCGCATCGCCCGAGAACTGCACGACAGTGTCGCCCAGCACCTGATCAGTATCGGGATGAACCTCGAATGGTGTCGTCAGCAGGGGCCGCATTCCACCGCGTTGCAGCGGCGGGTGATGGTTTCCCAGGACCTCACCCGCGCTGCACTGACCCGGATGCGGGCGGCGATCTTCGAACTGTCGGCTCTCGACGACACCCGCAACGGTCTTCGGCAGGCGCTCGTGGACCTTGCCGAGCAGTTCCGGGCGGCAACACGGCTACAGGTCTCGGCGCGGTCGCGAGGGACATCGCGGATGTTGTCCACGGCCGTGAGCTACGCGCTGTTCACCATCGCTCAGGAGGCAATGTTCAATGTCGTTCGGCACGCTGAGGCGACCCGCGCCTGGATCGAGCTCGTTCACCATGACGAGTTCGTACAGGTGTCAGTGGCAGACGATGGCACCGGCGACGCCTCCGCCATTCGCCGCACCTTGACCGGAAGTGCGCCGTCCGGTCATGACCACCGCGGCCTGATCAACATTCGACAGCGGGTAGCCGAGGTGGGTGGAAGTGTGACGGCATGTCCCCGCCGTGGTGGCGGAACTCGGGTGGTGGTGCGGGTGCCGTTGACAGACTCCACGACGGTGCGCGGTCACAATGGCTGAAGAGACGCCTGCGGACCGGGCGATCCGGGTGGTCATCATCGATGACCACACCATCGTCAGGGAGGGTCTGGTGTCCATCCTCGATCTGGAAGCGGGCATCGAGGTTGTCGGGCAGGCGGCGGGAATCAATGACGCGGTGCCGACGGTGGCCCGCTGCAACCCAGACCTCGTGTTGTTGGATCTCAACCTGGGAGAGGGGTCGCCGGCCGCGGGTTTGGGGGTCTGTGACGACATCGTGCGGCTCTTCCCGTCGGTGGGAGTCATCGTGTTGACCACGTTCCACGAGCAGGCTCTCGTTCTTGATGCCATCAGGCGGGGCGCAAAAGCCTATGTGCTCAAAGACATCGACGCCATCGAGCTGGCAAAGATCATCCGCGCGGTACGCCGGGGGGAGTCGGCGTTCGACACCCGAAGCGCGGCTCAGGTTGTCAGGTCTTTGGCGGGTCGCGACGACGACGATCCGCCGTTGACCGGGCGTGAAATTGAGATCATCACGCTGTTGGCCAGCGGACTGACGAATCGCGAGATCGGCAAAGCTGCACTGATCAGCGAGAGCACCGTGAAGTTCCACCTGCGCAGCATCATGAAAAAGCTCAGCGTCAAGCACCGCGCCGAGGTGGTCTACGTCGCCGGCAAGCTCGGCGTCCTGCAGTAGCGCCCCTGACCGGTCGACCACCACCACCTGACCGGTCGGACAGGTACGGAGATCCGAGCGGTCAGGTTTCATCTGTGACCTGGATCGCTACTGTTGCTCTTGGATTTGAGATCTGTTCAGCCACAAGAGCATAGGGGCTCTGATGGAATTCGACCTCCGGCGACGGGTAGCTGCGGAATTCATCGGTACGGCGTTGCTGGTGATTTTCGGTCCAGGTTCGGTTGTGGCAGCGCTGGTCGCCCAAGAAGGTGAAATCGATTATCCTTCAGTCGGTTTCATTTCTCTGTCGTTCGGCATCGTGGTGGCTGCCGTGATCTACGGATTCGGCACCGTGTCCGGGGCGCACATCAATCCCGCCGTGACTTTCGCGCTGGCGGTGATCAAGCGCTTCTCGTGGGCGGAAGTAGCGCCATATGTGTTGGCGCAGTTGGCCGGTGCGGTGGGCGGCGCCCTGCTGGTGGTCGCGATGTTCGGCTCCCGCGCCGCTGAACTGGGCCTCATCGGGGCGACCACTCTGGGCGATGGGGTGAGCATCTCGGCGGGAATTCTCGCCGAAGTGGTGGGCACCTTCCTGCTCATGTTCACCATCATGGCCGTGGCCGTGAATCCACGCGCTCCAGCGGGTTGGGCCGGACTGATGATCGGTCTGTCAGTGGTGGGCGCCATCTTGGTGATGGCTCCGCTGACTGGCGCGTCCTTCAACCCGGCCAGGACGTTCGGGCCTTACCTGGTCAGCGGTTTTGTGGGTGCGGCGCCGCCATGGTCGGAGCTCGTCGTGTACATCATCGGGCCGCTGGTGGGTGCCACCGTTGCCGCGGTTGTCTACACACTGGTCGCCCTTCCGCGTGCACCCGCACCGAATGCTGCATCTGTCGATTGAAGCACTACTCCTGCAAGGTAATTCACGAAAGGAACACCGATGTCCGGAAATCGCGTAGTTGTCTACAAGGGGCCAGGTCAGGTCGCCGTCGAAGCCATCGACTATCCGAAGCTGGAGCTTCCCGAGGACGTGGTGAACGGGCTCGGTATCAAGAAGAAGGCGCCGCACGCCGCGATCCTGAAGGTGGTGTCCACCAACATCTGCGGAAGCGACCAGCACATGGTTCGCGGCCGCACCACCGCACCCGTCGGGCAGACGTTGGGCCATGAGATCACCGGCGAGGTGATCGAGACCGGCGACGACGTGTTGTTCCTAAAGCAAGGAGATATCGTCTCGGTTCCGTTCAACATCGCCTGCGGGCGCTGCCGGGCGTGCAACGAGGGTAAGACCGGAATCTGCTTCAACGTGAACCCGGCCCGCCCCGGCGCTGCATATGGCTACGTAGACATGGGCGGGTGGATCGGCGGCCAGGCCGAATACGTGATGGTGCCGTTCGCCGACTTCAACCTGCTGAAGTTCCCGGATCGCGACGCCGCCTTGGAGAAGATCCTGGACCTGACGATGCTCTCGGACATTTTCCCCACCGGGTACCACGGCGCCTACACCGCCGGCGTCACCACGGGGTCCACGGTGTACGTGGCGGGTGCGGGTCCGGTCGGTCTGGCCGCGGCCTACTCTGCGCAGCTGCTCGGAGCCTCCGTGGTGATCGTGGGCGACATGATTCCCGAGCGGCTGGCGCAGGCTCGCAGCTTCGGCTGCGAAACGGTGGACCTGCGAGAGTCGGGGGAGCTGGACGAGAAAATCGAGCAGATCGTCGGCGAGCCCGTGGTGGATGCGGCGGTGGACGCGGTGGGCTTCGAGGCACGCGGGCACGGCGAAGGGGCGGCCGAGCAGCCTGCCACCGTGCTCAACGACATCATGACCATCGCGAGAGCGGGGGCGTCTTTGGGTATCCCAGGCCTGTACGTCACCGGCGATCCTGGTGGAGTCGACAAGAATGCGCAGATAGGCCAGTTGGGTGTGCGCATCGGGCTCGGCTGGGCGAAATCCCACTCGTTCGCCACCGGTCAATGCCCAGTCAAGAAGTACAACCGGCAGCTGGCGAACCTCATCCTCAGCGGCAAGGCGCACATCGCCAAGGCGGTCAATGCCACGCCGATTCCGCTCGATGAGGCGCCCCAGGGTTATGCGCAGTTCGACAAGGGCGCGGCCACCAAGTACGTGCTGAATCCGAACGGCTTCATCGCCGCCTGAGCTCCCCGCAGACCCCGGAAACGCGTGAACGGCTCTGGAGAAATCCAGAGCCGTTCACGTTCGGGGTGGCTGACGGGACTCGAACCCGCGACAGCCAGGATCACAACCTGGTTGTAAAAAACCCCGTATTACCAGTTCAGAGGCTATTTCTGTAAAATGCTCTGCAACCTTAAGGCGAACCGGAGCGGACACAAAGAGCCAGTTCAGGAACGTATGGCGTTGCATAGGAGTTGCGGGCTAAGGTTGCAACATGTCTCCAAAACCTGCTACTCGCAAGGCCGCCAGACGCCGCGGATGGGGCACTTTACGCACCATGCGGAGCGGCAGAATTCAGGCTTCTTATGTCCACGATGACGGCATGCGCTACTACGCCGTGCATACCTTCAGTGACGACTTGTCGGCCGAGGCGTGGCTGGCCACCGAGCGCAGACTGATCGAACTCGATACGTGGACGCCGCCTGCCGTGCGTGCCGCCCGTGAGGTGGTTGCCGGCCTCACGGTGCGGGAGTACGCCGCCCAGTGGATGGAGCACCGCGACCTCGCCCCCAAGACGCGCTCGCTGTACACCGCGCTCCTAGATAGCCGGATCCTGCCGCCCCTCGGTGACTCGATTGTCAAGGCCGTGACGCCCGCGGACATCCGGGCGTGGTGGGTGGGGCTGGGGAAGGACACCCCGACCCGGAACATCCACAGCTACCAACTCTTGAAGTCGATCTTCAATACTGCGATTGCTGACCAGATGATCACGGTCAACCCGTGCCAGATCGCCTCCGCGGGGAAGCCACCCAAACCGCGTGACGTGAAGCCATTGACGCCTGCCGAGTTGGTCAAGGTCGCGGAGGAGGTGCCGGCCAACTACCGGGTGGCGGTGCCCGTCGCGGCATGGTGCGGGCTGCGCTTCGGTGAGCTCATCGAACTGCGTCGCAAAGACGTGCACGACGACGGCGAGCTAATGACGCTCAAGATCCGCCGCGCTGCCACCCGTGTAGACAACACGCTGGTGGTCGGCAAGACAAAGACGGATGCTGGACTGCGGGACGTCACAGTGCCGCCGCATGTGGCGAGCCAGTTGCGCGACCACATGAAGGTGCTCACCAAGCCGGGTGCGGATGCGTTCGTGTTCACCACAACTCGTGGTCAGCGGCTCTCTACGACTGCCTTCACCAAGCAGCTTAAGAAAGGCTTCGCCGTAGTGGGCAAGCCCGACATGAGGATTCACGATCTACGTCACGTCGGGGCTACCTTCGCCGCGCAGGCTGGCGCGACCACCAAAGAATTGATGAGCCGATTGGGACATGCGACGCCGGGAATGGCGATGCGTTACCAGATCGCGGCCCAGGAACGGGATGTGAAGATCGCTGAGGCGATGTCGGCACTCGCCAAAGTTTCCCACATGTGGCACTAGTTCACACTTGGCATATGCGGTAGGGCAGGGGTATAAGCTAGTCCCACATCAGGCACTACCAGAGTGATTGGCAAACAACACTTTTCGGTGCAATCTCGGTGTAGAGGCCCCACGAAGGGCCAGACGCACACAGGAGGACCATTGCCGGAAACCTTGCCGCCATGGCTGACCAGTCGGCAGACCGCGGACTACTTGCAGTGCAGCACGAAACACGTCCGCCGGCTACTAGCCGCTGGCCAGCTGCGTGGCCGTCGGATCGGCCGGCGCGCCATCCGCATTGATCGAGGCTCACTACTGACCCTGGTGGGTGCCAAGTGAGCGACTACCACCGACTGCCCGTCGCAGATCTCGACGCCGAGAAGCCCGACCAGATCCGAATCGATAGCGGAGTGCACGCGGCGCAGCACGCGGCGATGGTGGCGATGAACGAGGATCGGCACTCCAAGAGCGAACGGCTCATCGCGGCGATGATGCAAGAAGCGAACGCTGCCATCGATGCGAAGAAGAATGCCGCCGAGGCTGCGCGCCGCAAGGCCATTGACGACTTCATGCGGCGTGTCCAGTGAGCGATGCAGACGCCGTGTATCAACTCCTCAAAGAGAACGTTCACGAGTGCTCCTATCCCGATTGCGACCAGCACCCAACCAACCGAATGTTGGTGCAGGAGAACGGCAAGCACATGGGCGTCGGGGCATGTGACGAACATTGGGAGGCGGTCGAACGCGAGGTTGTACAACGCGATTGGAGCGACCGCGCTAACACGCTTGTCGCCCAGGAGATCGAGGATGTGCTGACCACGACCGTCGCAGATGCCCCGCGTTCTGACGCCTACAACGCGGCCTTCCTCCGGGCCGTCGAACATCCGGGGCAAGTCGTCATCGAGGTGGCAGCGCTTGCCGGTGAGGCGATCATCCGGCTCGCCAAGGAACGCGACGAAGACCCGCGGGCCACACTGGCGTGGATCCGCTCGACTGACTGGACGAAGGCCTGAACGTCTGCCTCGGCTGCGGCGGGTATCCACCAACCTGTAAGTGCCCCTACTTCGTTCATCAACCCCAATACGGCGAGTGGCTCGGCGATTTCGCCGAGCTGTCGCTGGAACTCGAAATGGCTTGGCTCACGCGGCCGGTGCTGCCGGAGATCACCGAGTCCGACGAACAGCACTCCTATGTAGATCGCGTACCAGGGTGGCTACCCAAGGTGAAGCGGTTACGCCGCAACAACATTCCGCCTAGCGTATTGATGCAACGGCCCAGCCACAAGGCAAGGCCCGCGGGCAGTCGCAGGCGAGGATTGCGGCCGGAGGACCGGCAGCGACTCACCCATGTGGACGAGGAGGAGAATTGGGGCCCCTCGCACGAGTGCATCCCGCTCCTTGGCCAGAATGACAGTGATGTAGCCCACAAGCCCCTTGACGCCATATGGGCACGGCATCGGGCATTAGTGCAGGCCAAACAGGTAATTCTAGCAAACGATACTTAGAATACTTAATGATATAATTGAAGTGGAGGGTTTCCCCTCACGATTCTTTTACCTACCCACCGTTAGGAGTGGCCAACAATGCTGTGCAAAAACGGTGCCCACCAGTTGCGTGGCCCGAATGACTATACCCGCGATGGTGAATGCATCCGATGTGCGCACATCCGCCAGGCGAAGTTCCGGGATAAACAACGCGCTGCAAACGCGCTGGTACGCGAACTTCGCCGCCGCGCCGACCTTATTGGAGTATCGACATGAAACTGCCTGGGGCAAACTTCGACCTTGCCATTTGGCGCAAGGAAAAGGCCATCACCTTGACCATCACCGGACTCGACGGTGAGAGCGTCCTGGTGCCGATCACCGTGGATGTAGCCGAGGAGCTCGGTCTGGAGCTGCTGGCTGCGAAGCTGGCGCTGACGGGCAGCCTAAACGCACTCGACGTAGACGAGATGTTCAACCGAGCGAAGGTGTCTTGAGCAAGAAGAACGATCTGGGTGCGGCGATCGTCCGTGCCGCCGAAGTGCAGTCCGAGAAGCAGCTCACCAACGATCTTGCTCGCGAGTTGCGCAAGGCCATCGAAGTCCAGGGCGAGCGTGAGCTGAAGCGCAAGGGCCGCACGGAGGCCAAGGGTATCTGCGACGAGATCAAGCAGGACGCCACCGTGAGCCTCGATAAGGGCTACGCCACTGGGCAATTCGTGGAGAGCAACAAGGTCAAGAACCGCTACGGCAGAGGAAAACTTCCGTCGTGGCGGATCGAAACCAAGTCCAGCATTGCCCACTTCCTCGAGTACGGCACCGACGACACCGAGGAACACGCCTTCTACGCCAAAGCGGCACTACGCCATGGCGGCACCCCGGACTAAGGACTTTGGAGCTGGCCGATTCGGTCGGCTCACCGTGACGTGAGGAGGCAGAGGCCGATCAGACGGAACGGCCGCTGCCTCCTCCGCTGCTGTGCCCACTTCCTCGATGCAATGCGTTACCAGTACTTCGGTGGGTTGGCTAGATGCGTTGCGATCTCAGGCAGACCAACAGCCTCCTCGCACAGAGCGACCAAATGCATTGCCACCCCATGACAATAACTGAGTGCGTCGACTCCGTTGCCGTGGATGTTGTCAAAGGCCGAACGGCTCTTGGTTGCCGGATTGGACGGGAGTGGGACAGTTACGCCCCACCTGCCGTCAAACTTGTTGTAATAGAGAATTCCAGCACCGTCGGTGAGTGGAGCGTTGTGCATGATGCAATCGCGATAGTCCTTGAGTTTGATGCCACAATCGCTCCAACTCTGCCGAAGTGATTCGGAGAAGTCCGCGGGAATTACGTTGGCGTTCATCGCATTTGTGATTGATCGCCAACGTCCAGTCATCTTCCGGGGAAGGGCGTAGTGCTTCCACAGCAGCTTCGATATCGCTTCGTAGATGGCCCGAGCCGCACCAAGGAATGCGTCAACCTCAAAGTACATTCGCGGGTCACCGGAGTTTCCGCGCAGGGCGTCTGGTCTGGCGCGATCTTCAAAGCGCCGTCGCTTATCAACGTAGAGCTCGATTAATCGGTTGAGGTGGTACAACGTGCTCCGAACGCAGTACTTAATGTCGCGCTCTTCGTAGAAGTCGGACATTCGGTGCGATGCGCCAACCATGTCGAGCTTTACAGCGCGATAGTTCGGAAACGTGCCGTCATAGTCGATTGCCTCAAAGGCAAAGCCGGTGTGAACCTGGCGGCGATCCGTCGCCAGGCGGCGGAGCCCACCGGGTGCCTCATCCACTCCCGCGCGGACCTCGATTCCGTGCTCATACACGTCGGAGTATCGCATGGCCCGATTGTCGCCCGCGATATTTTGGACGGCGGTTGGGGGGGTGTGTTTGGCGGGGCGTCCCTGCAGAAGGACATTTAGCCGGTTTGAATGATCTTCCGTAGCTTCGGCGCTTTCCCTTCGGTGTCGCGGGGTTCGTTGCACTTCGGGTACCAACACGAGTAGTCGGTGATGAACTCGGCAAGGTGATCACCGAAGACGGCCGTCAGGTACTCGCGTGGTGTCAACGAGTGACCCACCGGAAACCCACGCCCATCCTCGGCGAAGACCTTCGGCGGTTCGTCTTCCTGCGTTGGGTCGGCGGGACGCCGCCACGTGTAGTGGCCGTGCGGAGCGCCGTCCTGATCGCTGATCGCGAAGACGAGTCCCGCCTCAGCGGACGACCCCCACACGGTGAACTCGACCAAGGTTGTGTTTACGTATGTCATTTGGTAGCGCTCCCTGCTTTCTTGTTTTCGCTTGTTTCTTCATGCAGAACGCCAGCCGCTGCTGAGCGTCGAACAGCAATTCGTCCTCGGTCATCCGCGCACCGCTTCCAGTGCGTCTGCCAACCGCGCCAGCAGAGGAATGCTGGTGTGCGCGAGTGTGACGCTATCGGCCGCCTCCTCGATCCGCCGCAACAGATCATCACGCAACGGAGCCAGGTCGCACACCAACGCGTGGCGAGTCTTGGCCCCGCACTGCCGACACCTGAGCGTGGCGATCCGTTGCGCGTCGTCCCGGTTGGCGTCGCGGGGCGGATGCCACGACGCGGACACGGTGCGAGGGGTGGCGCAGTCGCAGCACAGCGCGTTGGTCAAGTAGGTCTTCACTGGTGCCTCCTGTCGGCTGGTGGCGCAACAATACGACGGCTCAGCAACCGAAGAACAGCTCTATCTTTCCGAGGCGTGAACGCGTATAATCGCAGTTCAGAGGCTATAGCGCGCTATACTCAAATTAACCGAAACGGTGACTATAGCGAACTACAGTCATAATATTATTGGGTAACCCACCGGCACCGGGAAAGTATCGGAATTAGGTGAGCCAGCGTTGCAATAAGGGTGCAGGCCCCCTGGGAATGCAAAAGGTGGGAGAGTCGAAAACCCTCTCCCACCTGCGGGGTGGCTGACGGGACTCGAACCCGCGACAGCCAGGATCACAACCTGGTGCTCTACCAACTGAACTACAGCCACCATCACTGCTCGCCGGTCGCCCGGTTGCGCAGCGTGGTCGATCTTAACCTCTCGACCCGTCGGAAGCCGAATCGGTTTGCCCCGGCGGGCCCAGTGTCACCGCGACGGCCGCGATCTCGCTGGTAGAAGGCCCAGGCGGCGCCACGAACGCGGTCTGGCGGTAGTACTTGAGCTCACGGATCGACTCGTGGATGTCGGCGAGTGCGCGGTGGGCGAGCCCCTTCTCGGGCTGGCCGAAATAGATCCTCGGGTACCAGCGGCGGCACAGCTCCTTGATGGAGCTGACGTCGATCATCCGGTAGTGCAGGTAGTTGTCCAGCGCAGGCATGTCGCGAGCCAGGAAGCCACGGTCGGTGGCGATCGAATTGCCGCACAGGGGCGCGGTGTTGGCGGCCTTGACGTGGCTGCGGATGTAGTCGAGGACGATCTCCTCGGCGGTTGCCAGATCGACGGTCGAGCGCCTGACCTCTTCGGTGAGTCCGGAGCGGGCGTGCATCTGCTTGACCACGTCGACCATTCCGGTCAGCGCGGCCTCCTCGGCGTGGATCACCACGTCCACGCCGTCACCCAGGACATTGAGGTCGGCGTCGGTCACCAGCGCAGCGATCTCGATCAGCTTGTCCGAGCCCAGATCCAGGCCGGTCATCTCACAGTCGATCCACACCAATTCTTCCCGCACAGGCCTCACATTAAGCCCACGCGCTGACGGCGGCGCGTCCACACCCCGTTCGTTGGTGCCGTGGCGCAGTAGGCTACGGGGTCGTGAACACCGACGCCGCTGCTGACATCGCGTCCGGTTACGTAGTCGACAGCGCCGCATTGACGCTCGGTTGCGTGGTGGTGGACGGGGCCGCCCACGCCGAAGCGCAGGTTCGGATTCCGCTGGCGACCATGAATCGGCACGGGCTGGTGGCGGGCGCCACCGGCACCGGCAAGACAAAATCCCTGCAGGTGATCGCCGAGCAGCTCAGTGCCGCCGGTGTGCCGGTGCTGATGGCCGACGTCAAAGGCGACCTGTCCGGGCTGTCGAGGCCGGGGGAGAGCACCGATGTGGTGGGCCAGCGCGTCGCCGACACCGGCAATGACTGGGTGCCGACTGGCTTCCCGGTCGAGTTCCTCTCCCTGGGCACCACCGGAATCGGTGTCCCGGTGCGCGCCACCATCAGCAGCTTCGGGCCTGTTCTGCTGTCAAAAGTTCTGGGCCTCAACCAGACCCAGGAGTCGACGCTGGGGCTGATCTTCCACTGGGCAGACCAGAAGGGGCTGCCGCTGCTTGACCTCAAGGATCTGCGCTCGGTCATCACGTTCCTCACCGGCGACGGCGGCAAAGACGAACTGAAAGCCCATGGCGCGGTGTCGAAGGCGACGGCCGGGGTGATCCTGCGGGCGCTGGTCAATCTGGAAGCCGAAGGCGGGGACACCTTCTTCGGGGAACCCGAACTGCAGCCGGCGGACCTCATGCGTACCGATCCGCAGGGTCGCGGGGTGATCACGCTGATGGAACTCGGCAGTCAAGCTGCCCGCCCGGTGCTGTTCTCGACCTTCCTGATGTGGGTGCTGGCCGACCTCTTCACTGATCTGCCCGAGGTCGGCGACGTCGAAAAGCCGAAACTCGTGTTCGTGTTCGACGAAGCACACCTGCTGTTCGAGGACGCGTCCAAGGCGTTCCTCGCGCAGGTCGAGCAGACGGTGAAACTGATCCGCTCCAAGGGCGTCGGCGTGTTCTTCTGCACCCAACTGCCGACCGACATCCCCAACGATGTGCTGTCCCAACTCGGAGCGCGCATCCAGCACGCGCTGCGGGCGTTCACCCCCGACGACGAGAAGGCGCTCAAGAAGACGGTGCGCACCTTTCCGAAATCGACGGTCTACGACCTGGAATCGGTGCTGACCTCGCTCGGCACCGGTGAGGCGGTCGTCACCGTCCTCTCCGAGCGCGGCGCACCCACGCCGGTGGCCTGGACCCGGATGCGCGCACCCCGGTCGTTGATGGACACCATCGGTCCCGACGCCATCACCGCCGCGGCGAAAGCCAGTTCGCTGCAACAGGAATACGGCCAGACCATCGACCGGGACTCGGCCTATGAACGTCTGGCCGCCAAGCTGGCCCCGCCGGCACCGGATTTTCCCCCGGTTCCGACGGACGTCGGCATCCCGCCCATGCCTGCCCCGCCGAACCGGGGCTGCTCGAGCAGGTGATGGACAGCCCGGCATTCAAGAGCGCCATGCGCTCGGCGGGGACGGTGATCGGTCGTGAGATCACCCGCAGCATCTTCGGCACAGGCCGGCGCAGGAGGCGTTGATCATGGAACCGGATGTCGTCGACGCCATAGGCGCCGACCTGCGCTCGGCCGGCTACACCACCGACGGAGTTGCCGAACTGTTGGGCGCCGACGCCGGCGCCGCATTCAGTCGTGGTCTGTGGTGGTCGGCGTTGCGCGCCACCGACCGCGCCGACGCCGAGCGGCAGCGCCTTGCGGTGCTGGTGCGGCTGTTTCTCCTGGGGACGGACGAAACCCCGGACCTAGTGCAGCAAGCGATGCCGACCGCGAGTCTGGATGCTCTGGTGGCCAACGGCGTCGTCGACACCGTCGGGGGAAACATCAGGGCGGCGTTGGACATCCGGCCCCACGGCGACGGGATTCGTGACTTTTTCGTGGTGTCCGATCAGGACGCCGCGCTGCGGCCCGGCCCGGTACGCCACGACCACGTGCTCGGCATCGGTGGCGCGTCGATCTCGCTGGCGCACGCCGTGGTCCGTAACCCGGTGCGCCGCGCGCTGGATCTCGGAACAGGTTGCGGCATCCAGGCACTGCACCTTGACGCGCATTGCGAACAGATCGTCGCCACCGACACCAATGAGCGCGCGTTGACACTGGCCGCGGCCACCGCCCGACTCAACGGCATGGCTTGGGATCTGCGGCGCGGCAGCCTGTTCGAACCGGTGGCCGGGGAACGCTTTGACCTGATCGTGTCCAACCCGCCGTTCGTGGTAGGCACCGGGGCGCTGGACTTCCAGTACCGCGACTCGGGCATGGCCGGAGATGCGTTGTGCTCCAGCCTGATCGAACAACTGGGTGACTTCCTGGAACCGGGCGGCACCGCGCAGATCATGGCGAACTGGATTGTGCGCGACGGGCATGACTGGCGTGACCGCGTGTCGAGTTGGTTGGCGGACACGGGTTTACATGCTTGGGTGGTGCAACGCGAGTTTGCCGACCCGGTGAGCTACGTGTCGCTGTGGACCTCGGATGCGGGGAGTTGCCCGAAGAGGCGGCCCGTCGCGGAGGTCTGTGGCTGGATTGGTTCGATGCCGAGGGTATCGCCGGCGTGGGCATGGGGATGATCACCGTGCAGGCCCCACGCATCGGTGAGAAGCGGCCGCCGGACTGGGTTCTCGAAGAGATCACCGGCGCCGACGAGCAGTTGACGGGTCCGGAGGTGGCGGCCTTCTTCGCCCGCCGCGAGTACCTGTACGACACCACCGATGATCAGCTGCTGTCGGCCAGGTTGTCTACGGCGCCGGTGTTCCTGGAGGAGCAGTCACTGCCGGGTCCGGATGGCTGGCAGACGGTGGGTGCGGCAGTGCGCCGACCGGGCGGGCCCGGCGCGGTGCTCGGCGTCGACGAGGTGTCCCGCGCGCTGCTGGCCGGCTGCCGGGGCGAGGTGCCGCTGGGCATGCTGGTCGATCTGCTGGCCGCCCATCACGGCGTGGACGGTGACGCTTTGGCCAAGGCCGCGCTGCCGGTGGTACGTGAGGCGATCGGGCGAGGCATCCTCTACGCCGCGGAATGACGCTCTGCCGCACCCCGGCCGTTGGCACCGCGAGTCACTTTGTGGCGCACGAGCGCCCGAAGTTCCGCCCGCAGGTGACTGACGTTCACCCTGTGGACGGACGAATTCGGCGCTGACGTGAACGTGCCAGCGTTGGTCCATGATTGTCGGTCCCTTTCTTGCTTCTGAGGCGCTGGCCGCCGGACTGCTGAACCGGCATGCGTTGCGCACCCGGTGCCGCCCTCTGCTGCCCGGGGTGTACATCGATCGGTCCATGGTGGCGACGCTGTATGACCGCACCGAGGCCGCGTGGTTGTGGAGCAGACGGCAGGGTGTCATTGCCGGTGCCGCCGCTGCTGCTCTGTACGGCGCCCG
Source organism: Mycobacterium sp. MS1601 (assembly GCF_001984215.1). Taxonomy (NCBI): domain Bacteria; kingdom Bacillati; phylum Actinomycetota; class Actinomycetes; order Mycobacteriales; family Mycobacteriaceae; genus Mycobacterium; species Mycobacterium sp. MS1601. Next base: position 4,170,573 of record NZ_CP019420.1, read on the forward strand.
GTGGGTTGACAACTCCTGCGACGTCGACCTGTTCCACTCCAGTACCAAGCCGCCGAGCGGAGTTCGTGTGCACCGAGGCCGGCTGTTTCCGGAGGAGAAGCGAACGGTCAGCGGCATGCTCGTCACCTCGCCGGCCAGAACGGGCTTCGATCTTGCTCGCCTCGGCCTGGTCGCCGACGTCGACGCCCTCCTGAAGGCGACGGGCGTCACTGTTGCCGACATCGACGCGGTGGCCGGAAGTCATCGGGGCTCGCCGCGTCTTCGGCTCCTGGAACAAGTGCTTGCACACGTCGACGCTGGTGCAGAATCGCCGAGAGAATCGTGGTTGCGACTATTGCTGCAGCGCAATGGTTTTCCACCGGTCGAGACACAGATCGAGGTACGCGACGAGTTCGGTCACTTCGTGGCCCGCTTGGACATGGGCTGGAAGGAGCTGAAGGTCGCGGTCGAGTATGACGGCGACCAGCACCGCACTGATCGTAAGCAGTATGTCCGCGACATCCGTCGCATCGAAGAGGTGCAGCTGCTCGGCTGGGCGGTGGTCAGAGTCTTCAAGGAGGACTCGGAGGCTCAGATCGTTCGAGCGGTCAGAGCGGCTCGCGACCGACAGGGAACGCGTGTCACTCAGCGGCGGAAACGCAACTCAGATCTCGCCCGTGGGTGACTGGCGTTCACCGGGGGAAGCTCAATGCCCGCCGAAACGTGAATGCCCACTCGAGTGACCGGCAGTCACCTGCTGGCGCGAAAGTGGGCCGAAGTTCGCCACACGGTGACACGCGTTCACTTTCGAGCGTTCGGCTTCCTTGAACACGCGTTCACTTTCGAGCGCTCGGCTTCCTTGGACACGCGTACGCTCTCGGGCGCTCGGCTTGCCTCGACCGGGCTACCCGCCGCCGAGCTTCTTGTAGACCGCGCCGACGATCGGCGTGACGATTGCTCTCGGGGTGTAGCCGCTGGCCACAGACATGGCCTTGGACGTCACACCGGGCACCACTCGCATCTTGTTGTGCTCCAAGCCATCCAGTGACAGCTTGGCGGTGTAGTCGGTGGAGATCCACAGAAAGTCCGGGATCAGCTTCTCCACCAGCGACTGTTCGGTCTCGGCGGGCAGGGTCTCGCGCACCGGCCCCGGCGCCAGCAGCGTCACGTGCACGCCGGCGCTCTTGAGCTCACCGCGTAATGACTCGCTGAACGTATTGGCAAACGCCTTGCTGGCCGCATAGGTGGCGTTGTTGGGAATCGGCGAATTACCCGCAGCCGAACCGGAGATCAGGATGCCGCCGGCGCCGCGGGCCACCATCCCTGGCACCACTGCCAGGGCCAGGTCGTGAACACCGAGCACGTTGAGCTGAACCTGCTGTTTCTCGCCGGCCGGGTCCAGGTCGGCGATCGCTCCGAACGTCGCGGTGCCGGCGTTGGCGCACAGGATCGAGATGTCGCGCTGTGCGAGCTCGTCGCACAGCACGCCACGCGCGGCGGGATCGGCGAGGTCGACGGCACGCACCTCGACGGTGACGCCGTACTGCGCGGTGATCCGCTCGGCTAGCGCGGTCAGCACCTCCGCGCGACGGGCGGTGATGATCAGGTGATGTCCGCGGGCGGCGAGTTCGAGGGCCAGGGCTTCGCCGATGTTCTGGGAGGCGCCGGTGACAACGGCGCGCGCATCGGGATGTGGCTTGGGTACTGGCACGATGGTCATCCTAAACAGCGTGGCCTGCGGCGCAGTGGCGGGTCGCTAGGGTGACCGGCATGAGCTCCGTGGACGGTCCACCCAAAGCGGCCCGTTCCAGGATCGCCACCTGGGCCATGTGGGATACCGGCTCGACCGGTCTCGGCGCCATCGTCGTCACATTCGTGTTCTCGGTGTACTTGACCGGCGCTGTCGGCGAAGGCACACCGGGCGGGGCGTCACCGGTGAGCTGGCTGGGCCGAGCCGAGGCCATCGCGGGCCTGTCTGTCGCGCTACTGGCACCCGTCACCGGAGTGTGGGTGCAGGCCTCTCAGTTGAGGCGCGAGGTGCTGGCGATACTGACCGGTCTTGCCGTTGCCGCCGCAGCGTCGATGAGCCTGATCCGCGACGAGCCCGGCTATCTGTTCGCGGGGTTGGCGTTGCTGGCGGTCGCGGCGGCGTGCGGCGACCTGGCCAGCGTGCCGTACAACGCGCTGCTGCGGCAGCTCTCCACGCCGGAGAACTCGGGTCGGATCTCGGGGTTGGGTTGGGCGGCAGGCTATTTCGGCAGTGTTCTGCTGTTGGTGCTGGTGTACTTCGGTTTCATCGCCGGTGACGGACCCACCCGCGGGTTTTTGGGCCTGTCCACCGAGGGCGGTGAGAACATCCGGATGGCGATGCTGCTGGCGGCGGCCTGGTTCGCGATCTTCGCACTGCCGCTGCTGCTGACCATGCACCGCTGGCCGAAGCCGGTGGAGCCGCCGCGTGAGCGCATCGGCCTGATCGGTGCGTACCGCAAGGTGTGGACCGACATCTCCGCCGAGTGGCACCGGGACCGCAACCTGGTGTTCTACCTGGCGGCCAGCGCGGTCTTCCGCGACGGCTTGGCCGGGGTGTTCGCCTTCGGTGCGGTGCTCGGTGTCTCGGTGTACGGACTCACCGAAGCCGATGTGCTGATCTTCGGTATCGCGGCGTGCATCGTTGCGGCGGTAGGTGCGGTGGTCGGCGGCATGGTCGACGACCGGGTGGGATCCAAGCCCGTCATCGTCACCTCGCTGACGGCCATGATCATCACCGGGCTGACCTTGCTCACCCTGTCGGGTTCCGTGGCGTTCTGGGTGTGCGGGCTGCTGCTGTGTCTGTTCGTCGGGCCCACCCAATCCTCGGCACGCACCCAATTGCTGCGGATGACCGTCGACGGCCGCGAGGGTGTGGCGTTCGGGCTCTACACGATGACGGGCCGGGCGGTGTCGTTCCTGGCGCCGTGGATGTTCTTCATGTTCATCGACGCGTTCGGCACCGATCGCGCGGGCACCGCCGGACTGTGTGTGGTGCTGGGCGCCGGGCTGCTGGCCATGCTGTTCGTGAAGGTGCCACGCCACACTGCGCACTCAGCCCACTCTGTCTGATTGCGCAGTCACCCCGCTGACGCGCAGATGGTCAGGCCTGTGCCCGTCCGCTTGCGCACCTGCTCACCGTCCACCGATACCGTGCACGTCACCTCGCGGCCCACGTTGAGCACCGTCACACTGGCGGCGTTCAGCGCCGGCGACGACAGGCTCACCTCTTTGGTCCACGGCAGTACCACGTTGAATTCCATCTGCAGCACCCCGCCGGCATCGACGTAGGTGATGCTGATCGCCCGTCCTACCCCGTCGACGGTGTACACCACCGGCTCGCTGACACCGGGCACTGTCGTGGTGGGTGGCAGCAACGGTATCGATGTCGTCGGGGTGGGCGTCGCAGTCGTGGTCCGGGGGATCGGCGGCGGTGCCCGCGTCGGGGTGGGTGTCGTCGGTTCCTGAGCCACCGGCGGCAGCGGCGCCACGAAGGTGCTTTCCTTCGAATTGGTTTCGTTGATCACCAGCGCGATCACCAGGCCGACCACGATCAGGACAGCAGTGCCTGCAGCCAGCCAGAGCCACCGCGGTGAGCGGGGTTCCGGCGGCTCCGGCGGCTGCTGCATCGGCTGCTGGGTCTGCGTCCAGTAGGGCGGCAGCTGCTGGGTGGGGTTGTTGGGCGCATAGCTGGGATAGCTGTACGGCCCGGCGTACGCCGGGTCCGGGTAGGGGGCGTTTTGGTCGCCCATCGGCTGCGTCGGCTGGGACCAGCCGCCGCGATATGGATCAGACCCGTCGGGTCGGCGCGGATCGCTCATGCCCACCTCATGTTCGCCCACGCTACCCGCGTGGGCCCGGATCCCGGACAACATGGCCGGGTACAAACCGATACGGTGTCGGCGGACTAGGAACACGGGAGGCGTTCGGTGGGACCGCGAGTGCGCGCGATCTACGGCGCATCGCTGTCGCCCGATGCGACGGCGTTCGCGCACATCGTCGACGACGGCGGCTACCCCCGCGCTGTGCAGCGCTTCCTGCGCGGCTGGCGCGCCAGCTCCTCGCGCGACGTGGAACTTCCCGTTGACGGTCCCGTCACCCGGGTCATCCATTCCGCCGACGGCCACTGGCTGGCGTGCGAGGTGGCTCCCGACGGTGCCTCCCGCACCCAGATCTGGGTGGTCACCACCGACCCTGACGACCGTGATGCGCGCCGGATCGACGGCCTGGGCTCGGACACCGATGACGCCACCGCCGAGCTGATCGGTTGGGACGGTACCCAGGTGGCCGCGATCCTGACCGGCCAAGACGGTGTCGGCGAGTCCTGTCTGATCGACCCGGCGACCGGCAACCGGATCGTGCTGGACCGACGTTCGGCAGGCCGGCTGGTCGATTCGTGGGCGGGCGCCTCGCTGGTGCGGGTCGGGCCGCGAGGGTACCGCGAGTTGCTGATGTTGCGCGGACTCACCGAGATCTCGCTTCTGCCATACGATCCCGGCTCCGTGACCGACATGGGTGTGATACTCGACGACCACGGTCCCCGTCGGCTGCGTTCGGGTGCTGAGGGCGACAACATGGAGCTCTACCAGCCGGCTTCCACGTATGGCCCCAACAGCACCGAGGGTTTTGTGCGTGCGCTGATTCGCTCGGACAACGGCGCCGACCACGCCCGGCTGCTGGAGGTCACGGTCACCGAGGACGGCGTGACGTATCACGTGGTGGCCGAGAAACCGGGCTACGAGCTCGACGAGTTCGTGGTCAGCGACGACATGTCCACGGTCGCGATCCTGTGGAACATCAACGGCTGCAGCGAGTTACAGATACTTCAGTACGCGGATTACACACTGTCGCCGCCCATCCCGCTGCCCGGCCTGGTGGCAAGTGAGTTGTCGATCAGCGCGGGTGGCTCCATGGTGGCCATGACCGTCGAGAGCCCGTGGCAGCCAAGGACGGTCGAACTGGTGGACACCAGGACGCTGGAGTGGGAAGCGGTGGACCGTGTGCCCATGTCGGGTCCGCTGGCGTCGGCGCCCACCCTGGACACCATCGTCGCGCGCGACGGAATGAAGATCACCGCGTGGCGGTACGCACCCCCGCCGGGGGTGGACAGCATCGGAGCGCTGATCTATCTGCACGGCGGACCCGAAGGCCAGTCGCGTCCCGGGTACAGCGAGGTGTTCCCGCAGTTGCTCAACGAAGGCATCACGGTGCTGACGCCCAATGTCCGTGGTTCCGGTGGTTTCGGGCGCTCGTTCATGCACGCCGACGACCGGGAGCGCCGCTTCGCGGCCATCGACGACGTCGCTGACTGCGTTCACCATCTGGTGGACAACGGCTTCGCCGAGCGGGACTGTGTCGCGGTGGGCGGGTGGTCCTACGGCGGCTATCTGACCCTGGCGTCGTTGACCTTCCATCCGGAGTTGTTTGCCGCGGGCGTCAGCATCTGCGGGATGAGCGACCTCAGCACCTTCTACCGGAACACCGAGGCGTGGATTGCCGCGGCGGCCTACCCCAAGTACGGGCACCCGATCAGTGACCGGGACCTGTTGGATCAGTTGTCGCCGTTGCTGAGAGTGGATGCGTTGACGGCCCCGCTGCTGCTGGTACACGGTGGCAACGACACCAATGTGCCGGTGGGGGAGTCTGATCAGATGGCGCAGGCGCTGCGCGAGCGGGGGCGCACCGTGCGCTACCTGGTGTTCGACGACGACGGGCATGAGATCGCCAAGCGGGAGAACCGCGCCGCCCTGGCCAATGCGGTGTGTGAATGGCTGCACAGCGCCTTCACAGCCGCTCGCTAGACACGTCACGCGGTGCGGCCAAAACGCCACCAAATCGTCATGTTTGGAGATTTTGCGCACGGGTAAACCTTGCTTCGCCAGGTAGTGAGATGTCGAACGGAGGCTCTGATGCGACGCGGTGGTCTACTCGGCGTGATTGTCCTGATCTGGCTTTTGATCGGAGTGTTTGCCGCGTTTCAGCGGGGGTACTTCGAGAGCGCTGAAACCAACTGCGCGACAGCGGGTTCCATTGCACTGACCGTAGTGGTGGGGCCGTTGAATTACGCGGGTGTCAATCCGACGGTGGAGAGCTGCAACTTGCCGCAGCCCAGCGCCTAGGGCCCGTACAGAGAATTCAGTTCACTGAAAGGTAGGAACCATGATCGTCCTCGGAGCTATCCTGCTCATTCTGGGCTTCGTGTTGAACATCAACATTCTGTGGACCATCGGCATCATCTTGCTGGTGATCGGCGCCGTCTTCTGGATTCTGGGAGCGGTTGGCCGTCCGGTGGCTGGGCGCAAAGCCTGGTATTAGAGCCGTCACGACCCGTCGATCGCGCAACGAAGCGCGGCCAGGGTCATAGCACGCAGTACCGCACGTGACTGCGGTGCGGAGCCGGTCGGGTTTGCCCCGACCGGCTTCGTGCTGTACGGGGTCGAGTTGATCAACCCGAATGCTGCGTGCGCCATCAACCGTGCGTCTGCCTCGGCCAGACCCGGGTGAACCTGCTGGAGTACGTGCACCCACACCTCCACATACTGTCGCTGGCTGCGACGCACCTGACGCAGGGCGGCGGCCGGCAATTGGCTCAGGTCGCGGTCCTGGATGCGGATCAGGTCCGGTTCGCCGAGTGCGAAGTCCAGATGGAAGTCGATGAGCCCCGTCAATGCGGCTTCAGGGGTTTCGACCTGGTTCACCACAGCGCGCCCGCCGTTGTGCAGGCGGGTGCTGATCCCCACCAGCAGTTCCACCAGCATGGCCTCCTTGTTGGGGAAGTGCCGGTAGATCGCCGGTCCGCTGACGTTCGCGGCGGCGCCGATGTCCTCGAGTCGCACGCTCAAAAATCCCCGCTCGGCGAACTGCCGTTCAGCGGCTTTCAACAGTAGCGAGCGTCGGTCGGACTTGGCCTGGCTGCGCCTGGTCGCGTTCGGGGTGGACATCTCGGCGCCTCCGCCTGGAATTCCGTGCTGGACAACTTCAGTTAATCATGACTAACATACCATCAGTTATTCGTCATTAACCGAAATAGCGATGGAGTGGGCATGACCTCCGTGTTGTCCAACCACAGACAGCTGGCCAACCGCGAGCAGCACCTCGAACTGGCGGCCCAGTTGCGCGACAAGTTGTCGATCGCCGCGCTGGGTGGTCCGGAAAAATCCCGCGAGCGCCACGTAGCCCGCGGCAAGTTGCTGCCCCGCGACCGCGTGGACGGGCTGCTGGATCCGGGCAGTCCGCTGCTGGAGGTGGCTCCGCTGGCGGCGGACGGCATGTACGACGACGAATGCCCCGGTGCGGGAATGATTGTCGGTATCGGTCGGGTGTCGGGGCGCGAATGCATGATCGTCGCGAACGACGCCACCGTCAAAGGTGGTACCTACTACCCGATCACAGTGAAAAAGCATCTGCGGGCCCAGGAGATCGCCGCCCAGAATCGGCTGCCGTGCCTGTATCTGGTGGACTCCGGCGGGGCGTTCCTGCCGCGTCAAGATGAGGTGTTTCCCGACCGGGACCACTTCGGCCGGATCTTCTACAACCAGGCGACGATGAGCGCCAAGGGAATTCCACAGATCGCCGCAGTGCTCGGGTCCTGCACCGCGGGAGGGGCATACGTGCCCGCGATGAGCGACGAGGCCGTCATCGTGCGCAACCAGGGCACCATCTTCCTCGGTGGACCGCCTCTGGTGAAAGCCGCCACCGGTGAAGTGGTAACCGCGGAGGAACTCGGTGGAGGCGAACTACATTCGCGGACCTCCGGCGTCACCGACCATCTGGCTCACGACGACCGCGACGCGTTGCGCATCGTGCGCGACATCATCGCAAGCCTTGGGCCGCGGGAACCGTCACCGTGGGAAGTGCGCCCGACGGTGGACGCCATCGCCGATCAACGTGAGCTCTACGACGTGGTGCCCACCGATCCTCGGGTGCCCTACGACGTGCGTGAGGTCATCACCCGTGTTGTCGACGGCGGTGTGTTCAGTGAGTTCAAGGCCGAGTACGGACAGACGTTGGTCACCGCCTTCGCCCACATCCACGGACACCCGGTGGGCATCGTCGCCAACAACGGCGTACTGTTCGGCGAATCCGCCCTCAAGGGAGCACATTTCATAGAACTGTGCGACAAGCGCACAATCCCGCTGGTGTTCCTGCAGAACATCTCCGGGTTCATGGTCGGCCGCGATTACGAGGCTGGCGGCATCGCCAAGCACGGCGCCAAGATGGTGACCGCGGTGGCCTGTGCACGGGTGCCCAAGTTGACAGTGGTGATCGGCGGCTCCTATGGCGCCGGCAACTATTCGATGTGCGGACGCGCGTACTCGCCGCGGTTCCTGTGGATGTGGCCGAATGCTCGCATCTCGGTGATGGGCGGTGAACAGGCCGCATCGGTACTGGCGACGGTCAGAGGTGACATGACCGCGGAGCAGGAAGAGGAGTTCAAAGCGCCTATTCGTGCCCAGTACGAGTCGCAGGGCAATCCGTACTACTCGACGGCCCGGCTCTGGGATGACGGGGTGATCGACCCGGCTGACACCCGAACTGTTCTGGGACTGGCTCTTTCAGTGACCGCTAACGCACCGGTGGAACCGGTGTCCTACGGCGTCTTCCGGATGTGAGTGGCATGACTTTCGAAACCGTCCTGGTGGCCAACCGCGGTGAGATCGCGGTTCGGGTGATCCGCACCCTGCGGCAACTGGGTATCCGATCTGTCGCGGTGTACAGCGAGGCCGATGCCGGCGCCCGCCACGTCGCCGAGGCCGATACCGCGGTGCTGATCGGGCCGGCGCCGGCGCGGCAGAGCTACCTGAACATCCCCGCGGTGGTCGATGCGGCCCGGCGCACCGGCGCGCAGGCGGTGCACCCGGGGTACGGATTCCTCTCCGAGAACGCCGACTTCGCCTCAGCGCTGCAGAAGGCCGGCATCGTGTTCATCGGCCCGCCGGCCTCGGTCATCGCGACCATGGGTGACAAGATCACCGCCAAACAGACCGTGTCGGCTTTCAACGTCCCTGTGGTACCGGGCATTGCGGAGCCCGGGCTGACCGACGCGCAGCTGATCGCCGCTGCCGACGAGATCGGCTACCCGGTACTGGTGAAGCCCTCTGCCGGCGGTGGCGGCAAGGGCATGCGGATGGTCGAGCGAACGGCGGATCTTGCCGCGGCACTGGCAGGGGCCCGGCGCGAATCGGCGTCGGCGTTCGGCGACGATACGTTGTTCCTCGAGCGATTCGTACTGCGGCCGCGACACATCGAAGTCCAGGTGCTCGCTGACAACCATGGCAACGTCATCCATCTCGGCGAGCGGGAATGCAGCCTGCAGCGCCGTCACCAGAAGGTGATCGAGGAAGCGCCGTCACCGCTGCTGGACCCGCAGACCCGGGACCGCATCGGACAAGCGGCCTGCGACACCGCCCGCAGCGTCGCCTACAGCGGTGCGGGCACCGTCGAGTTCATCGTCTCGGCCGACCGGCCCGACGAGTTCTTCTTCATGGAGATGAACACCCGTCTGCAGGTAGAGCATCCGGTCACCGAGATGGTCACCGGTTGGGATCTGGTGGAGTGGCAGATCCGGATCGCCGCGGGGGAGAAGCTGGCTGTAGCGCAGTCCGAGATCAGCTTCGACGGCCATGCCGTCGAAGCACGCGTGTACGCCGAAGACCCGGGTAACGGATTCCTGCCGACCGGTGGGCGGGTGCTGCTCGCACGGGAACCAGAAGGTGTTGGGGTGCGGGTGGATTCAGGCATGTCCGCGGGAACCTCGGTGGGCAGCGATTACGACCCGATGCTGGCCAAGGTCATCGCACACGGGCCGGACCGCGACACGGCATTGCGTGGGCTGGACCGGGCGTTGGCGGACACCTCGCTGCTGGGTGTCGTGACGAACATCGACTTCCTGCGCTTCCTGCTCGCCGACGAGGACGTGGTGGCCGGCAGGTTGGACACCGGGCTGCTGGACCGTCGGGTCGGCGACTACGTCCCCACCGGTGCCGGTGACGCAGAACTGGTGGCGGCTGCCGCTTACCGCTGGCTGCTGCGCTGGCAGGACGCCGGAGCCGACCTGTGGTCGCAGCCCTGCGGATGGCGCCTCGGCGAACCTGCCGCAATCGTGACCCGGCTGCAGTCCGGGCGCCGCACCGATCATGTCCGGATCAGCGGAGTGCCGCAGGCTGCCACCGCCGCAGTCGGAAGTGGCGAAACCCACAGTCTGACAGCCGCTCTCGATGATGGAAAGCTGACAGTGACCCTCGATGGAATCCGGCAGAGCTACCGGGTGGCCGCCGAAGAACACCGCATCTGGCTGGCGGGTGACCGGGGTGTCACCTTCGTCGACGAGGTGCGGGAAGCGCCGGTGCGACCCGACGATGAACACGCCGGTGACGCCGAACTCGTCAGCCCCATGCCCGGTGCGGTGGTTGCCGTCAACGTCGAGCACGGTGCCACCGTCGCCGCCGGCGACGTCGTGGTTGCCGTCGAGGCCATGAAGATGGAGCACTCCCTGTCCGCACCCGTCGACGGCACCGTCGAAGTGCTGGTCGCGGTGGGGGATCAGGTCAAGGTCGGCCAACCGCTGGCCAGAATCATCGCTACAGAAAGTGACGCGAATGACTGACTACCTGTCGACCGGCAACCTGCCCGACGACTACGCCCAACTCGCCAAGACGGTCCGTGACTTCGCGCGCAGCGTCGTGGCACCGGTGGCCGCCAAACACGATGAGGAGCACTCGTTCCCGTACGAGGTGGTGGCGGGAATGGCCGACATGGGACTGTTCGGACTGCCGTTCCCCGAAGAGTACGGCGGCATGGGTGGCGACTACTTCGCGTTGTGTCTGGCGCTCGAGGAGCTCGGAAAGGTCGACCAGAGTGTTGCCATCACCCTCGAGGCCGGGGTGTCGCTGGGCGCCATGCCGGTGTACCGGTTTGGCAACGAGGAGCAGAAGCAGCAGTGGTTACCACTGCTGGCCAGCGGAAAGGCCTTGGGTGCGTTTGGGCTCACCGAAGCCGGGGGTGGCAGCGACGCCGGCGCCACCAAGACCACCGCTCGGGCGGATGGATCAACGTGGGTCATCAATGGCAACAAGCAGTTCATCACCAACTCGGGCACCGACATCACCCGCCTGGTGACGGTCACGGCGCTCACGGGTGACAACGAGATCAGCTCCATCCTGGTGCCGGTGCCCACTGAGGGGTTCACTGCCGAGCCCGCCTACAACAAAGTCGGCTGGAACGCGTCGGACACCCATCCGTTGACCTTCCAGGATGTCCGGGTACCGCAAGAAAACCTGCTCGGTACCCGCGGGCGCGGCTACGCGAACTTCCTGCGGATCCTCGACGAGGGACGCATCGCCATCGCGGCGCTGTCGGTCGGCGCCGCGCAGGGCTGCGTGGACGAAAGTGTGAAGTACGCCAAAGAGCGCTCCGCCTTCGGCAATCCGATCGCCAGCTACCAGGCCATCGAGTTCAAGATCGCCCGTATGGAGGCCCGAGCCCAGGCCGCCCGCGCCGCCTACTACGACGCAGCGGCCCTGATGCTGGCAGGCAAACCGTTCAAGAAGGAGGCCGCGATAGCCAAGCTGGTCTCCAGCGAGGCGGCGATGGACAACGCCCGCGACGCCACTCAAATCCACGGCGGCTACGGCTTCATGAACGAGTACCCGGTGGCTCGGCACTACCGTGACTCCAAGATCCTGGAGATAGGGGAAGGCACCACCGAGGTGCAGTACATGGTGATCGCCCGGACCATGGGGTTGTAACCCATGGCGGAAACGAAAGTTGTTGTGCAGCGTGGTCTCTGGTTCGAGGAGTTGGAACTCGGCGTCAAGTATCTGCACCGCCCGGGGCGCACCCTCACCGAAGCGGACAACGTGCTGTTCACCACGCTGACCATGAACACCCAGGCGCTGCACTTGGATGCGGCGTTCTCCGACGCGCAGCCGCCGTTCCATCAGCGGCTGGTGAATTCGATGCTGACGCTGTCCACTCTGGTGGGCCTCTCGGTGGCGCAGCTGACACAGGGCACCATCGTCGGCAACCTCGGCTTCTCTGACATCGCCTTTCCCAAGCCGCTTTTCCACGGTGACACGCTCTACGCGGAGACGGTGATCGCCGACAAGCGTGAATCCAAGAGCCGTCCCGGTGAGGGCATCGTGACCTTCGCCCACACCGGGCGCAACCAGCACGGCGACATCGTGGCCACGGCGTCCCGCAAGACCATGGTCCGAAAGATTCCGGAGGACGTAGATGGCGTTGGATAGTCCCGGCCCGGCCTGGCTGTTCTGCCCGGCCGATCGCCCGGAGCGCTTCGACAAGGCCGCCAACGCGGCCGACGTGGTGATCCTGGACCTCGAAGACGGCGTCGCCGCCAAGGACCGGGAACTAGCCCGTCGGGCCCTGATCGACACCCCGCTGCAGCCGGGCCGCACCGTGGTCCGGGTGAACCCCAGTGGAACCGCTGATCACCACCTCGACCTGCAGGCCCTGGCCCAGACGCCGTACACCACCGTCATGCTTGCCAAAACCGAGTCGGCGCAACAGGTCAGCGCACTGGCGCCGCTGGATGTCATCGTGCTCGTCGAAACTCCGCTCGGGGCACTCAACGTCGTCGAATCCACCCGATCCGATAACGCCTACGCGGTGATGTGGGGAGCTGAGGACCTCTTCGCCCTCACCGGCGGCACCGCCAACCGGCGCGCAGACGGCAGCTACCGCGACGTCGCCCAGCACGTGCGCTCGCAGTCATTGCTGGCGGCGAAGGCCTACGGGCGACTGGCTCTGGACGCGGTGTACATCGACATCAAGGATCTCGACGGGCTGGCAGCTGAAGCCGACGACGCTGTGGCCGTGGGATTCGACGCCAAGGTGGCCATCCACCCCAGCCAGGTGGCGGTGATCCGCGCTGCGTACACCCCCACCGACGAGCAGGTGCGCTGGGCCCGACACGTCCTGGCCGAAGTGGCAAACCAGCGGGGCGTCTTCCAGTTCGAGGGCATAATGGTGGATGCCCCAGTATTGCGGCGAGCAGAGCGCATCGTCGGCCTGGCGCCCCACCCCGGCGCCCGCTGACAGGCCCCACACCAGGGGTTTTGCTCTGACCGCAGCCGTGCTGAGCACCTCAGTCGTCTGACGGCGCCACATGCCGTCGCATGGCCCAAGGAGGCGGTATGGCAGTAGTGGTCGAGCCTGTCCAGTTCGTGGCGCCCGACGGGAGCGCGACTCCCGAGGCGCGTGCCCGAAGCCAGTTACCGCCGGAAACCCTGTCCTGGCTCTATGAACTGATGGTCGTCACCCGCGGCCTGGACACCGAGTTCGTGAACCTGCAGCGCCAAGGTGAGCTGGCACTGTTCGCGTCGTGTCGAGGCCAGGAAGCCGCGCAGATCGGCGCCGCCGCCGCTCTTCGCAAGACGGACTGGTTGTTCCCGCAGTACCGCGAACTGGGTGCCTTCCTGGCCCGTGGAATTCACCCGTCCAAGGTGGGTGCGGTGTGGCGGGGTCGCTGGCACGGCGGCCTGGACTTCACCGAAAAGTGCTGCGCCCCGCTGGCCATTCCCATCGGCACGCACGGCCTGCACGCCGTCGGTGCTGCCATGGCGGCCCAGCGCCTTGGCGAGGACTCTGTGACGGTTGCGTTCATGGGGGACGGCGCCACCTCCGAGGGTGACGCCCACGAGGCCTTCAACCTGGCAGCGGTGTACCGGGTGCCGTGCGTGTTCTTCATCCAGAACAACCAGTGGGCGATCTCGGTGCCGCTGCACCGGCAGACGGCGGCGCCGTCGTTGGCGGACAAAGCGGTCGGGTACGGAATGCCCGGGGTGCGGGTGGACGGCAACGATGTGCTGGCGTGCTTCGCGGTGATGGCAGAGGCGGCCGAACGGGCCCGCGCGGGAGGCGGGCCCACCCTCATCGAGGCGTTGACCTACCGGATGGGGCCGCACACCACCTCCGACGACCCGACCCGGTACCGCGATCCTGAGGTGGTGCGGCTCTGGGAGACCCGTGATCCGATCGCGCGGTACCGCACGTATCTCGAATCCGAGGGTGTTTGGACCGAACGTCTCGAGGAGCGGACGGTGGCCCGGTCTCAGCGGCTGCGGGAAGAGTTGCGCGCCAACATCATCGACGAGCCGGACTTCGACGTCGCCGATGTGTTCAACACCGTCTATCACGACATCACCGCCGAGCTGGCCGACCAACGGGACCGGTTGCTGGCCGAACTGGCCAGGGAGGCCTGAGCATGACACAGATCATCGAGCGTCCACCACTGTCCGCCGACCTTCCCGGCATACCCGATCTGAGTATGGGCAAGGCGATCAATGCCGCACTGCACGACGCCATGGCCGCCAACGACAGGGTGCTGGTGTTCGGGGAGGACGTGGCCAACTTGGGTGGGGTCTTCCGGGTCACCGAGGGCCTGGCCGAGACCTTCGGTGAGCAACGGTGTTTCGACACACCGCTGGCCGAATCGGCCATCATCGGCATTGCCATCGGTATGGCGATTCGCGGATTCGTCCCGGTGCCGGAGATCCAGTTCGACGGCTTCTCGTACCCGGCGTTCGATCAGATCGTCAGCCATCTGGCCAAATACCGGATGCGCACACACGGCGATGTCGACATGCCCGTGACGGTGCGCATCCCGTCATTCGGCGGAATCGGTGCGGTGGAACATCATTCGGAGTCCACCGAGAGCTACTGGCTGCACACCGCGGGATTGAAGGTGGTGGTGCCGTCCACACCGACGGATGCGTACTGGCTGTTGCGCTACTCGATCGACGCCCGCGACCCGGTGATCTTCCTGGAACCGAAACGTCGATACTGGGGCCGCGAGCCCGTCGACACCAGCACACCGGCGCCGCCCCTCGGGCAGGCTGTCGTGCGTCGCCCCGGCCGCGATGTCACCGTACTGACCTACGGATCGCTGGTCGGTACGGCGCTGGCCGCGGCGCAGCAGAGTCCCGTCGATCTGGAAGTGGTGGATCTGCGGTCGCTGAACCCGCTGGATTTCGACACCGTGACCCACTCGGTCCGGCGCACCGGCCGCGCCGTCGTGCTGCACGAGGGGCCGCGCACGCTGGGCTTCGGGGCAGAGTTGGCCGCCCGCATCCAGGAGGACCTCTTCTACGACTTGGAGGCCCCGGTGCTGCGTGCGTGCGGATTCGACACCCCGTATCCACCGGCCCGGCTCGAGAAGGTCTGGCTGCCAGGGCCTGACCGGCTGCTGGACTGTGTAGACCGCGCGATGGGCATGCCATGAGCGAGTTCCTGGTCCCCGATCTCGGAGAAGGTCGCACCGAGGCCACCCTGGTGGAGTGGAACGTCGCCGTGGGCGACGAGGTCACCTTGAACCAGACACTGTGCACATTGGAGACGGCCAAGGCCGCAGTCGAGATCCCCAGTCCGTTCGCAGGCCGAATTATGTCGCTGGGCGGCCAACCCGGAGACGTGCTGGCGGTCGGAGCTCCGCTGGTGTGCGTCGACTCCGCTCCGGGAACGCGCACGCCGGTCCTCGTGGGCTACGGAGCCGACGCCGACCTTGACGTCAGCCGGCGGGCGCGCCCCAGGGCCAAGCCTGCGGTCCGCAAACTGGCCGCTGATCTGTTGGTCGATCTCGGTGACCTCGAACCAGGGGTCGACGGGGTGATCTCCCGGGATTCGGTGCTGGCGGCCGCCGGTGTCACGGCGGCCTCACGCGCCGGCATCGCACACGACGTGCTGCCGGTTCGTGGTGTGCATGCGGAGATGGCCAAGCGAATGGTCCTGTCACGCAGTCAGATTCCGGATGCTCACGCGGGTGTCGACGTCGACGGCACCCGGGTGCTGGACGTGCGGAGCAACCTGCAGGTGACGACGTTCGTGCTGACGTTGCGGCTGCTGGTACTGGCCTTGAGTCGGCATCGCCTGGTCAACTCCACCTGGGTAGACGGCCCCGATGGCCCGCAGGTGCACACCCACCACGCGGTGCACCTCGGGTTCGGTGTGGCCACCCCCCGCGGGTTACTGGTGCCGGTGGTGGTCGATGCACATCTCAAGACCACCCGCGAACTGTCCGACGAGGTCAGCAGACTGATCGACGCGGCGCGTGCGGGCACGGTGAAACCGGCTGAGCTGCAGGGCTCGACGTTCACTGTCTCGAACTTCGGTGCGCTGGGTCTGGATGACGGGGTGCCGGTGATCAACCCGCCCGAGGCGGCGATCCTCGGCATGGGGTCGCTGAGGCCACGGCCGGTGGTGGTCGACGGCCAGGTGTGTGCACGGCCCACCATGCGACTGACATGCGCGTTCGATCACCGTGTTGTCGACGGTGCGCAGGTGGCGGCGTTCCTCAACGATCTGCGCGAGCTTGTCGAGTCGCCGGAACGGGCACTGCTCGATCTGTGATTCAGGAAGTCAGGTCGGCGAGCTGGGGCAGGATCTGCTGTGCCGGCGCCGGGCGGCCGAGGTGATACCCCTGGCCGTAGTGGACGCCCAGTCGTCGCAGTACGAGTTGCTGTGCATCGCACTCTATTGCCTCGGCAACGATGCGCGCATCCAGTTCTTTCGCCAACTGCACGATGGACGAGGCCAGTGCGCGCCGGACCGGGTCGCGGTCGATGGCGGTGGTGAGCTCGCCGTCGATCTTGACGATGTCGGGCTGAATCCGCAGGATCTGGTTGAGGTTGGCATAGCCGGCGCCGGCGTCGTCCACCGCAATTTGTATAGCTTTGCGGCGCAACGGTTCCAAGCCCTGTCCCAGATCGTCCGGGAACGGCTCGTGTTCGGTGATCTCGACCACCAGTTTGCGATCGCTTTTCAACAGGTACTTTTGGACGTCGTCATCCAGCGCAGCCGCCTCGAGAATGGTTCGCAGGGCCCGGCGTTCCAGATCGATACCGCGACCCAGCCTTCTTGCCCGCGAAAACCACTGCCCGGCATCGAGTTCCCCAGCGCCTGGGAAACGGCAGAGCCCTTCGACGGCGACCACAGTGCGAGTGCACAGGTCCCTGATCGGTTGAAACACCGGACGCAGCGGACCAGCCGCCAGCATGGAGTCGAGCCCGTCGTGCAGATCATCTTGATCGGCCCGTTCGGGGATGAGAAGTGCCGCGAGAAACCGCGCGGTCGACTGCGTGCGCGAGGTATGGCCGGTGTCATCGAAGAGGTCGTTGAGGAGGCACGACAGTTCAGAATGCGAGCCGATCAACGCTGAAACCAGCCGACTCAGTGACGCGATGGCCGCGATGTCCAACTCGTCGAACGCGGAGGGCTCGGCCGCCACCACCGACAGCACGCCGAGTCCCACATTGTTGTGGAACAGTGGAATAGCCACCCCGGAGCGGATACCCATGTCGATGGCGAGTTGTCGGGTGGGCGGCGGGAGCCGGGGATCGTCCCATGTGTCATAAACGACTTCCGGTCTCCTCGACTGGAGGGCCCGAGCTTGGAAGGTCCCTTCCATCGGCGACACCAAACCGAGTTGCGACGAGGTGGCACCGTGGGCAGAGACGATCACCAAGTGGTCCTCGGGGGTACAGATGCTGACGACGGCGCCGCTGGCCTTGGGAGTGAACAGGCAGGCTTGCTCGGCAATCCGGCGCGTCAACAACACTGGATCTACCGACGCGGTGAGCGCTTCGACAAGTCGCTGCATGTGCACTTCCTTGCTGGCGAGCGCGAACAGCGACACACGTGCATGGCACAAGCGCAGGCTAGAACCGACTCTAGCGTACTCTTTGTCCTGTGAATTGATTTGCCGGAAACGTTGTTGCAGAGATTCTCGTACCCGGACGCAGCGGCGCTCGGCTCTGAGCTCCGAATGTGAAACCTCTATCGGCGTTGCGCGGCGGCCAATCGCGCTGTGAACTCCGGTGATTGGATGGAACTCGCCTGCGGTCCGAGTTCGGTGCGCATGGCACTGTGGTGCGAGTCGGTGTCCACGGCCCCCGGCGAGGCAGTGGCGCGCATGGTTGCCTTGGTAGCGAGCACCACTTCCCGCGGCGCCGACGCCGGGCCGCGTGCCAGATCCAGCGCCGCGGCCACCGGATCGTCGGCGACATGCAGTGCCAACCCGTGCGTCACCGCCGTCTCGGCATCGAACCGCATCCCGAACAACAGGGCGGCCCGCGCCACCTGCGGGCCGACCGCGCGCTGCAGCATCCAGGTGGCACCGCCACCGGGATGGATGCCCAGCTTCTGGAAGCGGGGATCGAAGACAGCCTTCGGCCCCGCAATCCGCACATCGGCAGCCAGCGCCAGGTTCAACCCGGCCCCGACGGCCGGGCCGTTCACCGCGGCGACGGTGGGCAGCGTGCAACTCCCCAGGGCCATGAAGCCGTCATAGATCCGCAGCAACCCCTCCTCGGCGGCGGCCCCCAGCGCGCTGAGGTCAGCCCCAGCGCAGAATGCCTTGCCGGCCCCGGTGATGACCACCGCGTGCACGCCGGTGTCGGCTTCCGCGGTCTCGATGGCCTGCCGCAACTGCGCCGACATCGCGTCGGTGACGGCATTGCGCCGGTCCGGGTCGTTGACGGTGATCAGGGCGACGCGATCGTCTACCTGGTAGAGCACGGGGTCTGCGCTGGCCATGGTCGCACGCTACCGGGTTCACGAATAGGGCTGAACGCCGGCTGCGTCACGTTGCTGGTGAGATGGTTGCCTGCTGTTCGCGGGTTCGGATGGTTGGCGCCATGAGGCGGACGCGGACCTGCCTGCGGTGTAACGGATCACCCGGAGCTCAGCACTATCAAGCACCGGTTCGCAACACGAAAGAGCAGGAACCCGAAATGAAGAAGCACACCATCGCCGTCACCGTTGCCGGCGCCCTGTCAGTCGCCGTCCTCGGCATGGCCGCTCCGGCTGCCGCCGCGCCCACCGCAGCGAGCAATGCGGTCCAGGCCATCGACGACCTCGAGGCGCAGGGGTATCAAGTGATCGTCAACCGGCTCAGTGACAGGCCTCTCGACCAGGCCACCGTGGTGTCCGTCGGCAAGGGCGCGACGTTCACCCACACCGATGCCAACGCCGCCAATCACGACAGCTACACCGACTACGACCGCCAGTTCGCGCCGGACATCGTGATGACGGTGTACGTCACCGTCCGTTGAGGTGGCACTGTCTGGTGTAACGCCCACCGCTTCGGTGAGCACTCATGGTCATATCCGCAGATCTGGAAGGAATGACAATGACAACATCGAGTACCGAAGTCAGTCAACACAACTCGGTTCGACTTGCCAACCTGGCCGGCGCGCTCACCCGTTACGGCCTGGTGCTGGTACTCGGGTGGATCGGGCTGTTGAAGTTCACCGCATTCGAGGCGCAGGGTATCCAGCCGCTGGTGGCCAACAGTCCTTTCATGAGTTGGGTGTACGACGTCCTCTCGGTGACGGCGTTCTCCGCCGTCCTGGGGGTCGTGGAGGTCGCCGCGGCAATCCTGATCGCGGTGAAACCTTGGTGGCCAAGACTTTCTGCTACCGGCAGTGTCGTGGCCATCTGCCTGTTCCTGGCTACGCTGAGCTTCCTGTTCACCACCCCGGGAGTGTTCGAATCCAGCGCGGGCGGGTTTCCCGTGCTGTCGAGCACCGGTCAGTTCCTGATCAAAGACGTGGTACTCCTGGGTGTGGCGACATGGACCCTGACCGATGCCGTGCGAGCCGACTTCGCCTCGCGGGACGACGCTCGGGTTTAGCATCTTGATCACCATGACCAGGACAGATGGTAACGAGGTGGGGCTCGTCGCCGCGCTGAGGGCCGGTGACGAATCGGCCTTCTGCGAACTCGTGGACCGGCACACCGCCGCGATGCTGCGAATAGCGCGTGGTTACGTGTCCAGCCGTGAGATGGCCGAAGAAGTGGTGCAGGAGACTTGGATCGCGCTGCTCAAGGGAATCGGTTCGTTCGAAGGCCGATCCTCGCTGCGCACATGGCTTTTCACGATTCTGATCAATATCGCCAAGAACAGGGGAGTGCGAGAACGCCGTCACAGCGACCTCGAGGTGTTGGCCTTCACCGACGGCACCGTCGACCCCGCCCGCTTCCGCGGTGCCGACGATCCCTATCCGGGGCATTGGTTGCCCACTGAAGTGCCCGCGCCGTTTCCGGACACCCCGGAAGGGACAGTGCTCGGCGATGAGTTGATCGCGATGGCCCGCCGCGAGTTGGACAGGCTGCCTGAACGGCAGCGGGTGGTGGTGACACTGCGTGACATGCTGGGAATGGATTCGGCGGAAGTGTGCGAGCTGCTCGACATCAGCATCGCCAACCAACGTGTCCTGTTGCACCGGGGCCGGGCTGCGGTGCGGCAAGCGCTCGAGAACTACCTGAGGGAATCGTTATGACGGGAAAGTCCTTGGACTGCAACGAGCTTGTCGAGTTGGTGACGGCGTATCTCGACGACTCGCTCGGGTTGGATGAGCGGGCCCGCTTCGATGCCCACCTGCTCGAGTGTGACGGTTGCGAGAATTATCTGCAGCAGTTCCGGTCCACCGTGTCTACGGTGGGACGCATCCCTGCCGACGAACTCGACCCGGCGTTCCGTTCCCGCTTGATGAGCGCCTTTCGGGATTGGCGCTGAGTCACTCCTCGTCGTCCCGCTTCGGTGCTGCCACCAAGAACACCATCACCGATGCAGCGCCCAGTGCACCGCATGAGGCGACGGTGACCGCCAGCGGGTCGACTGTGGGAGTCCGAGACCGGGGTAGACATTCGGTGACAGGCGGGTCGGCATCGCTGTCGAGGACGTGGGCGGCGGCGGTCGGCGCGCCCGCCTGGGCGACGCCGAGGATGAGCGCCATGGCGACCAAGTGGCGGGCGCCGAAACGGCGGGCGAGGTTCATGGGTGAAGCCTCCGACACCGACCTTGTCGGATTCTTGTCGGATTCTGCGCGCTACCGATCAGCCGGGGTTGTAGCTGGTGAGGGCTCGCGACACCTGCGGTAGAAACTGTCCACACCCACGGTCCACCGACTGCATGAGGATGTCGGCGGTGGACTCGGTATCCCAGCCTTCGCCGAGGTAGCTGTCGATGACCAGGCTGACGTCCTCGGGAGTCAACGAGGCCGTGGCAGCGGAGCGGGCCAGTGTGGCGCACGTGCTGGCGCCGCTGGCGGCGATCTCCCTGGCCTCGTCGGGCGTGATGACGCCCGGGATGTTGGGCTGCTCGGCCACCGCCCCCGGGGCGGCGGCCAGGCCGATGCCCACGGCTGTCAGGCCGGTCAGTGCTGCCGCTGTCAGTGAATTCCAACTCCCCATGGCAGGGAATCGTAGGGCACGTACTGCATGTGTGTGGGAGGTGGTGAAAACCGCAGCGGTGCTTGACGTTTGCGTCAATACGTAGTCAGCTCTCGATGAACTGGTCCATGCCATGGTGCTGGGGTTCAGTGCTTCCCACGGCGTCGAGCCACGCTGTGGCATCGGCGGGCAGCGCCAGGGTGGCTGCGGCGATGTTCTGTTCCAGATGGTGCAGCGACCGGGTGCCGGGGATGAGCAGCGTGTTCGGCGCGTGCATCAGCAGCCAGGCCAGCCCTACCTGGGCCGCCGTGGCATCCAGATCAGCGGCCACGGCTTGGACCACGGGGTTGTCGGCCACATTGGGAAACCCGGGAAAGGCCGAACCCAGCGGGAAGAACGGCACCCAGGCGATGCCTTCGGCCCGGCACAGCTCGAGGGTGGCCTCCTGCGCCCGGTCCAGCAGGCTGTACGCGTTCTGCACACAGACGATTCCCGCGGGCAGCGCGGCACGCACACCGTCGACATCCACGGCACTGAGCCCGATGGCGCCGATCTTTCCCTCGTCGCGCAACGCGATCATCTCCGCGAGCTGGTCGTCCATGCTGACAATCTGGTCGCCCTCGGCCTGCACGCCAGGGCCCAGGTCGAGGCGTCTGAGATTGACCACCGGAATGCACTCGAGCCCGAGTTCGGTGAGGTTGGCTTCGACCTCGGCGCGCAATTCGGCCGGCTTCTGCGCCGGTTTGAGCGGGATAGGTCCGTCGGCGGGGGTCGCGCCGACCTTGCTGACGATCACCAGATCATCCCGGTAGGGCGCCAATGTGCGCCTGATGCGGCGATTCACCTCGCCGGCGCCGTAGAACGAGGCGGTGTCGATGTGGTTGACGCCCAGTTCGACGGCTCGCCGAAGGATCGCGCCGGCGTCCTCTTCGGCGACGTTCTGGTCGAGTTGCATGGCTCCGTATCCGACGCGGTTGACGGGGTGGGAGCCGATACGTGCGGTCATGTGCACTCCTGCTGGCATACTCGTGACAAATTCGGAGGAGCCTCCGTTTTCACCGTAACAGAAACGGAGGGGCCTCCGATATGGCCGAGCGTGCCGACGCACGACGTAACCGCGAGCGTCTACTGGCGGTGGCGGCTGCCGCGTTCGCCGCGCAGGACGGATCGGTGTCCCTGGAGGGCATCGCGCGCGAGGCCGGCGTCGGAATCGGCACGCTGTATCGCCACTTCCCGACACGTGATGCACTCATCGAAGCGGTGTACCGCGCTGAACTGGCCGAGGTGTCGGCATGCGCGCCCGCGTTGGTGGCAGCACACCCACCTGTCGAGGCATTGCGGTTGTGGATGCGCCGTTACGCCGAGTTCGTCGCCGCCAAACGCGGTATGGCCGAGTCTCTGGTGGCCATCTTCGAGTCCGGGGTGGTGGAGCGCACTGACACCAGAGCGGCCATCGTCGGCGCCGTCACCACCCTGCTACAGGCCGGCGTGGCGGACGGTAGCCTGCGGGCCGATGTCTGCGCCGACGACGTGGTGTCCAGTCTGTTGGGCATCTTCCTGGTCAGCAGTTCCCCCGAGCAGTCCACCCGCATGGTCGATCTGCTTCTCGACGGACTGGTGACCTCGCGTTAGCCGGCAGAGATCTTGTCGAGTATCCGGTGTTCCGCATCATCGACAGCGGATCAGCGGGTCACCACCATCTCGTAGCCACTGGTGCCCCAGGCGGCGTCGAAGAGTTCGATGCTGACCTGCTCGTCGGCGCCGTCGGCGGTGCCACTGTCGTTGAGGTGCACGATCCCCGCGTCGGTGTCGACGCCGGTCACCACCACCGCATGGTCGGACACGGTGCGGTCACCGTCGACGTCCCAGATGCTCTCGGAGTTCAGGCTGACGATCACCGCTGCGCCGCGATCCAGTGCGTGCTCGATGGAATGGAGATTGGCGCCGTCGACATAGTGGGCCGCAACGCCGTAGTGCGCCAGCACAATCGGCAGGTCACCGAAGATGGTGCCGCCGTTGGGGTCGTCCTCGTCATCGGTCTGGTCGTAGATCATGTCGTCGGAGACGGTCACGCTGGGGGTGTGCTTGGCGAACTCGATGATCTCTTCTTCGTCGGGCGCGGTTCCGGTGATCTGTCCTATTACGTCGGCGGCGGCCATCAGCGCGCAGTCGTTGTAGGCCTGCTCGACGGTCCAGCCGGCCATGCCGGCGGGATCGCCGAACATCTCCGCATGCGCCACCCCTGAGGAGCCCAGCGCGGCAAGGCCGATCAGGCCGGTGGTGACGATGGTGCGGATGAGGGTGGTGGTCATGTTCTTTCCTCTCGTCGGGCGATGAGGAAAGAGTCGACGCCAGCCCTTGATGGATCCTTGTCGGATTCTTGTGGCGACGGGTCAGACGGCCGTCGGGCGCCCGACGGTGAGCGTGTCAGAGTGGTCGGCTGCTGACTGCACCGACCACAGCGCGGCCGGCTGCGTGTCGGGTTGGGCGGGCAGGCTCTTTGCTGGGTCATTGCGCAGCGCATAGATGACGGCAGCCACCGTGACGAGCATCAACAGTGCAACCAATACCACCTTGACCGCAGGTGAGGTGAAGGTTCGGAAGTCGTGAACGGCCAGTTTCAGCCTGCGTCTGGCCTGCTTGTAGCGGCGAGTCAGCAAACTGGACATGAGAAACCTTTCGCAGATATGACGAGCTAGACGAGTTCGAGAGCATGTTCTCAGCGACTTTGAATGGTTCCGAGGTTAGTCAATGCTGGGTAAATGTCACGACAATGTCATAGTGGCTTGGATCACAATATTGACGCCTGCGTCCAAATATCCCGGCAGGCAGGGTTTCATAAAGCGTCGATTGGTTTGCACGGTCGCCATCGTGGTTTGCCGCGTCTTTGTGCCTATAGCGGTCAGCTGCGTGGTCGCAGCTCATCACAGTCGCCGTCGGAACGAATGGGGGACTGTTCGGGGTGATTCGTCAGGGTGCGAGCCGGCTTACCTGAACCTCGTCGCCGGCGGCTAAACACCACCTCTGACCAGCGCCCCCGGCAGGAATCGAACCTGCGACCTAGGGATTTGGAATCGGGGAGTCCGAGTTGTTCCGGAAATGCGCTTGTTTGTGCTGCTAGAGCATGGGTTTTTCTTCTGGCTGGTGCGGCTCGGACTAGCTGATTCCGGTTGATTCTTGGTCATATACGCCGAATAAGCGGCAACGCCGTCGGAGCAGCTCGGGGCAAGAATCACCGACTTGATTGGTCGAGGAGAGCCGCCGTGGCGGGTACCTATCGGCTGGTCTCCCGGCCGCCGCCAAGGACCGGATGAGTCCCTACCTCACAGGCCGGCGAACTGATCCGCCTATAAAGTGTCTTCGTAGTCAAGAAGTCCATTTTCCAGTACATGCTGTCGGAACCCGCCTGGGCCAAACGGCAGATAGTACTTTCCGCCGAGGAGATCGTCTGCCAAGTGTTCGACCATCACCAATGTAAGCTGTTTTTCCCGCACTGCCTGGCAGAGGAGGGGAACGGTGGCGGTGACGTGGATTTCTTTCTCCTCGGCAATGGTACGGGGCGTGGCATCATCGATTACAACCTCACAGTTGTAGAACTCACCCATTGCGAGAACTCCACATTCCCCCAGATTCGTTGGGCCTACAGCGAGCCGATCGGAATAGTGGGCGAATATTTTCGCAAATACGAGGTCGGTTGAATGATGGACAGTTATCCAATCCGCATCAAGTACGGATTGAATCGCGGGCTCATACGAGACAGAATTGTGAAGTTCACGATGAACAGTGTCGGGAATGTAAACTGTTCGATCTCTAGTTATAAAACGTAAGACTCCTAGCCACTGCTGAATGGCGAAATGGCGCAACGGTCCAGTGTCAAATACAAGGACGTTGTCCGGCAATGTCACGAAACAAACTTCCACATTTCATCGGGGCGTCGTTCGCGCACTTCTGGCAGGTCAACATCATCGACCGTCCCTTGTAAAAGTTGCAAAGCTCGCTCGCGGCTGATTCGTTCGTCGCGCACTAAACGAAGTACCGCTCGTGCAAATGGTCGCGGAACCGTCGTCGCTGCTAGTTCTTCTACCGGGACATACAAATTCATCTCAATAATGTCCGTCTGAGTGGTCCGGTACTTATAAACCTCGGCGCGTGTCTCGGCATCAATAAGTTCAAGCTCCCTGAGCCGCGTTGCTAGAGTGGCCATATCCACCCTAAATTTGCTGGCTAGGCAAATGGCGGCGCTGCGGGCGCTTTGAAACTGATCTAGCCGCTCGCCCCATTGCTTCACGACCGCAGACTCGGGCAAAAGAACTGCCCGTGCGAAACGATCAATTCGAGACTCTAGCGGAACATCGTCACACGATTGATGATCCACTCGCCAGTCAATCGTGTAGTTGTCGCCGATAAGGTAATGGCCGAGTTCATGAGCTAGAGCAAGTCGGCGGCGTCCGATTTTCATATAGCTGTTGATAAAGGCTACACCTCCGCGGCGCAACATGATTGTTCCCGCGTCCGCAGTATCCTTACCTATATCGCGCGAAAAAGTTAGGAGTCCCAATTTTTCTACGCTCGCGGACAGGGTTGGGATAGCTTCATCCGCCGTAAGGCCCATTAATTCCCGCGCTAACGTGGCGAGCGTTTCTGCTTCGGAATGGGTCGCCGGCGCAATAACTCCTGCTTGCGAGACAACGTCCGCGCCACTAAGCCCCAGCTCTTTGTCAACCCCCATCGCGGCCACAAATTCGACCTCGCTAGCTAGGTTCGCAAGGAGCGCATCAATCTTGGAGTCGGCTGTGTCTAACCCTTGACTCGAACGGTGAGCGACGAGCGCGGGAACAGGGTCATCGAAGAAGGTTGACATGTTTGTGTTGATCGCGGCCGCGATATCCGCAAGCTCAAGCGCCGTAACCTTGCGAATACCGGCCTCGATCTTGTTGACGACTGTACGTTCCAAGCTGATGATGCGTCCCAGATCCTCTTGACTCATGTCAGCGCGCTTGCGCGCCTCTCGGATCCGTCCCCCAAGCACCTTCGAGTCGATGCCACTCATGTGTGCGATTCTCGCACACTAAGCACGCGCAGCGCCAGGAATGTGGCCGTGCTCGTTGTATGTGGCCCCAGGTGAGCTGCTGTGACCTTGCCATTAGAAACGTGATGCCCTCGTAACTCAACCCTCGCGCTCGATGGAGCGACTGCGCTCTTCGTGCTGAATGACTCAGTACGAAGACGCATCAGGGCTTCGATTGGGGGAACGTCGCGGCGTCACTGGACTAGCGAGGTGGAGATGGAACTCCGGTCGATGTGACCGAGAGTTTCCACAAACTAAGCCTGACGAGCCCTGCCCTGACCACCCCGCCACAACATGTAGATCAGTTCTATACCCGCCACGGTTGAGTCGATCTAACTCAACTTAACAACACCTAGGATCTAGCGCCAACGTGTGGTTTGTGCTCATCATGACTATCCAGCACGGCTCACAAACGCCAATCTGTCAGTAGGCACTACTAACCTCGATTTCATGGTCGCCAGTCCTGCTCCAGGACGATCTGTGGCTGACCTCTACCCGCAGCTAGTTGCTGAGTGGCACCCCACGCTGAATCCAGATCTCACTCCTGCTGATGTGATGCCGGGCAGCAATGCCAAGGTTTGGTGGGTATGCCGAGCCTGCGGCCATGAGTGGTCAACTCAAGTCAATTCGCGAGCTCGCCGGGGCAGTAGCTGCCAGAAGTGCTGGCATGTTCGACGGGGGATCCTTCGGGCCACACCCAAACCTGGCCGAAGCTTGGGTGACTTGTTCCCGGATGTCGCCGCCGAGTGGAGTCCGACCCGCAACGGTGATCTGAAGCCGATTGACGTCAAGCCTGCGAGCAATAAGAGAGTTTGGTGGTTGTGTAAACAGGGGCACGAGTGGGAGGTGCCACCGTGCGACCGACTAAGGGGAGAGCAGTGCCCCGTATGCGCTGAAGCTCAAAGGCATTTGACAAAATCGACGCCTAAGCCCGGTAGGTCGCTGGCGGACCTCTTCCCGGATGTCGCTGTTGAGTGGCACCCGACTAGGAATGGGCCCTTGACGGCCGGCGACGTAAACCCTGGCAGCCGCCCGAATCGATGGTGGAAGTGCAAAACTTGCGCCCACGAGTGGAGCACCAGCGCCGCCAAGCGCACGACGCGCAGCCAGGGGTGTCCTATGTGTAGCTACGCGCGCATCAGCCGGACTAAGTCGAAGCCGAAACCAGGCGAATCGCTGGCCGAGAGGATGCCTGAACTGGCCAGCGAGTGGCACCCAACGCTCAACCTGCCATTGACACCTTTCGACATTCGGCCGCGAGGGAATGCGTCGGTGTGGTGGCAGTGCCAATTTGGCCATCAGTGGAAGGCCAAGGTCGCGCCGCGGGCGGTTGGGGTCGGCTGCCCGCATTGCTCGATCGTTGGAGTTTCGGAACGGGAAATCCGGCTCAAGTTTGAGCTGGCCGCTGCAGGCTTGTCCGTCCAGCATGACTATCCGCCGATAGCAGTCCCGACCCGCCGCAGACCAGTCAAGGCCGACATCGTGCTGCCTGACATCCGTCTCGTCATCGAATATGACGGCTCCTATTACCACGCGAACAAGCTCCTCGACGACCAGAAGCAGACCGCCGCGCTCGAATCCGCGGGGTGGACTGTTCTGCGCGTGAGGGAACGACCGCTCGGATCCCTCGGTGGACACGAGGTCTTCGTGTCTCCGACCGAGCCGGTGAAATCGCTGGCGATTTCGATCCTTCGGGCCCTGACAGATCTCGGAGTAGTCGCCCCGAAAGGTGCTGAGTACCAGAAAGACCCCGAGCTATGGGGACAGGCTGCGGCCAACACCGCACTCAATCGCCACCGCTCGCGGAGCCTCGCAAGCGAGCTACCTGATCTGGCAAAGCAGTTCCATCCTAGAAGGAACGGCGCGCTCACTCCTGGGAGTGTCCATCCCGGGAATAACGAGAAGTTCTGGTGGCTTTGCCCCGACTGCGGCCACGAGTGGGAGGCTGTGCTTGCATCCCGTGCGGCTGGCCGCGGTTGTCCTCCCTGCGGAGTTCAACGGCGAGCTGAAAGGCGCGCTGTGCCCAGGCCGGGAAACTCTTTCCAAGATCTATTCCCTGAGGTGGCGAAAGAATGGCACCCCACACGGAACCATCCTTTGACGCCCATGCAGGTGAGCGCAGCGAGCAACAGGCTCGTCTGGTGGCAGTGCCACCGCGGACACGAGTGGGAAGCCCGAGTGGCTTTCCGACGAGAGTTTGGACGCTGCAAAAAGTGCCCCACCTCGGAGAGCGGAAGGAAGCGCACGCGTCGTTGATTTATCCCCGCGGTCTGACTCCACGGTGTGGAAGGTCGCCGACTTGTTAACCCGCCGCCCGGTCGTCAACCCCGTACTGCTAGCGCACGACCTGGGCATCGAGTCGACCAATGCACACCGGTATCTCAACCCGCTCACGAAAACGGGAATCGTCATTGAGACAACCAACGGACCCCGCAACAGAGTGTGGCGTTCTCCTGAAGTACTCGCCGTGCTCGATGCTTTCGCCGAACGCGCCGGCCGGCGTGGGTAACTGAGTAGGTAACCGGCTCCTCGGACCCGGGAATGGCGGCCGGCGCCCGAAGGGAAAATGTTGCGGCTTACCGAAATGCTGGCGGCACCAGCGCGCTCAAACCTCTCCTTCCAGGCTTCAGCTCCATCATTTCTCAACGGCCATCCGCCCATTCCCAACAGGCTCTCCTTCGCTCTCAATCAATATGAATCAGACTGTCTTCGTTCATATCTCACAAACTCCATAGTCGGAAACCCTTGGCACATTTGCACAAGGAGTGCGAGACTGGTTGTGGCGCAGTAAGTGTCAATACCTCCGGTTTTGAGCGGGTCTGCAGATGCTGACAATTTCGAAGCTGAGACGGTCTTCGGTGAGCTACTACATCGACACCGCTAAGGCCGCTGGGCGGGCCAGTTCTGACCTCCAAAAGGCCAACGGTGGCTTGGGGGAGTACTACTCCGAACATGAGACGCGCACCCCAGTGTGGTTGTGCGCGGGCGACACGCATACCGCAGCGCTGTTGGTGGGTTTAACGGATCTGCAGCGCGCGGGTGGGGAAGCCGATTCGGCGGTCGTGGCGCGGTGGCTTGACGACGGTGTCGCGCCCAACAGCGCCTGCGGGCGCGCCTTCGGAACCCGCGGTGTGCACGGCTTCGATTTGACCTTCGCCTCGCCAAAAAGCGTGTCGTTGCTGCGCGCTTTGCGCGCCGACGATGTGGTCCAAAAGGCCATCGCTGCCGCGCATTCGACGGCGCTTGCAGAGGCGATGGAGTACTTGGCCGCGCATGCCGGCTACACCCGCGTACACAACAGCGTGACGGGGGAGAAGGACCTGGTGAAGTTGCCGGGATTGGTGGCGGTGGCTTATCAGCATGAGACGTCGCGGTGCGGAGATCCGCATCTGCATACCCACGTAATCCTGCCGAATCGGCAAGCCCGGAACGATGGGGTGCTGGTGTCGCTGGACGGCACGTCGCTGTATCACGAAGCCCGCGCGGCGGGGGTCATCTATCAAGCCACGTTGCGACGCGAACTACACCAATCGCTAGGGATCGAGTGGGCGCCGGTGGATCCGGGAACGGGGATGGCCGAGACCGCCGGAGTCGATCGCTACACCATCACTGCATGGTCGCGGCGTTCGTCGCAGCTACGGGAGTGGGCGGCCCACAATCTCGTTTCGGTGGACGGCCCGTTGAGCGCGGCGCAGCTTGCGGCAGCACAGAAGGCCGCCCGTCCCGCCAAACCGGAAGAGCTTGCGTGGAGTGAATTGCAGCGGCAGTGGCGCGAGGATGCGCGGGGTCTCGTTCTGGACCGCGCCGCGTTTCTGAAGGCGCGTGCGGCGCGCCGCGCCGCGGCGCGGACTGCGTTTGACGGCGCGAGTTTGGCTGCGGCCGCGGAGAAAATCGATAGGACGGTGTTCACTCGCGCGGACCTCGTTGAGATCGTTAGCGCGCAACTTCCCGTCGATGGGGACCTGTCGCCGCGCGTTGCGGTTGAAACCGCCGTCGATGAGGTTGGGATGCGGTTGACCGCGCCGCGCGCCGCCCACGAGCGCGAGGGCCATGAGCGCTTCACGCTGACGCGGATCTTGGCCGAAGAAGGCGCGTTACTCCGCCTGGTCGACGCGACGAATGATCGAGCGAGGCTCTGGGTGCGCGACGACGACACCGCTGGCCTGTATCCAGCTCAGGCGGCTGCAGTGCGGAACATCGGCGACTCGCCCTGGCTTGTGCAACCGCTCTCTGCGCCGGCGGGGGCGGGCAAGACCACCTTTCTACGTGCGCTCGCCAGCGCGGCACACCACCGGTTCGGCGCGACCGTTCTTGTCCTGGCACCGACCGGTCAGGCTGTCGACGTCGCGATGCGCGAAGGCACCGGCGATGACGGCATGACAGTCGTCAAGGCGGTGCAGTCGCTGCGCGACAAAACGTTGACGCTCGACCCCTCGACCCTCGTCGTCATCGACGAATCCGGCATGGTCGGCACCGACGATTTACGCCAGCTCCTGACTGCCTCCACGCAGGCGGGTGCGAAAACGGTGCTTGTCGGTGACGCCAGCCAATTGGCGCCAGTCAAGGCCCGCGGCGGCATGTTGCCCAACTCTGCGCGGATCTGCCTTGGACGCAACATCTCTCCGAGGTGTGGCGAATGACCGACCCAGAAGAACGCACCGCGTCCCTCGCGTTGCGTGACGGCGAACCAGCTGAGCGTCGTCACGCCGTGGACTGGTATCGCAGCCACGATCGGTTGCATTGCGGCGACGCAATCACCATGGCCGCGGACGCGCTCGCTGCCTATAAGGCCGACACCGAACTCGGCCGTGACGCCTTGCTCGTCTGCGACACCACCGAAATGGCCGATGCGCTCAACCTCCGCATTCACAAAGATCGAATCGACCAAAACGCCCCGTCCGCTCTCGGCGCCCGCGGCCAGCAAGTTAGCGTCGGAGACCTGATCATCAGCCGTCGCAACGACCCCACCATCGCCTTTCACCATTCGACGCCCGGGGCTGAGTCGCTGCCGCCCGTGCGCAACGGGAACCGTTGGCGGGTCACTGCGGTCGACTCAAATGCGAATCGTGTTGCGGCCGAACGCCTCGACGACAAAGCTCGAGCTTTCCTCGAAATTGACTACGTCCGAGAACACGTCAGCCTTGGGTATGCCGTCACCGTGCACTCCGCCCAGGGCGTCACCGCCGACGCGTGCCATGCCGTGCTCAGCGACGGCACCAGCCGCAATTTGTTCTATGTGGCGATGACTAGGGGACGCCAAGCCAACTACGCGCATATCTACGAACGAAGCACCGAGGCAAGCGAATTCCGTCACGGAGCACCTGCCGGAACTCACGTCGCGCAGAGGGGTGACAGCGCTGAAGCTGCCACCCTCATTTTCGGCGTTCTTGCAAACGACGCGCCGGCCGTCACCGCGCATGCCTACGCCGCGCAAACCGTCAACGAGGCACTGCCGGAGCGCGTCCGCGACCTCGTCAGCATGCGCACCGCCGCCACGGAGCGCCGACAAGAGAGCTGTGACGCCTGGAAAATCCAGCGGCAAGAACACGAGCGCAGCAGGAAAGAAGCTCAACAGCGGCACCTCGACAGAAGCCGACACTCAGACTACGGACTCGAAATCTGACGACAATCCGCCCCCGTCGACCTCACGGCCACTAGACCGTGCATCGGTGGACGCGCAGAGTTTCTATGCTGGAATTAGGGGCATAGCGCTCTGCGGCTGGTTGTAATTGCTCGGCGTACGCCCGCGGACTGCTGTCTCATTCTCTATGGCTCGCAATCCAGAGTTTCAGCGCTTCGTTTCCTATGTCCCGGCTCTGCTTTCGCGTCATAGCGCGAGAGCTGGCGATCTGGCGGACCTCGTCTACGAGTTCTGGAGCGACAGACCATGGCAGATTTTGCAGGTTCCCTGGCTGGGCCCGCACAGGCGTGGAAACCAACTCCGGG
Source organism: Mycobacterium sp. MS1601 (assembly GCF_001984215.1). Lineage (NCBI taxonomy): Bacteria > Bacillati > Actinomycetota > Actinomycetes > Mycobacteriales > Mycobacteriaceae > Mycobacterium > Mycobacterium sp. MS1601. The sequence continues at coordinate 4,202,782 of NZ_CP019420.1, forward strand.
CGAGGGAACAAGCTGATCAGCGACATCATCTGCTCGACTGTTATCTCGATTCTTTCCCCATCTGAAAACCGGGTAAGTAGGCGGTTACCGGCACTAGCGTCGACGACGCCATGCTTGTGGACCACATCATTTCGGATGTTCCGTATGTCTCCGAACAGAGGACTTCGTATATCGAAGCGAGTCCAAGGCATGCCATCACTGTCTGATCCGTGCGCAGTTGCGAGTCGGCGACGGTACGACTCCTCCCAAAGTGCGTATATGTATGTGAACCACTGGCTGTAAAGCATGTATTGGACGTCAGGATATTTGTCATGGGAGCGGAGTCCTTGGCCGATGAGGTACGTCGTGATGCCGGCATCCGTGGCTTCGTGTACGTCCCGCATGTGCAGCCGGCCGGGACCGCCCTCGCCGACGAGGCGAAACGAGGCGATGTCGAGGTAGTCACCCTTCTTACCCTGTTCCCACTCCGCCAGAGTCTTCGCGAGTGTGCCTTGTCCGGTTAGCGTCACGGCGAGCGATAAAAGGAAGTCGCGCTCGAGGTCGTCCACGACTTCCGACACCGTTTCCAAATCTGGTTCCATGAGTCTCAACCGTCCGATCGCGGCATCGATTGCGGGAATGATGAGGCTGAGGTCTGCCGCGACTTGACTTGTGTTCCACGGTGGGGGTTGATCGAGAAATTCCCGTACGTCCTCGACGACATCACCGAGTGCGCGCTCCAACTGACATCCGGCGGGGAGATTCATTGCCTCGTACTTGTGCACCAGGCGGCCCGGCTGGATTTTCCATAGACTTGGGCCCATTCCACGAGTGAACTCATTTGGGCGAGGTGCATGGGTGGTTTGGTGACGCAACGTGTCCAAAACGAACCGTGCATCTTGCAGTATGTCGATCCAGCGTGCCCTGATTGCGTGGCTGACTCGCGGTCGCGGTCCAGAATCGGCGCCGGGCGAGCGTTGCCTGCGGCGATTCCGCCTGCTCTCTTCGACACGATCCGGCTTTAATTCCGGGACTGTTAGGGCTGACCGGCGTATTGCCTCGATCGAGCTACGGCGGACTCGGTAAACCAACGTGCCCAGCGGGGCTCTAATGGCCGCTACGGCGCGCTGATCCGTGCCCGCTGCTGGTCTTAACTCCACGGTCTGACCCTCGTGCTGGTTGAACGCATGCTTCTTGGCGTGCACTTGCCAGACGCTCGGCTGGCCATCTGCACCCTCGGAGACGATGAGCTCGCCGATGTCGATCAGTTCAACTGCAACAAGTTCGAGATCGTCTTCCGTGAGAGCCACGTTCCTGAACCTAACTCGCGGTCCCGACGATTCTGGCGATGGCTTCTGAATCGTGTCCCATGTCGCCGATACGTGTGCGCTCGCGCTGGCGACCAGCCAGCCTGTGACTACGCCAGTCAAACCGGCCCCTCGAGCGTAGAGGCGACACGACCGAATCGGCTCGGCTGCGTCGCCTGTGCCGAACGGCCGTCGTGGCATGGCTGCGGCGGGCGTGGGTGCGCTGCAGGTTTCGCAGGGGTTAGGACCGCGCACTCACGGGGACGATGAACGTCTCTGGTAACTGGAGGCGCGATGGGGCAAGCAATGTTGTCCCGAGCCGAGGCGCGTCACGAATGTGGTGGTGCTGCGGTACCGGCCGGCTAGCGCTCTATCTGGGGAGCGGGCGTGCTGTGTTCCGGCGTCCACGCCGCCAAAATATCTAAGACGAATCGGTTCAGTTCACGTATTTGGTCATTAAGGGCGTCTGGGCTCAGTCGCCAGATATTGCGCAACTCGCCATGCGCGAGTTCGCTACGAATCTTATATATGTGGTCAAAATACGCGCGCGGCGGGAGGCCGTCGTATGTGTCCGAAAGTCGGTCCGCCAAACGGAGGCCTATAGAGCGGATAGACTTGGATTTATCGCTGTGCAGCAGCTGCTTTACCGAGTTTGCGGTCTCACGGCCATATTCGTCTCGGCGCCGATTTACAACGTCTATCAGACTATTTAGCACTGTCACGATTTCGGGAATTCGTTCCTGTCGAGGTATCAACGCTTCGATCGATGTGACCGCGAGGATGAATTTTGTTTCAGGATTCGCGTCTGCCAATGAGGCATGGAATAATTCGTATGCAAGCTTGAGTTCATCGCTCCACAGATTCTGGTTGTGGCGTGCGATTGCCTGCAAGGGCCGTTTTGCTTGTCCCGTCATTATCCACTTCTGGCCGTAAGCCTGTCCGTAGTAGAAGATCGCAGACGGGTCTATGGGAAGCACGTATAGGCCAATTCTGTCCCAATATATGATAGTTTCGTCTGTGAAACCGGGTTGAGTACGGGAGTCAATTCTATCCACTTCACGCGGAGTGCATAATTCTTCGCGGTCATCCCCGAGGTCAACCGAAAATCCCACGCGCGCGAAGTATACTGCCATAATCTGGCGCCACCGCCGGCCAGCTAAGATGGCAGATTCGAAGCTGGAATACTCGCGACCCCCAATAATCAGGGTGTCGGCCTCAGATATCGATTCACCTTCTGAGCCAGCTGAAAGTGAGACTTTATTTGGCGGCTCGTCAAATAGCACCCACTCCGAGTGGTCTAAGCTAAGTTTCCTGCCAGTCCTTCGAACCGTCATACGGTTGCGAAACCTATACGTTGCCGTCACCATTTATCTAGTTCTGAGATTCGATGTCGCTGATACGCTTCGGTCCAGTCGTGTCGGTTCGCTCCCACGCGTAGTGATTGGAATCTTCGTACCGGATATATAGATGCGGTATGTAGTCAGGGCGAGTAGTTTCGATCGCCATTGCCAGGAACCGATTCGGATAAAGGAATTTGTCCCATTCGTCCGTCAGTTGGGCTTGAATTCTGAAGTTAAGGTCGGCTTGCAGCTTCGCGCCGAGCTCAGGTGTGAAAGCAAACTCCGGAATCCCGGAGTTGAATTGTGCGTTTAGTTCAGCCATCTGCTCCGGATTTTCGGCCAAAGTCATTGCGTTGAGTCGTATGTAGTCAACGAATTGAGAGTATCTCGCCTGCATCTGCTCAAACACGCTTGCGATTTCGGGTATCAAAATTTCGCCCATTTGCTTACCCATGGCGACCTTGTCTGCTAACCGATATCCGTGAGGGACTTCCTTGCCCTCGGAGTCCTCGATTATAATTTCTACGTGCAGATTAGATATTGCACCCTGACTCCAGTTATCAATACGGAGGCTCCATAAAGTCTGGCTAACTACGCTGGAGCGGAATGCGGTAGGCACAATCCAGCGCGCTTGAGCGGCCAGTCGATCGTCCTCAGCTTGGCGCAGAGCTGCGATCTGTGCCTCGTGGCGCTTTGCGTCCTCAACTACTTGAGCTTCACCCGCCTCCCGATCTCGGCGATCTTTCCGGAGCTGCCACCAGAGAGCCGCGAGGGCGATAAGTACTGCGAAGGTTCCGACGGCCTGACCGACAGCCTCGGCAATCTGTAGCCAATCAGGCACCGCGCCTGGATTCACTTCGACACCTTTCCCCTCAGCTGGCCCACATGCTGTACATCGCCGAAAACGCTACGGGCACTGTCCGACAATCCGACTGATTTGCCTTGCGAAACGCAGATCTAACCTTTTTCATGGCGTTCGCAGTGCCCTCAGCGTTGGGCGCTTTCGTTAACTGGGCCGGTGAATGATGCTTGCCATGGGCATTAGATCACGACGTGGCTTCAGCGAATCGCGGGTGACCCCGCAGCCTGAGAGGTGGGAGCGTCCTACACGAAAGCGAAGGACTAAATCGAAACTTAGAACGGATGAGTTGGTTTAGGAATGGACACGACTCCTTCGGCTCGGATGGGTTCGGAGTCCTGGCGATGACGGTGGCCGAGGTGCAAATGTGCGAGTTCAGCGACAGCGAGATCCGCCAAAATCACCGCAGCTAGTGCCTTCGCGCCGACTTACAGTTGAGTTACCCGACTTGGGGCGGACCAGAAGGAAGTGACCGCCATGGATGAGAACCGCGACGACAAGTGGCTGACCCGCCAAGATCTCGCCGACCGGTATGGGTTACCGGTGAAGACCCCGGCCGAATGGGCCTCCAAAGGAACTGGCCCGCGGTACGCGAAGTTCGGGCGGCACGTCCGGTACCTGCTCAGCGACGTAATCGACTGGGAAAGAAAGCAATTCGCCGAAGGTAAGCGCGACACGGCCTGAGTATGATGGGTCGATGATCGCTGTTTCAAAGTTCAAGCGGGCATGGCCACGCCCGCGAGGACTGGAGTAGGCCGTGGCAGGCCGGCCGTCGTTGCGCATCGGCCAACACGGCAAGATCACCCGCAAGTACCTTGGCGGTGGCATCTGGTTGGCGCAGTGCCGATTCCGTGACACCGATGGTGTCACACGCAAGGTTCAACGGCTTGGACTACCCGATGAATATGACAAGTACGGCAAGCTCGCCGCGGACGCGCTGATCGAGGCTCTCGCTGACCGTCGACCGCCATCCGGAGCGGACTCGATCGGCCTCGAAACTTTGGTCATGACTTTGGTGGACCAACACATCGAACGGTTTGCCGAAGACGGTCGCTCAGCCCGCACACTCGACACCTACCGCTACACCGCCACCAAGCTGATCAAGTTCATGGCCGGCGTGAAAGTGGGGGAGGCGTCGGCCGCCAGACTGGATGCGGCGCTGCGGTCGATGCGCACCGCTCACGGGGCCGTCATGGCTCGCCAATCCAGGACCCTGCTCCGCGGAGCACTCCAGCTCGCCGTCCTCAACAACGTCCTCGGCGCCAACCCCGTGCGCGACGTTCAGGCGATCAAGTCCAAGGAACAGCCCAAGGGTGCCCAGGCGCTCACCGCGAACCAACTGCGCGACCTGTTGGCCAAGCTGAGAACCTCGGACTCGTGCCGACAGCGCGATTTAACTGACCCGATCACGCTGCTGATCGCGACCGGTCTCCGCCGCTCCGAACTGCTGGCGCTTCAGTGGACCGACTTCGACGAGGACGCCGGCACCATCTCCGTTTCCGGCAAACTCATCCGCGAGAAGGTCAACGGCCTTGTCCGGGTCGACGAAACCAAGACGGCCGCTGGTCGACGGGTCATCCCGCTGCCCACGTTCGCGATTTCGATGCTCATCGAGCGCCGGAAGCTGCCGTACCTCGGGCAGCAATCGGTCATCTTCCCGTCCACCAGCGGCACACTGCGCGACCCCGACAACTTCGCCAGGCAGTGGCGCAGAATGCGCGACGAGTTAGGCGTCCCGGACGTAAGCTCGCACAGCTTCCGCAAGACCGTCGCCACGCTCATCGACGACGCCGGACTATCGGCCCGCATCGGCGCCGACCACCTCGGCCACGCCAAAGTCTCGATGACGCAGGACCGCTATATGAGCCGCGGCCGGGTCCACAACGAGGTGGCGAATCTGCTGGACAAGGCCATAACCGACAACTCAGGTCCGCTACAAACGCCGAATAAACGCCGACCGACGTTATTCAGTAGGGCTAAATACCACCTCTGACCAGCGCCCCGGCAGGAATCGAACCTGCGACCTAGGGATTAGAAGGCCCTTGCTCTATCCAACTGAGCTACGGAGGCAGCGCGCAGGACAGTGTAACTGCAGGCGGCGGAATTCTTGTTGGGTGGCCTCACGGTATCGCACCCGCATCGAGGGAGCGTTTGACCTCGAGTCGCCGAAGCTTGCCCGATGAGGTGCGCGGCAGTGAGCCAGGCGTCAGAAACAGCACCTGAGCAGGCATGACACCGCACTCGGCGGCCACTTTGCGGATCACCTGGATGCGGGTCTCGTCCTCGCGGTCGCCGCGGAACTCGGCGGCGATCACCAAGCCGGGGCGAGTCGCATGACCGCCGGCCTCGACGGCCACGACACAGCCCTCACGAACACCCGGAATCTGGCCGGCCACCCGTTCGACCTCACTGGGGAACACGTTGCGTCCCGCGACTGTGATCAACTCCTTGGCCCGTCCGCAGATCACCAGGCCGTCGTCGGTCAGGTAGCCGAGATCACCGGTGGGAAACCACTCGGCTGGATCGCGGCGGGCATCGCCGAGGTAGCCGTCCATCATCGAGGTGCCACGGACCTCGATTTCACCGACATCGCGACCGGTTGCCTCCGACACCGGGGCATCGACGGCGCTGAGTCGGACCTCCATGCCGGCAACGGGCTGTCCCAGTATCGCGAAATCGCGGACCTCACCATCGACGCGCAGGCCTAGTCCAGGCTCGGGAATGGTCACGGCACAGCAGGATTCGGCCATGCCATACGACGGTGACACGGCGCCGGCATCGAACCCGAAGCGTGCCATCTCCGCTGTGAAGCGTGACAGACCCGCACAATCGACGGGCTCACCGCCGTTGAGCGCGAAACGAATTCGGCTCAGGTCGAGGTTGGGTAGGCGGTGGGCGTACTTGCCGATGACGTTGTAGGCGAAGTTCGGTGCGGCGGTGACGGTGGCGCCGCTGTGCTGTAGCCATTGCAGCCAGCGGAAGGGCATCGCCGAAAACGCCGACGTGGGTGCCTGCCACAGAGGGATCCCCGACAGCGCAGCGGCCAGCAGCACCGTCAACCCCATGTCGTGGTAGAGCGGCAACCACGAGCACGCCACGTCCACCTCGGCGTCCACGACAACCCGCGCGGTGATGGCCGATACGTTGGCCAGCACGGCGTCGTGTGACAGTTGCGCGGTCTTGGGCGACCCGGTGGAACCGGCGGTGCCTTGCAGTATCGCCGGTGGCGCCGATGAAGCGGGTTGAAGCGTGGTCGAACGTCGAGCCGAGGCGACCGTAGACAGATCGTGCGCTGCGGTAAACGGCTGCAGCTCAGCCAATCTCGCGCCGTGGCTGAACACCTTCGTGGCGCCGATGTTCCGACACCGCTGCGCGGTGGTATGCGCCCACTCGGTGGTGTCGGCGCCTCGGACCGGTCCCGGTAACACCGCGACACTGGCCCCGGCGAGCCAACTGCCGAAGATCCCTGCCACCAGTTCCGCTGTGGGTTCGCCGATCAACGCGACGGCTGCCGCACCTGCGGCCGTGTCTGCGAAGTTCTCGGCGCGCGCGTACATCTCACCCCATGGATATGCCGTCCACGCATCGCCGGCCTCGAGGATGTGCAGGCTGTGACGCGACGACGTCATCGCCAAGCGCACCTGTTCGATCAGAGCGCTCACGCCGACAGTGATTCGATCAGGTGCTGCACATGCAGGATGTCGTCGAGATCGCCGATGGTGTTGATACTCAAAAGATCCTGTTCGCTCAGGTGAATCCGCAGCTTGTCCTCGATGGCCACCACGGCGATGGCGAAGCCGATCCAATCCAGGCAGACGTCACTGATCAGCCGAGACTCCCGGCGGATCCGGGAAACGTCGATACGCAGGTCCTCGCAGAGAATTTCGGTGAGCTCTGCGCTGATGGTTGGTCGTGATGACGGCTCCATGAGGCGGGACGGTACTCCCGCCGCACTGCCGTCGTCAGGCCTACGTCCGGCAGATCCCTTGTCGGGAACACTCTTTCGGTGACTCTGACATCCGCCGATGTCTCACGGGAAAGCAATCACCGCAACTAGAACGTGTTGTGGCACCACCGCGTGGGGCGGCGCAGAGTGGGCCCAGCGGGCGCAGGCCGCAAATCTCACCGCATGATCTGGCGCATGGTGAGCCCAGGTGCGGTCGACACTGGGGTAGCAAACCTTGCTTCGGTCGATGTGGGGCTGATGGCGGTGTGCCGAGAACGGGTGAGAGGTGCGGCGGGACCGCCCGTCGGCGTGTCCTTCGAGATGGCCAAACGCGGCGTGTCGCCCTCTGGCGTGTCGGATGTGACCTGCGGAGTTCAGCCGCAACTGATGAATTCACAGGAAGTCGTTTCGGGCGCCCGGCACATAACGATTTGGCAACGGACCTGGGGATATGCAGGTCGCCTAAAGACTCGCCCAGGAAACACCTGTCGGCGGAGTCAAAATGACCTACCGTTGTGACCCGCGGCACAGTCGGAGCTCGCAGGCTCCAGGTCGCGGCGGGTGAAGGCGCCCGAATGCGACTGCGAAGGTGCACGTGGATGAGCATCACGATGGACATGGCCCGCGCCTCGGCGGCGGGAGCTCAGGCATTGCGACTGGCCGCCGACCCCCGGGCCTACCGGGCCGGAGCGCTGTTCGCTCGTAGCTGCCCATCGTTGGCCGCCTGGCTGGCCGGCTGGGTCAGCGCGGAGTTCGCTGCCGGAGCCGTCGCAGGCCACGCCCTGTCCGCCGTCCGGGGAACTCCGTTGGACAGAATCAGCTGCACCCTGGCCTCGCAGCGCGCGGACTCCGTGCTCGACGGTGCGTTGACCGAGACGTTCGGGGAGCGCGACGACCAGGTGGTGCATCCCCTGGAATTCCAGGCCCATCGGCCCGGCCTGTCCGGCTTCTGGCAGGCCACCCAGCACCGCCGCCGCTACGCCAAGGACACCACCAACATCTCCTACGGCGACGCCGGCCGCGACCACCTGCTCGACATCTGGCGACTGCCCGAACTGCCCACCGACCGTCCGGCGCCGGTGCTGGTGCAGATCCCCGGCGGGGCATGGGCACTCAGCGAGAAACGCGGCCAGGCGTACCCGCTGATGAGTCGGCTGGTGTCGCTGGGCTGGATCTGTGTCTCCATCAACTACAGCCGCAGTCCGGGCCGGGCGTTCCCGTCGCACATCATCGACGTCAAGCGGGCCATTGCCTGGGTGCGGGACCACATCGCCGACTACGGCGGCGACCCCGACTACATCGCCGTCACGGGGGGTTCGGCCGGTGGGCACCTGGCCGCTCTGGCGGCACTGACCGCGGGAGATCCCACGCTGCAACCCGGCTTCGAGAAGGCCGACACCAGCGTCCAGGCCGCGGTGCCGTACTACGGGGCCTACGACCTGACCAACACCGCCACCATGACGCCGCTCATGGTGCCCTACCTCGAGCAGTTCGTCATGCGGGCCAGCCTCGCCGAGGACCGGGCGCGCTACGAAGCCGCGTCACCGATCTATCACGTCCGGCCCGACGCGCCGCCGTTCTTCGTCGTACACGGTCGCAACGACGCGGTGATCCCACACGCCCAGGCCCGTGATTTCGTGGCGGCCCTGCGTGGAGCCGGTGCCGACGTGGTGGGGTTCGCCGAACTGCCCAACGCCCATCACGCCTTCGACCACCTGGCCACCGTTCGCTCGCAGCTGACGGCTGATGCCGTGGCGCAGTTCCTCGGCATCACCTACGGCAAGCATCTGCAACTGGCCGGCGGTGACGTCCGGATGCGCGCTACCAGCTGACCTGGGTCAGGCCACGAATTCATGGCCCTGACACGCGGTTTCAGCGCCCACCTCGTGATCCACACAATCGGCTCCCGCCGGTGGTGCGGGCCGACTAGCGTGGTGCTGGCAATACAGGCGGGTGTGACGGGAGAACTGTGTGACGAGCGGATTGTCCGATGAACTCGGTGCGGTGGATCAGTTGCTGCATCGCGGCGAGGCCAACCCCCGAACCCGCTCGGGAATCATGGCCCTGGAGCTGTTGGACACCACGCCGGACTGGGAGCGGTATCGCACGAACTTCGAATACGCGTCGCGCACCATCCTGCGGCTGCGTCAGAAGGTAGTGATGCCGACACTGCCCACGGCGGCGCCGCGCTGGGTGGTGGACCCGGACTTCAATCTCGACTTCCACGTGCGACGGGTGCGCATCCCCGAACCGGGGACGCTGCGCCAGGTCTTCGACCTGGCCGAGATCATCCAGCAGTCGCCACTGGACATCTCCCGCCCGCTGTGGAGCGCGACGCTCATCGAGGGGTTGCCCGACGGCCGCGCTGCCCAACTGCTGCACCTGAGTCACGCGGTCACCGACGGTGTGGGCGGGGTCGAGATGTTCGCCCAGATCTACGACCTGGAACGTGAACCCGAGGCGCAGCCGGCGCCACCGCTGCCCATCCCGCAGGACCTGTCGTCCAATGACCTCATGCGACAGGGCCTCAACGCGCTGCCGTTCACGCTCGCCGGTGGTGTGCGGGACGCGGTGGCCGGGGCGGTCGGGGCCGTCGGCAAGGTGGTCGGAGATCCTGGGTCCGCGTTCTCCGGTGTGCTGGAGTTCGCCTCGGCGAGCAGGCGGGCGACGCGGCAGGCCGCCGCACCGTCACCGCTGCTGCGCCGGCGCAGCCTGGCCAGTCGCACCGAGGCCGTCGACATCAAACTGTCCGACCTGCATCGTGCTGCCAAGGCCGCAGAAGGCTCCATCAACGACGCGTATCTGGCTGGGCTGTGTGCGGCGCTGCGGCTCTACCACCAGGCGCTCGGCGTCCCGATCACCACGCTGCCGATGGCCATCCCGGTGAACTTGCGCGCCGAATCGGACCCCGCGGGCGGCAACCGATTCACCGGCGTCAACCTCGCTGCCCCGGTGGGCACCACCGACCCGGCCGAACGCATCCGCAAGATCCGCATCCAGATGGCCCACCGCAAAGAGGAGGCCGCCATCGACGTGATCGGCTCACTGGCTCCGGTGCTCTCGCTGCTGCCCGACGCTGTGCTGGAATCGCTGACCAGTTCGGTGATCGCCTCGGATGTCCAGGCCAGCAATGTCCCGGTGTTCCAGGGGGACACGTTCATCGCCGGAGCAAAAGTGTTGCGGCAGTACGGGCTTGGTCCGCTACCCGGGGTGGCGATGATGGTGGTGCTGGTGTCGCGCAGTGGCTGGTGCACCGTCTCGGCACGTTATGACCGGGCGTCGATCACCGACGAGGTGTTGTTCGCCCGGTGCCTGAAGCAGGGATTCGACGAAGTGCTCGCCCTGGCAGGCGATCCGGCGCCGGTCGCGACGCCGGCGTCCTTTGATCTGGAGGAGCAGGCATGACCGGCCCACGTGACATGCGGCTGCCCGGGTCGGTCGCCGAGGTCAAGGCCAGCCCTCGAGGCCCGCACATCGGCGCATTCTTCGACCTGGACGGCACCCTGGTCGCCGGCTTCACCGGCGTCATCCTCACCCAGGAGCAGTTCCTGTCCCGCCAGCTCGGGGTCGCCGACTTCTTCGGGATGATCCAGGCCGGCCTGAACCACAAGCTGGGGCGTCGCGAGTTCGAGAACCTGATCACCGCCGCGTCCAAGGCGATGCGGGGTCGCTCGCTGTCGGATCTGGATCAACTGGGGGAGCGGCTGTTCCGGCAGAAGATCGAATCCCGGATCTACCCGGAGATGCGGGAACTGGTGCGTGCGCACCTCGAACGCGGACACACCGTGTGCCTGAGCTCGTCGGCGCTCACCATCCAGGTGGAGCCGGTGGCCCGATTCCTCGGCATCCCCAACACCTTGACCAACCAGTTCGTCGTCGACGACGACGGGGTGGTCACCGGCACCATCGTGGAACCGATCCTGTGGGGCCCGGGCAAGGCCAATGCCGTGCAGAAATTCGCCGCCGAACACGACATCGACCTCAAGGACAGCTACTTCTACGCCGACGGCGACGAGGATGTCGCACTCATGTATCTGGTGGGCAATCCGCGGCCCACCAACCCCGAAGGCAAGATGGCTGCCGTTGCACGGCAACGGGGTTGGCCCATCCTCAGTTTCTCCAGCCGCGGCGGCAGCAGCCTGGGCGGCGTTGTGCGCACGTTGGCCGGTGTGGGGGCGATACTGCCGGTGGGCTACGGAGCGCTCGGCTGGGGTCTGCTGACCCGGAGTCGGCGCCGCGGGGTGAACTTCTTCACCACCAACTGGACGCAGACGCTGCTGGCGGCCAGCGGTGTCCGGCTCGACGTCCTGGGCCGGGAAAACCTCACCGCGCAGCGGCCGGCGGTGTTCATCTTCAATCACCGCAACAACTTCGACCCGGTGATCACCTGTTCACTGGTGCGCGACAACTTCACGGGCGTGGCCAAGAAGGAACTCGAGAACGACCCCCTGGTGGGCAACTTGGGCAGGCTCATCGATGCCGTGTTCATCGACCGCGACGACGCGAAGTCCGCTGTCGAGTCGCTGCACAAGGTAGAAGAGGCCGCCCGCAACGGGCTGTCCATCGTGATCGCACCTGAGGGCACCCGACTGGACACCCACGAAGTGGGCCCGTTCAAGAAGGGCCCGTTCCGTATCGCGATGGCAGCCGGGATTCCGGTGGTGCCGGTGGTGATCCGCAACGCCGAGGTGATCGCCGCACGCGACTCGTCGGTGATGAACCCGGGCACCGTGGACGTCGCGGTGTTTCCGCCCATCTCGGTGTCCGACTGGACGCCGGAGAACATCGAAGAACGCATCGCCGAAGTGCGTCAGCTCTACCTCGACACGCTCAAGAACTGGCCCGACGACCAGTTGCCCACGGCGGCACCGTATCTGCACAGCCCACCCAAGAAGGCCCCCCGAAGGGCCGCGCCGAAGAAGGACCGGCCGTGAGCTCGGCGTCCCGGGACATCCCGGCCGTGGAGATCACCGACGACTCGCTGATCCTGGCAGCGGTGTCCTCGGCGGCCGAACGTGACATGCTCGATGACTGGATCCGCCAGCAACGCACCCGCCATCCCGAGCTGGACGTGGCGGTAGTGCAGTTGCCCGGGGAGGACGAGGAACCACCCCCGGGGGTGATCGCCAAGCTGGTCAACGAACTCTCCGACGGTGACGACCGCTCGGTGGTGCCGGTACGGGTGTTCTGGCCTCCCGGCGGGCTGCCCACGCGCGTGAAGGTGGTCGGGCTGTTGTCCGGTCGCGACACCTACCGGCCTCCGGAGTTGTTGCAACGCCGCATCCTTCGTCGTGATCGGTCGAGGGCACAGGTGGTGGCCGGTGAGCCCGCGAAGGTCTCGGAGCTGCGTCAGCAGTATCAGGACACCACCGTCGGTGAGAGCCCGCGCGATTTCGCCCGGTTCGTGTTGCGCCGCGCCAGCTTGGCGATCGAGCGCATCGAATACCGGCTACTGGGACCGGAATACAAGTCGCCGCGGCTGGTGAAACCGGAGATGCTGGCCTCGGCCCGGTTCCGTGCCGGTCTCGACCAGATCCCCGGTGCCGGCGTCGACGAGGCCGGTGAGATCCTCGACGAGCTGGCCACCGGCTGGAGCCGATTCTCCGTCGACCTGATTCCCAACTTCTCCAAGTTCCTCTACAGCCGCGGTTTCGACCCCCACATCGACTACGACGCCGAGCAGGTCGAAGTGATGCGGCACGCGCTGGAAACCCATCCCGCCGTGATGCTGTGGTCACACCGGTCCAACCTCGACAGCGCGGTGCTGACGGTGGCACTACAGGAGAACCGGCTGCCGCGGGTCAACCTCTTCGCCGGCATCAACATGTCGTTCTGGCCCATGGGTCCGCTGCTGCGCCGCTCCGGAGTGATCTTCATCCGCCGCAAGCTCGATGACCCGCTGTACAAGTATGTGCTGCGCGAATTCGTGGGCTACATCGTCGAGAAGCGATTCAACCTCAGCTGGTCCATCGAGGGCACCCGCTCACGCACCGGAAAGATGTTGCCGCCCAAGCTGGGTCTGCTGGCCTACGTCGCCGACGCGTATCTGGAAGGCCGCAGTGACGACATTCTGCTGCAGCCGGTGTCCATCAGTTTCGACCAGTTGCACGAGATCGCGGAGTACGCCGCCTACGCCCGCGGCGGCGAGAAGGCTCCCGAGGGCGTCAGCTGGCTCTACAACTTCATCAAGGCGCAGAAGGAACGCAACTACGGCAAGATCTACGTCCGCTTCCCGGAGGCGGTCTCCATGCGCCAGTACCTCGGGATCCCCCACAGTGAAGGCGCGCTGGACGAAAACAGCAAGCGGCTGGCCATGCAGAAGATGGCATTCGAGGTGGCCTGGCGCATCCTGCGCGTCACCCCGATCAACGCCACCGGACTGGTGGCGGGACTGTTGTTGACCACCAACGGAATTGCGCTGACCCTCAACCAGGTGCACCACACCGTGCAGGACTCGCTGGACTACCTGGAGCGCAAGCAGACCCCGGTCACCGACAGCGCAGTACGGCTGCGGACTCCCGACGGGGTACGGTCGGCCCTGGATGCGCTCTCGGGTGGGCATCCGATCACCCGGGTGGACGGTGGCAGAGAACCGGTGTGGCGCATCGCGCCCGAGCACCAGCACGAGGGTGCCTTCTACCGGAATACCTTGATCCACGCGTTCCTCGAGACCTCGATCGTCGAACTGGCCCTGGCCTATGCCAGCCGCGCCGACAGTGACCGGCTGGAGGCGTTCTGGTGGCAGGCCCTGCGCCTGCGTGCACTGCTCAAGTTCGACTTCTACTTCGCCGACACCGCGGCGTTTCGGGCCAACGTCGCCGAGGAGATGGCGTGGCACCAGGACTGGGAGGCCCACGTGGCCGCGGGCGGCGAGGAGATCTCCCAACTCCTCTACGACAAGCGTCCCCTGATGGCGCATGCGATGTTGCGTCCCTTCTTCGAGGCCTATGAGATCGTCGCCGACGTGCTGCGCGGAGCTCCGCCGGAGATCGACAGCAAGGAGCTCACCGAGAAAGCGCTGGGCGTGGGTGCGCAGTACGCGGCGCAGCATCGGGTGCGGACCACCGAATCGGTGTCGGCACTGCTGTTCGCGACCGCCCGGCAGGTGGTCGCCGATCAGGGGCTGCTGACGGAGGCGCCCGATCTGGCCGCCAGACGGGTGTCGTTCCTGCAGGAGCTGCGCGGGGTGCTGGCCGATATGGACCGCATCGACAGGATCTCTCGCGAGCAATTCGTCGAGCGGGAGCGTCGGTCCCGGACGAAGTCCGACTCGTTGTAGTAGGTCGCTACCCTGGACAGGTGAACGCAGCTGTTTCCGGCACGACAACCCGGTCGCCGGTGTGGCCGATCCTGATCGGGGTGGCGCTGCTGGCGGGATTCACCGCTGCCGGACTGGCCGCGTTGTCGCTCACCGACGCTCTGACCGCCACCGGACTGCCCGACCCCGGCCCCGTCACCACGATGGGCCTGCCCTTTGTCCGTGCGGTCGGTGAGATCGCCGCCGTCGTCGCCATCGGATCGTTCCTGTTCGCGGCGTTCTTCGTGCCACCCCAAACTTCTGGCGTGCTGGATGCGTCCGGTTACCGGGCGATGCGGACCGGCAGTGTCGCCGCCGGGGTGTGGACGGTGTGCGCGGCACTCTTGGTGCCGCTGACCATCTCCGACGTGTCCGGACAGCCACTGCGTGACCACCTGAACCCGGTGACCATGTGGTCATTGGCCGATCTGGTGGAGACAGCGGGGGCCTGGCGGTGGACGGCCATTCTGGCGGCGGCGGTCACGCTGGCCAGTATCCCGGTGCTGCGCTGGGCCTGGACCCCGGTGCTGACGGCCGCCGCCCTGGTCACCCTGGTTCCGCTGGGGTTGACCGGGCATTCGTCGTCGGGCGGTTCGCACGACGTCGCCACCAACAGCCTGCTGATCCACCTGGTCGCCGCGTCGCTGTGGGCCGGCGGCCTGTTGGCGCTGCTGGCGCATGCTTTGCGACGTGGCGCGCACGCCGACGTGGCCGCGCGGCGCTTCTCCGCGGTGGCGCTGTGGTGTTTTGTCGCGATGGGTATCTCGGGTGTCATCAATGCGCTGGTCCGGATGTTCCCCAGTGACCTCTTCGACACGCGGTACGGTCTGCTGATCCTGGCCAAGCTGGTGGCTCTGGTGGTGCTGGGCCTGCTGGGTTGGCAGCAGCGCCGCCTCGGGGTGGCCGCACTGCAGGCCGATCCCGCCGCGCGGCGTCCCCTGATCCGCCTTGCCCTGACCGAGGCCGTCATCTTCGGCGTCACATTCGGTGTTGCCGTTGCCCTGGGACGCACACCGCCGCCGCCGCCGCGGGTGCTCAACCCGTCGGCCACGGAAGTGGAACTCGGCTACAACCTGAGCGGCCCGCCCACGGTGTCGCGTTTGCTGTTCGACTGGCGCTTCGATCTGCTACTGGGCACAGCCGCAGTGGTGATGGCCCTGGTGTACCTGTTCGGGGTACGACGACTGCGCCGCCGCGGCGACGCCTGGCCCGTGGGCCGCACGGTGGGGTTCCTGCTGGGCTGCCTGACGCTGCTGATCGCCACCTCGTCCGGCGTGGGGCGCTACATGCCAGCCATGTTCAGCGTGCACATGTCCGCCCACATGCTGCTGTCGATGCTGGTGCCCATCCTGCTGGTGTTGGGAGCGCCGATGACCCTGGCGTTGCGTGCGCTTCCGACGGCAGGCAAGGGACAGCCCCCCGGTCCCCGGGAGTGGCTGCTCGCCGCACTGCACAGCAGGTTCTCGCGGCTGATCACCAACCCATTGGTGGCAACCGCCTTGTTCGTCGGCGGCTTCTACGGGCTGTACTTCGGCGGCATCTTCGACGCCGTGGCCGGCAGCCACGCCGGCCACGTCGCCATGAACGTGCACTTCCTGCTGTCGGGCTACGTCTTCTACTGGGTGGTCATCGGGATCGACCCGACGCCGCGTCCCATCCCTCATCTGGGCAAGCTGGCCATGGTGTTCGGCTCCCTGCCCCTGCACGCCTTCTTCGGGGTGGTCCTGATGGGGATGAACACCGTGCTCGGGGAGTCCTTCTACCGCTCGCTGCAGCTGCCGTGGCAGACCGACCTGCTCGCCGATCAGAAGCTGGGCGGTGGCATCGCCTGGTCGGCGGGTGAGGTGCCGCTGGTGGTGGTGATGCTGGCGCTGCTGATCCAGTGGACCCGCAGCGACCGTCGGACGGCCAAGCGGATCGACCGCGCCGCCGACCGAGACGAGGACGCCGACCTGGCGGCCTACAACAACATGCTGAAGGTGCTGTCGGATCAGGAGAAGCGTCGAGACACCTCGCCGTAGTCGACCCGCGGCGGATCGAAGTGCTCTATGAGGTGATCGGGATTTCCGATTGGACCGCGCACGAGCAGTGCGGGATCGTTCCACGCGAAAGATGCTGATTCGCAAGCCGAGAGGTTCTCATGCCGGTGCCGACTGTTGTCCTTGTCCATGGTGCATTCGCCGATGCCTCGTCCTACCAACCGGTCACTCGGGCACTGTTGGACGCGGCGACCCCGGTGGTGGCAGTCGCAGTACCCAACCGCAGTCTGCTCGGTGACGCGGCGATGGTGCGCGCCGCCATCAACTCGATCGAGGGGCCGGTGGTCCTGGTGGGTCACTCCTACGGCGGAGCGGTGATCACCGTGGCCGGCGCGGCAGCCAACGTCGTTGCGTTGGTGTACCTGGCCGGCTATGCCCTCACCGAAGGGGAGAGTCTGGCCGAACTGCAGGGCCAGTTTCCCGACTCGGAGCTACCCGCGGCTTTGCTGCAGACGCCGTATCCGGCCACTTCGGGCGGCATCGGCGGTATCGACGTCAGCGTGGTGCCGTCGATGTTTCCCGCGGTGGTGGCTGCCGATGTGGACCCCGCGCTGGCCGAGGTTCTCGCCGCATCACAGCGCCCTCTTTCCGCAGCCGCGTTCACCGAGAAGGCCACCGAGGCAGCCTGGCGCGACAAGCCGGCCTGGGCGGTGGTGTGTACTGCGGACAAGGCGATCAATCCGGATGTCCAGCGTTTCGGATATGGCCGGGCCGGGGCCACAGTGCGTGAAATCGACTCCTCACATCTGGTGATGCTGTCACAACCGAAGATGGTGGTGGATCTCATCGAAGAGGTCATTGCCGCGGTAGCGTGACGAGCGCTCGCATCCGGTGAACAAGCCGGTGGGTGTACCGGTACGGCATGCTGTACGTCATGGATCTGCGCAGCCTCGAGTACTTCCTCGCCGTTGCCGAGGAGCGGTCCTTCACGCGTGCCGCGCAGCGCTGCTTTGTCACCCAACCCACCATCAGTGCCCAGATGCAGGCATTGGAACGCGAACTCGGAGAGCCCCTGTTCGACCGCGGGCAGCGGGTCGTGACGCTTACCGACGGTGGTCGATTGTTGCTCCCGTACGCGCGTGAATGTCTGCGAGCGGTCCATGACGCGAGGGCCGAATTCTCGGCCCGCACAGGGTTGCTGCGTGGTGAGCTGAGGATCGGCACCGGCGGTGGGGTCGAGCACACCACCATTCCCACACTGTTGGGTGCGTTGCGCCAGAAGTTCCCCGGGATCGATATCGATGTCACCGAGACCACCAGCGCACCCCTGCTGGAGATGGTGTTGCAGGGAAGTCTGCACGCAGCCGTCATTGCCATGCCGCCGGAGCAGCTGCCCGCGACAATCAGCGCAGCGCCGATGTTCACCGAACAGATCGTCGCCGTCTTCGACCCTGCGGTGTTCGCTGATCTCGACGGCGAGGTGGTGACAATCGCCGCAGTGGCCGGGCATTCGGCGATCACCTACCCGAGAACCAGCGCCCTGCGTGCCCGGATCGACACCGTCGCAGCAGAAAGCGGTGCGACGGTGCACGTGCACTACGCCGCCAACGATGCGCGCCTACAACTGGCCTTCGCCGAACAGGGGCTCGGCGTCGCGTTGGTAGCCGGATCGGACCCGGCCCTGCAAAGTACGCACCTGACCGTTCGACCCGTCACTCCGTCCATCGTCTTCGAAAAGGTTCTGGTGTGGCGCAACGATGTCGCTGTCCCGGCGCCCTTGCGGGCCTTCTTCGATCTGTGGAAGGACACCAGCGTCACCGCGCAAGCGGTGTCCGCCTGAACCCGGGAGGTCAGGTTGGGTCGAGGTAGGCGACGATGGCGTTGGTCAGGCCGTGGCGGGCGAGGTCGTGGTCGTTGAAGCTGCCGAGCAGCCGTTCCGAGGCCAGGCCGCGCATGGCGCCGGGGATGAACGCCGCCACCTCGAGGATGCGCTGGCTATCCACCCCGAGATCGGCAAATGCTTTCTGGCAGGACGTATTCCATGCCTGGCCCCAGGAAACGAACTCGGCGGCGGTCTGCGGGTAGAGCCGTTCCAACTCGTCGGGATCGCTGGGCAGCGCGGCTCGCAGGTTCTCGATGGCCCGCGAATGTGTGGAGATCAGTCCGTCGTAGAGCAGGTCGATGATGGCGGCGACCCGCTGCTGCAGGGGCGCATTGGAGTCCGACGGCACCGGTAGTTCGCCTCGGCGTTTCGCGGTGTGGTGCAGCACGGCGGCCCAGAAACCGTCGACATCGCCGAACTGGTACTTCACCGCACCCCAGGTGGCGCCGATGTCCTTGGCGATCCTGGCGGCTGACACCGAACCGGGATCGCCGGAGGCCAGCGAGCGAATTGCGGCGTCCAGCATGTTCTCTCGTGTTGCGAGGCCACGACGATTGCTGCGTCTGCCCTGCGTACCTGCTGCCGCCATCTGCTTGATGGTAGTGGATCGGAAGATTTTCACAGTGCCCTCTATCAATTTTTCGTAGAGGTCACTACCATCTCGTGGCATGGCGAAACCGCCGCTGTCCATGAAGCCCACCGGATGGTTCCAGGTGGCCTGGTCTGATGATCTCGCCGTCGGTGACGTCCGGACGATGAAATACTTCGGTGAAGAGCTGATCGCCTGGCGGGCGCAGTCCGGCCGTGTGACGGTCATGGCCGCCTACTGTGCGCATCTCGGCGCGCATCTGGGCTTCGGTGGTCACGTAGTGGGCGAGGTGATCCAGTGTCCGTTCCACGGCTGGCAGTGGAGCGCCGAAGGTCGAAACGTCTGTATCCCCTACGAGGACAGGCCGAACCGCGGACGCCGGATGACCACCTACCCGGTGACCGAGCGCAACGATTCCATCTACATCTGGCATGACACCGAAGGCAGGGCTCCGTTCTTCGAGGCGCCCGACATCTTCGCCGACTTCGGCGACGACGCCACGGCGACGGACTACTACCCGCAGCAGCGCCTGTATCGCGAAGCGCTGGAACTGCATCCGCAGTACGTGCTGGAGAACGGCGTCGACTTCGCCCACTTCAAGTACGTGCACGAGACGCCCATCGTGCCGGTGTTCACCCGCCACGATTTCGCCGAACCGGTGTCCTATGTCGATTTCACCATCACCTTCGAAGGTGATGAATCTCAGTCGATCGATGATGTGCGCAGCGGTGTCGAGGCCATCAACGGCGGGCTCGGGATCGCCGTCACCAAGAGCTGGGGGATGGTGGACAACCGCACCATCTCCGCGGTGACGCCGGTGGACGAATCCACCTCGGACGTGCGGTTCACCGTGTATATCGGACGGACTCCGGGCAAGGACCAGCCGCGCCATGAGATCAAGGCTCGCCAGTTCGGCGACGAGGTGATCCGCCAGTTCGCCCAGGACGTGCACATCTGGTCGCACCAGCGGTATTCGGATCCGCCTGCGCTGTCGAACTCGGAGTTGCCGGGCTTCACCGCAATCCGCAAGTGGGCCATGCAGTTCTATCCCGACGGGCTCGGTGGTTCCGCTGCCGACCTACACGCGAGAACCAGTGAGGTGTTGCGATGACAATACGAGTGTTCCAAGTGGCGACCGGCAACGTCGGCTCGGAGATGATCAAGCGCATCGCGCTCGAGCCTGAACTGGAACTGATTGGGGTGCACTGCTATTCACCTGAGAAAGTCGGCAAGGATGCCGGAGAGCTGGCGGGAATCGCGCCCAACGGGGTGATCGCCACGGGTACCGTCGAGGAGATCATTGCAGCCCGGCCCGACGTGCTCACCTTTCACGGCGTGTTCCCCGACGAAGACCTCTACGTTCAGGTGCTCGAGGCCGGCATCAACATCGTCACCACCGCTGACTGGATCACCGGCTGGCACCGCGACCACAACCACCCGCACCCGTCGGGAAAGCTGGTCTCGCAACTGTTGCAGGAAGCCTGTGACAAGGGCGGGTCCACGTTCTACGGCACCGGCATGAATCCCGGGGTGAATCAGATCCTGGGCGTGGTGTGCTCGGCCGACGTGGCCGAGATCGAGAACGTCACCACCATCGAATCCGTGGACGTGTCGTGCCACCACTCCAAGGAGACCTGGATCGAAGTGGGTTACGGCCTGCCGGTGGATGATCCGTCGATTCCAGACAAGCTGGAGAAGTACACCCGGGTGTTCGCCGACAGTGTGTTGATGATGGCGGACTGCTTCGACCTGGAACTGGACGAGGTGGTGTTCAGTTACGAACTCGGCGCGTGCACCAAGGACGTCGACCTCGGTTGGTACGTGCTGCCCAAAGGCTCACTGGGCGGCAACTACATCAAGTACCAGGGGTTGGTCGACGGGGTGCCGCGGGTGGAGACCCACCTGGAGTGGCAGATGACACCGCACACCGATCCCAGCTGGGATATCAAGGGCTGCTACATCACCCAGATCAAGGGTGACCCCTGCATCTACAACAAGCACATGATCTTCCCGAAGCCCGGCGTCGACCTGTCCGACCCCACCAACTTCGCCTCCATCGGGATGACCGTCACCGGTATGCCCGCGCTGCACTCGATCAAGTCCGTGGTGGCCGCCCGGCCCGGCATCATCACCAGTGCCGATCTGCCGCTGCGGGGTTTTGCGGGGCGGTTCAAGCTCTAGTTCTTCAGGCGGAGTGCCCGGTGGCATGTTCGAGGTCCTACCGACGCAGTACGCGGGTACGGGGTAGCGCTGAGCTGCGGTTGTCGGCGACCGCGGAGTTCTAAGTCAGCGCACCCGCCGCGATGGCTGCCGGCCAACTGCCGTATTCACTGATGTCCTTGCCCGCCGCGGCGGCATAGCCGTCGCAGCCGAACGCCGTGCGCCAGGTGCCGTCGTCGAACTCGACCTTGCCCAGCTGCATCGGGGCGGGCAGCGCGGTCAGGAAGGTGCCCAGCGCGGCGGGGGAGAGCATCCACCGGTGCCCCAGGATTGCCGTTCCCGAAACGTCCTGGGGCAGGCGAACGATCGCGGGCTTGGGCGGTGTGGTCTGCATGGCAGTCATCCGATAGCGCGGCGCGGTGGACAGTTCGCCAGCCCAGCGGGCACCGAGGTCGGTCAACTGGTGCACCAACACGCCACCGCGCAGGTGTGCTCCGAAGACCACCAGCTCCAGCGCGCCGGCGGGGCCGGTGGGCCAGATGTCCTGCGGGACGTCCTCCCCGGTGATCATCGCAGCGATGTCGAAGGCCACGGCGTCCTCGAAAGTGCGGGCCAATACCGACACCCCGAACTGGGCATCGCCGGCAGTACCGAAAGGCACTGCGACCGCGCACATGTCGAAGAGGTTGCAGAAGTTGGTGTAGGTGCCCAGCCGGGAGTTCACGCCCACGGGATCAGCAGCCACCTCGTCGAGGCGGGGGTGCTCCGGCGCGGTCGGTACCAGCAGGGCATCGGCACCGTCGAGTTGTTCCATGGCCACGGCGCGAAGCCGCGCGAGCTCGCCACGGTCGCGGATCAACTGGTGCGCGGGGATGTCCCTGGCAGCGGTGATGATGCTGCCCACCGTCGGGTCAACGCTGGCATCTGGATGGGTGTCGATGAATTCGCCTACCGCAGCGTATCTTTCGCTGACCAGGGCACCGTCGTAGAGCAGCTTGGCGGCGGCCAGGAACGGGGCGATCTTAACGGTGACGATCTGCGCGCCGGCGGCCTCGAGGTGTTGTACCGCGGACTGGAAGGCAGCGCGCCAGGTGGCGTCGAGTTCGGGCAGTTCGTCGGGCACAGCGACCACGGGCCGCTCAGGAGCGGCCAGTCGCACATCGGCAGGCCAGCTGCGATGGGGGGCGCCGGCGGCCATGGCGGCCATGGCCCGGTTGGCGGTGGCGAGGTCGTGGGCAAAGATCGTGGGGCAGTCGTAGGACTCGCAGGCGGGCACGATGCCCTGCGGGCCGAGCACGCCGTAGGTCGGTTTGATGCCGACGAGGCCTTGGAATGCGGCCGGGATACGGCCGGACCCGGCGGTGTCGGTGCCGATCGCGATATCGGCTTCACCAAGCGCCACTGCCACCGCTGAGCCGGAGCTCGATCCGCCGCTGACGTACTCGGGTCTGCGGCTGTCGGGCACCGCCCCATAGGGCGAACGTGTGCCCACCAGGCCGGTGGCGAACTGGTCGAGATTCGTCTTTCCCACCACCACGGCCCCGGCGGCGCGCAGGCCGGCCACGATCGGCGCATCGGTGCTCGGCTGGTAGGCGAACTCAGGGCAACCCGCGGTGGTGGGCAGCCCGGCGACGTCCACGTTGTCCTTGACCGCAAGGCGCAGACCCGCCAGTGCGCCGCCGCCGGCACGGCTTGTGACCAGGTCGGATTCGACATCCTCCGGCGCCCGACGCGTGATCCAGGCAGCACTGTGGGAAGGCATGCCGGTAAACCTAGCGCTCGACAGGTATTTGTGCGACTCCACAGTCAGGACTTCATCCACAGGCAACAAAGCGACGACGTCTCGTCGCGGCGCAAGTGTCGGTACCCCGGCAGACGGTGAGGTCGGCGCCACCACAGGGCAGCGCATCGAGAACCGAATTGAAGGGACAACCGCGATGTTCGAAACACCTTTGACCGTCACCGGCAGGATCGTCACCGACCCCGTTCGCCGCCGCGTCGGCGACCAGGAGCTGGTCAAGTTCCGGCTGGCGAGCAACTCGCGCCGACGCACCGGCGATGGCACCTGGGAGCCGGGCAACTCGCTGTACCTCACCGTCAACTGCTGGGGCCGGCTGGCTGCAGGTGTCAGCGGCAGCCTCACCAAAGGCGACGCGGTGATCGTCTCCGGGTACGTCTACACCAGTGAATACGAAGACCGTGAAGGCATGAAGCGTTCGTCGGCCGAACTGCGCGCCACAGCGGTCGGGCCGGACTTGGCCTGGTATCTGGTGAAGCTCGAACGCATCAACCACACTCCTCAGGTTGTCGAACCCCAGGCCGAGGAGGCAGGGCAGGCAGTGGAAGACGCCGCAGAGGACAACGGAGTAGCGGGCGACGAGGAGGAGATACTGCCGCTGTCGGCCTGAACTCGACCGCGCGGAGGGTCGGCCGCACGACCCTCCGCGCGGCGGTTGGTTGCGTTGTGAAGCAACGCAACCAACGACGTGAGTAGTCTCACGAACATGACGACCGACACCATGCGCGCAGCTGTCTGGACCGGCGATGGGCCCGCCCTCCAGGTCGAGACCATCCCCGTGCCGCAACCCAAGCGGGGCGAGGCACTGGTCAAGGTCACCGCATGCGGGGTCTGCCACACCGACCTGCACGTCATGAAAGGCGAAGTGGCATTCCCGTCTCCCGCGGTGTTGGGCCACGAGATCTCCGGCTCCGTCGTTGCGCTCGGGCCTGACACGGAACCGGCCCGGGGTGTCGATGTCGGCGCCAAGGTGGTCGGCGCGTTCATCATGCCGTGCGGTGAATGTCGGCAGTGCCAGCGCGGGCGCGACGACATGTGCCTGCCGTTCTTTGCCCAGAACCGGCTCAAAGGCACCCTCTATGACGGCACCACCCGACTGGAGCGCGCCGACGGTTCGCCGCTGGCGATGTACTCCATGGCCGGTCTGGCCGAGTACTCGGTGGTGCCGGTGAACGCACTGGCCCCGCTGCACGGCGACGTTCCGGACGTCGAGGCCGCCGTTCTGGGGTGCGCTTTCTTCACGGCGTACGGCGCGGTGCACCAGACCGCGGCCCTGCAGGCCGGCGAAACCGTCGCCGTGGTGGCCACCGGGGGAGTGGGCACCGCCATCGTTCAGCTGGCCCGCGCAGCCGGCGCCGAGACCGTCATCGCCGTCGACATCAGCGATGAAAAGCTGCAAGCCGCAAAGAAACTGGGCGCCGATCACGTCGTCAACTCCGCCGCCGGAGACGCGGTGGCCCAGGTCAGGGAACTCACCGGCGGTGCCGGAGTGGACGTCGCGTTCGAGGTGCTCGGTCGTCAGCAGACCTTCGAGCAGGCTGTCAAGATGCTCACCGACGGCGGCCGCATGGTCGCGGTGGGTATCGCGGCCGGCCAGTCGACGGCCAATGTGGAGATCACGCCGCTGGTGCGCCGCGGCTACCGCATCATGGGTTCCTTCGGCGGCCGTACCCGCGCGGACCTGCCTGCGGTGATCGACCTCGCCGCCACCGGCGTATTCTCGGTCCAGGACACCGTCACCCGGACCTACTCACTGGACTCCGCCGACGAAGCATTTCAGGCGTTGGCACGAGGTGAGATCCAGGGGCGAGCGGTGATCAGTATGACCTCCTGACCGTCCGGTCGCCGAGCCGGGCGGGGGACGAGCCCGGGGAGAGCGGGCCGGGCTTGGAGACCCTGCTGGCGTCCGTCTGCAGATGGCTGCGGCCTAGGATGGTTCGCGAGTTACACCTGTAGATCAGAAAGGCACTACTGCGGCATGGCCGAATACATCTACACGATGAAGAAGGTCCGCAAGGCCCACGGCGACAAGGTCATCCTCGACGACGTCTTCCTGAACTTCCTTCCGGGCGCCAAGATCGGCGTCGTCGGCCCCAATGGCGCCGGAAAGTCCAGCGTCCTGAAGATCATGGCCGGCCTGGACAAGCCCAACAACGGCGAAGCCTTCCTGGCCAACGACGCCACCGTCGGCATCCTGATGCAGGAACCGCAGCTCGACGAGTCGAAGACCGTTCGCGAGAACGTCGAAGAGGGCGTGCCGATCAAGGCCAAGCTCAACCGGTTCAACGAGGTGGCCGAGCTGATGGCCACCGACTACACCGACGAGCTCATGGAGGAGATGGGCAAGCTCCAGGAGGAGCTCGACGCCGCCGACGCCTGGGACATCGATTCCCAGCTCGAGCAGGCCATGGACGCGCTGCGCTGCCCGCCGCCGGACGAGCCCGTCACCCACCTCTCCGGCGGTGAGAAGCGGCGCGTCGCGCTGTGCAAGCTGCTGCTGAGCAAGCCGGATCTGCTGTTGCTCGACGAGCCCACCAACCACCTGGACGCCGAGAGCGTGCTGTGGCTCGAGCAGCACCTGGCGTCCTACCCGGGCGCCATCCTGGCGGTCACCCACGACCGGTACTTCCTGGACAACGTGGCCGAATGGATCCTCGAACTCGACCGCGGCCGGGCCTACCCCTATGAGGGCAACTACTCCACCTATCTGGAGAAGAAGGCAGAACGCCTCGCGGTGCAGGGCAAGAAGGACCAGAAGCTGCAGAAGCGCCTCAAGGAGGAGCTGGCCTGGGTGCGTTCTGGCGCCAAGGCCCGCCAGGCCAAGAACAAGGCCCGCCTGACCCGCTACGAGGAGATGGTGACGGAGGCCGAGAAGACCCGCAAGCTCGACTTCGAGGAAATCCAGATCCCGACCGGCCCGCGACTGGGCAACACGGTGGTCGAGGTCAGCCATCTGGACAAGGGTTTCGACGGCCGCATCCTGATCAAGGACCTGTCGTTCACGCTGCCGCGTAACGGCATCGTCGGCGTCATCGGCCCCAACGGTGTCGGTAAGACCACGCTGTTCAAGACCATTGTCGGGCTCGAAGAACCCGACAGCGGCACCGTGAAGGTCGGCGAGACGGTCAAGCTGTCCTACGTGGACCAGACCCGCTCCCGCATCGACCCCAAGAAGAACGTCTGGGAGGTTGTCTCCGACGGCCTGGACTACATCGAGGTCGGCCAGAACGAAGTGCCCTCACGTGCCTATGTGTCGGCCTTCGGCTTCAAGGGCCCCGACCAGCAGAAGCCGGCAGGCGTGCTCTCCGGCGGTGAGCGCAACCGGTTGAACCTGGCGCTGACTCTCAAAGAGGGTGGCAACCTGATCCTGCTCGACGAACCCACCAACGACCTTGACGTCGAGACACTGAGTTCACTGGAAAACGCACTGGAGAACTTCCCAGGTTGCGCTGTGGTGATCTCTCACGATCGGTGGTTCCTCGATCGCACCTGCACTCACATTCTGGCGTGGGAGGGCGACGACGACAACGAGGCCAAGTGGTTCTGGTTCGAGGGCAACTTCGGCGGCTACGAGGAGAACAAGATCGAAAGACTCGGTGCCGATGCTGCGCGTCCGCACCGGGTTACCCACCGACGGCTGACACGCGACTAATGTGGCCGCTGCGTGCCAATGGGGCCACGCAGCAGTTACGTCAGGAGTGATCCAGCATGACGGTGAATCCGGGTGCCACGGAGAATTCGGTGCTTTCCCCGGACCTTTTGACCCGGCTTCGGGACGCCTATCAGGCGACCTACCGCGGGCCGCACGGCGACGCTCCCGTCACCGGTGGGGACGCTGCTGATACCGGGCCTGTGAAGCAGATTGCCGCGGCCGAGGACAACATCCCCACCGCATTGCTGACCGCGCACGTCGCGCTGGCCCGACGGCGTCCGGCGGGGCAGGTCTCTGTTGCCGCCTACGACGACGGCGAGAGCTTCGCCCCGGCAATGCAGGTGGTCACCGACCACGGCGGCATGCAGATGGACTCGGTGACGGTGTTGTTGCACCGTCTCGGTGTCGCTTACACGGCGATCATGAACCCCGTGATCCGGGTGCGCCGCGACGCTTCCGGAGAACTGCTCGACATCGTGACGGGGGCTGACGACAACGGGGCCACCACAGAAACGTGGATCCACATCCAACTGGTTGAATCGGTGAACCGCGCCGCCCTCGAGAAAGCGGCCGAGGCGCTGCCCCGGGTGCTCTCCGATGCCCGGCAGGTGGCGCTGGACTCGGTGGCGATGGATTCGGCGCTGCTGAGCCTGGCCGCGCTGTTGGACGCCGATGACGCCGATCGTTTTCCCGGCCCCGATCGCAGCGACGTGGCAGATCTGCTGCGGTGGTTGGCCGACGGCCACTTCGTGATGCTGGGCTATCAGCGCTGCCCGGTCAGCGACGGCCAGGCGTCGGTGGATACCTCCAGCCGCCTCGGTGTGCTGAAATTCCGCGAGGACGTGCTGCCGCAGCTGACCGGAAACGACGATCTGCTGGTGCTGGCGCAGGCCACCATGCCGAGCTATCTGCGCTACGGGGCCTATCCGTACATCGTCGTGGTGCGGGAGGACTCCGGTGACGGCCAAGCGATCGAGCACCGGTTCGTCGGCCTGTTCACCGTTGCCGCCATGAGCGCGAACGTGCTGGAGATCCCGTTGATCGCCAAGCGGGTCCATGCCGCGTTGGCGCTGGCCGAGAACGACCCCAGCCACCCCGGGCAGCTGCTGCTGGACGTCATCCAGACGGTGCCGCGCTCGGAGCTGTTCGCGCTGTCGGCCGAAGAGCTGCGTGACATGGCCAAAGCGGTCATCGATCTGGGGTCGCGGCGCCGCAGCCTGCTGTTCATCCGTGGTGACCAGCTCGGGCACTTCGTCAGCTGCCTGGTGTACCTGCCGCGTGATCGCTACACCACCGCGGTACGTCTGGAGATGCAGGACATCCTGGTGCGCGAATTCGGCGGCACCAGCATCGACTACGCCGCACGGGTCAGCGAATCACCTTGGGCTCTGGTTCATTTCACCGTCAAGATGCCTCCGGGAACCAATCCGCAGAGCATCGACGTGTCCGAGGCCAACGAAGTCCGCATCCAGCATCTGCTGACCGAGGCCGCGCGCACGTGGGGGGACCGGCTGCTGGGCGCGGTGGCCGAGGGATCCATCGGCCACCGGCTCGCCGAGCACTACTCCTCGGCACTTCCCGAGGTGTACAAGCAGGCTGTCTCGCCGCAGGAAGCCATCGACGACATCGCCATCATCGAGGGATTGGGCGACAACACCGTCAAGCTGGTCTTCGAGGATGCCGGCGACGGCGGCAACGCACAGCTGAAGTGGTATCTGGGCGGGCGCTCCGCGTCACTCAGTGAATTGTTGCCGATGCTGCAGAGCATGGGTGTGATCGTTCTGGACGAGCGGCCGTTCACCGTCACCCGGCCGGATGGACTCCCGGTGTGGCTGTACCACTTCCGCATCTCGTCGCACCCCACCATTGCCCCGGCTGCCCCCGAGGACATCGCCGACGTGGCGCAGCGCTTCGCCGACACCGTCACCGCCATCTGGCACGGGCGGGTGGAGATCGACCGGTTCAACGAGCTGGTGCTGCGGGCCGGACTGACCTGGCAGCAGGTCACCATCATCCGTGCGTATGCAAAGTACCTGCGGCAAGCGGGTTTTCCCTACAGCCAGTCGCACATCGAAACCGTGGTCAACGGCAACGCCCTGACCGCGCGCGCCCTGGTGCAGCTGTTCGAGGCGGTGTTCGACCCCGACCTCGCCGAAGCCGACCGCTCGCAGCGAGCCCAGCTGGCCGCCGCCGCGGTGGCCGCTGACATCGACGCGCTGGTGAGCCTGGACACCGACCGGGTACTGCGGGCGTTCGCGTCCCTGGTTCAGGCCACGCTGCGTACCAATTACTTTGTCACGGACGCGAATTCGGCTCGCAGCAATGGTGTGCTGTCGGTGAAGCTGAACCCGGGCCTGATCGACGAACTGCCGTTGCCGCGGCCAAAGTTCGAGATCTTCGTGTACTCACCGCGGGTGGAAGGTGTGCACCTGCGGTTCGGCTCCGTGGCCCGCGGCGGCCTGCGGTGGTCGGATCGCCGGGAGGATTTCCGCACCGAGGTCCTGGGCCTGGTCAAAGCACAAGCTGTCAAGAACGCGGTGATCGTGCCGGTGGGCGCCAAAGGTGGCTTCGTGGTGAAGAATCCGCCCTTGAGCAACGACAGGGACGCCGTCCGTGCCGAGGGCGTCGCCTGCTATCGGTTGTTCATCTCGGGTCTGCTGGACGTCACCGACAACATCGATCGAACCGCGGGCGGAGAGCGCGCCTCGGGCGAGGTCATCGCACCGCAGCGGGTGGTGCGCCGTGACGGAGACGACGCGTACCTGGTGGTGGCCGCCGACAAGGGCACCGCGACGTTCTCCGACATCGCCAACGACGTCGCGAAGTCCTACGGCTTCTGGCTGGGCGACGCTTTCGCCTCCGGCGGCTCGGTGGGTTATGACCACAAGGCCATGGGCATCACCGCCAAAGGCGCGTGGGAGAGCGTCAAGCGGCACTTCCGAGAGATGGGTGTGGACACCCAGGCACAGGACTTCACCGTCGTGGGCATCGGTGACATGAGCGGTGACGTGTTCGGCAACGGGATGCTGCTGTCCGAACACATCCGGCTGGTGGCCGCCTTCAACCACATGCACATCTTCTTGGACCCGAACCCCGATGCGGCGAGCACCTTCACCGAGCGGCGCCGGCTGTTCGACCTGCCGCGCTCCACCTGGGATGACTACGACAGGACTCTGCTGTCGCCCGGCGGCGGAATCTACAGCCGTGACCAGAAGTCGATACCCATAACCCCGCAGGTGCGAGCCGCACTGGGACTGGGTGACGTCACCGAGTTGACCCCTCCCGCCCTGGTGAAGGCAATACTGCAGGCCCCGGTGGACCTGTTGTGGAACGGCGGCATCGGCACCTACATCAAGGCCGAGAACCAGTCCGACGCCGACGTCGGCGACCGCGCCAACGACCCGGTGCGGGTGAACGCGAATCAGGTGCGCGCCAAGGTGATCGGCGAAGGTGGCAACCTCGGCGTCACGTCTCTGGGGCGCATCGAGTTCGACCTGGCCGGTGGCCGCATCAACACCGATGCCCTGGACAACTCCGCGGGGGTGGACTGCTCCGACCACGAGGTCAACATCAAGATCCTGGTGGACTCGTTGGTGACCGTCGACAAAGTGCACCCCGACCAGCGCACCGCGCTGCTGGAATCGATGACCGACGAGGTGGGCGAGCTGGTGCTCGCCGACAACGCCGCCCAGAACGACCTGATGGGCACCAGCCGCGCCAACGCCGCCAGCCTGCTCAACGTGCATGCGCGTCAGATCAAGGATCTCGAGGACAACCGCGGTCTCAACCGGGAGCTCGAGGCATTGCCGTCGGACAAGGAGATCCGGCGGCGCACCGAAGTGGGTCTGGGCCTGACGTCGCCGGAGCTCGCGACACTGATGGCGCACGTGAAGCTGGCGCTCAAAGACGACGTGCTCGCCAGTGAGCTACCCGATCAGGATGTGTTCGCAGCCCGGCTGCCGTCGTATTTCCCTGCGCCGCTTCGGGAGAACTTCACCGCCGAGATCCGCAGCCATCAGCTGCGCCGGGAGATCGTGACCACCATGCTGGTCAACGACCTGGTCGACACCGGGGGGATCAGTTACGCCTACCGGGTCACCGAGGACGTGGGCGTCGCACCGGTGGATGCGGTGCGCACCTTCGTCGCCACCGATGCCATTTTCGGGGTGGGCGACGTGTGGCGCCGAATCCGAGCGGCCAGCCTGGAAAACGGTGTCCCCGTGCATGTCTCGGACCGCATGACCCTGGATCTGCGGCGCCTGGTCGACCGGGCCGGGCGGTGGCTGCTGAACAATCGACCCCAGCCGCTTGCGGTGGGCGCCGAGATCAACCGGTTCGCCACCAAGGTCGCGGCGTTGACCCCGCGGATGCCGGAGTGGCTGCGCGGTGACGACAAGGCGATCGTGACCAAGGAAGCCGCCGAGTTCGCCTCCCATGGTGTGCCGCAGGACCTGGCGTACATGGTGTCCAGCGGTCTGTACCAGTACAGCCTGCTCGACATCATCGACGTCGCCGACATCGTCGACCGCGACGAAGCGGAAGTGGCTGACACCTACTTCGCCCTGATGGATCACCTGGGCACCGACGGACTGCTCACCTCGGTGTCCGGGTTGCCACGTGATGATCGCTGGCATGCGTTGGCCCGCTTGGCAATTCGAGATGACATCTACAGCTCGCTGCGGACGCTGACGCTGGATCTGCTGGCTGTCGGTGAACCCGACGAAAGCGGCGAGGAGAAGATCGCCGAGTGGCATCACACCAACGGTTCCCGGCTGGAGCGTGCGCGCCGCACCCTCGATGAGATCTACGCCGAGGACGAACGTGACCTGGCCACCCTGTCGGTGGCCGCACGCCAGATCAGGAACATGACACGATCGGGGTCTTCGGCTTGACGTCTGTAAGCAGCGAACGTTTTGTCACGCCCATCGGCGTGCGGTGGTCCGATATCGACATGTATCAGCATGTCAACCACGCCACCATGGTGACCATCCTGGAAGAAGCCAGGGTCCCGTTCCTGACGCCGGCGTTCGGCCCCACCATCACCACGGTCGGCCTGCTGATCGCCGAGGTCAAGGTGTCCTACAAGGGGCAGCTGCGGCTGATCGACTCACCGCTGCAGGTCACGATCTGGGTGAACCGTTTGCGCGCAGTCGATTTCACTCTCGGCTACGAGGTGCGCTCGGTGAGCGCCGACCCTGATTCCCGCCCGGCCGTGATCGCCGAGACGCAGTTGGCGGCCTTCGACATCGATGAACAGAAATTGGTGCGGTTGTCGCCGACGCACCGGGAGTACCTGGAGCGATGGGTCCGCTGAGTGCGGAGCGGGGCCTGTGGCTGACCGACCCTGCACACCGCGCTGATCTGACGATGTTCGTCGAGCGCGCTCAGAAGCTCGACGACGCCGCCATCATTCGGATCAGGGCTCGTTCCGACGGCCTGTTGGGTGCCTGGGTGGCCACCAGTTTCGACGTGCTGGCCGGTCGGGCGGTCGGTGGCACCGTGCGACCGGACGACCTGTCGGCGGGGGCCGACGCGCTGTTGCGGGGCCTGGGATCAGTCGATCGTGTCGGGTTCGTGGATCCGGGCTGGGCGATGGACTCGTCCTGGCGCGGTGCCTTGCCCCCGGAGTCCGGATTTGCGCATCTGGACGACGTGCCGGCGCGGGTGATGCTGGACCTGGCGCAGCGGGGTGTGGCCCTGGCCCGCGAACACGGCAGCGGGCAGGGGCCGCCGGTGTCGTTGCTGGACCAGGATGTGGTCAGCGTGAGTGCCGGTGGGGTCAGCGTCGGCATCCCGATGCGGTGTGTGTTCGCGCTGACCGCCATGCGATTTCTGCCCCAGACATCCAACGGGGAGGGCGAGCTGGCTCCCGAGTCGGTGACGCCGGACGAGATCGTGCGCGTGCGGGTGCTGCCGGCTTGGCTGCGCATCGACGCCCGCTTCGGTTCGGTGTACCGCCGCCGCGGCGATCCGTCGCTGGTCCTTCGGTGATTTCGGCGTGATTCCGACCGCTGACCGACCGGAATCACGCCGAAATCCCTAAAACGGCGAGTTCATCATCGACTGCGCGGCCATCTCGAGGTAGTCCAATAGCGCCTTGCGGTGCTCGTCGTCGAGAGTCTGGCTGTCGATCTCGGCGATTGCGGTGTGCATGCACCGCAGCCAGGCGTCACGCTCCAGTGGGCCGATCCGATAGGGGTGATGCCGCATGCGCAGCCGGGGGTGCCCGCGCTGATCGGAGTACGTCCGGGGCCCACCCCAGTACTGCTCGAGGAACATCCGCAGGCGGTCCTCGGCGCCGTCCATGTCGTCGGCGGGATACAGCGGCGCCAGGATCTCGTCCTCGGCGACCTGCTCGTAGAACCGGGAGACGATTCGGTGGAACGTGTCGGCACCGCCGACGGCGGCGTAGAAGGAATGTGGGTCCGAGGGCACGAGTCCATTGTGTACTTCTGCGCGGCGTGATCCGATGTGGCCTCGGGCGTTTTGACACGTCACACGATGTTCACCGGATTGACCTGCGAACACGGATGAAATTGTCGTGCGGTGGCCGCTGATCCATGGTGGACTGTCCGCGGAGGGACCAATGGCCCAGCGCAAGCGAAACCAACTGAATAGGGTTGGACACCGCGCCGCGGTGGGCCGATCCGGGTCTGCTGTCGCGACCACGCTGCACACCGTCGAGGGCGTGCTTCCACCGCCCACGGACGCGGGTTCGGTTTGGGGTCGACGCCGGGTTCTGCTGCTCAATTCGACCTACGAACCGCTGACGGCACTCCCCATGCGACGGGCCGTTGTGATGCTGCTGTGCGGTAAGGCCGACGTGGTGCACGACGACCCGGCAGGCCCGGTGATCCACTCGGCGACACGCACCATCACCGTGCCGTCGGTGATCCGGCTGCGCACCTTCGTGCGGGTGCCCTACCGGGCCCGGATCCCGATGACACGCGCCGCTTTGATGCACCGTGACCGTTTCCGTTGCGCCTACTGCGGCGCCAAGGCCGACACCGTGGACCACGTGGTGCCGCGGTGCCTGGGTGGTGAGCACAGCTGGGAGAACTGTGTGGCGTGCTGCGCCAGCTGCAACCACCGCAAGGCCGACAAGTTGCTCTCCGAGCTGGGCTGGACCCTGCGGGTGACCCCCACCCCACCGAAGGGGCAGCACTGGCGGCTGCTGTCCACGGTCAAGGAGCTGGATCCGGCCTGGGTGCGCTACCTCGGCGAGGGCGCGGCCTGAAAAATGGTGGCTCACTCCGACACGCTGTAGTTGGTGGGATAGGTTTGGCGTTGTGACCGAGACCGCGATTGCCCATTCCGTGATGGGCGGGGTGCCGCTGCTGCTGTTCTTGCTGCTGGCCGTGATCTTCCTGCGCAAGCCGGGGCCGCACCCAGCCTCCTACAAGCTCTCCGAGCAATGGACACACGAGCCCATCCTGTGGGCGGCCACCGACGAGGTGATCGGTGACGCGCACGGACACGGTTCGCACGAATTCAGCGTGGGAGGTGGCGCAAGTGGCAAGTGGTGAGCACAGCACCGAGGTCTCGACCATCGACCCCGAGAACCTGCCCTACGGCTGGGCGCTGACCTACAGCGGCCGACTCTCCGGTGTCACCGAGCCCGGCGAGTTGTCGGAGACCTACCCGTTCTCCATCAAGGAGCGGGTGGAGCTCGATGAAGCGCTGAAGTGGGGTTCACGCGCCTCCAAGGCACGGTTCGCCGTCTACATCGGGGACCTCGGCGCGCCTTCGGCCGCCGCCGCGCGCGCCATCCTGGCCAAGGTGCCCACCCCGGACGAGGCCGTGCTGATCGCGGTGTCGCCGAACCAGAAGGTGATCGAGGTCGTCTACGGCTCGGCTCTCCAGGGCCGCGGCGCCGAATCGGCCGCACCTCTGGGGGTTGCGGCCGCCACGTCGGCGTTCAAAGAGGGCAACCTGATCGACGGTCTGGTCAGCGCAGTTCGGGTGATGTCGGCGGGTATCGCCAGGCCCTGAGCTTATCGGGGGTCTGCTGATCCCTGGCAAGACGCTGTCAGCCTGGGACACTGTGAGCATGGACCAAGGTCAACTGGCTGACTTCCTGCGCACCCGCCGTGAGGCGCTCACGCCGGCAGACGTCGGGTTGCCCACTGGGCCCCGGCGCCGCACCGCGGGACTGCGGCGTGAAGAGGTGGCCGCCCTGGCTGTCATCTCCACGGATTACTACACCCGCATGGAGCAGCAGCGCGGGCCGCAGCCGTCGGCCGAGGTGCTGGCGTCGCTGGCCCGCGCGCTGCGGCTCAACCTCGACGAGCGCGACCACCTGTTCCGGCTGGCCGGACACAACGCGCCCGCCCGCCGCCCGGCGTCCGAGCAGGTCAGTCTGGCGACCATGCGGATCCTCGAGCGGCTGCAGGACACCCCGGCTCAGGTGATGTCGGCGTTGGGGGAGACCCTGGTGCAGACGCCGGCGGCGCGGGCACTGCTGGGCGACGAGACGAAGTACGAAGGTTTGTCCCGCAGCGTGGTCTACCGCTGGTTCACCCATCCCGGCGCGCGCGATGTCTACCCGGAGGCCGACCACCCGCGCATCTCGCGCACCTGGGTCGCGGGTACCCGGGTGGCCTACGTGCGCGACGGCCCCGGCTCACGGTCTGCGCAGATCGTCGACGACCTGCTGCGGCGTAGCGCGGAGTTCACCGAGCTGTGGAAGCTGCACGACGTCGCGGCGCACAACGACCTCAACAAGCGCATCGCCCACCCGATCCTCGGTGTGCTGGACGTGCAATGCCAAGTACTTCACGACCCGGCGCTGCTGCACACCCTGCTGGTCTTCACCGCCGAGCCGGGCACCGCCAGCTATACCAAGCTCGCCGCCCTGGGTGCCGACCCGCAGTCCTATCTGCGCGACGACCGGGCGCAGGCAGGGACTGCCGATCAGTGGACAGCTCGACTCTGAATCTGGATGCCCGGAATCAGGGACCGTGGTCGTAGAGCGCAACACGGCGACGACCAAGGAGAGTTCCCATGACATTCGACGTGCCGGATCTGAGCGGCAAGCTGGCGGTGGTGACCGGGGGCAGCGACGGGATCGGGCTCGGTCTGGCCGGCCGCCTGGCCGCGGCCGGCGCCGAGGTGATCCTGCCGGTGCGCAATCCCGACAAGGGCGCCGCCGCCGTCGAGACCATCACGGGCCGGCTGCCCGGCGCTGCCGTGAGTACCCGGCGACTGGACCTGTCCTCGCTGCAGTCGGTGGCAGACCTGGCCGGCGAGCTGACCGCAGAGGGACGGCCGATCCATCTGCTGATCAACAACGCCGGCGTGATGAATCCACCGAAGCGGCAGAGTACCGCCGACGGGTTCGAATTGCAGTGGGGAACCAACCATCTGGGCCATTTCGCGTTGACCGCCCGCTTGTTGCCACTGCTGACGCAGGGGCGGGCGCGGGTCACCACGCAGTCGAGCATCTCCGCCCGCAGCAATGCGATCAACTGGGATGACCTGAACTTCGAGAAGTCCTACTCGAGTGGCAAGGCCTACAGCCAGTCCAAGATCGCCAACCTGATGTTCGCGCTGGAGCTCCAGCGCCGAAGCGCGGCCGCCGGCTGGGGCATCACCAGCAACGCCTCACACCCGGGCGTGACCCCCACCAACCTGCTTGCCGCCCAGCCGGGCATGGGCCGCACCAGCGACACCTTCGGTGTCCGGGTGATCCGCACCATGGCCCGACTGGGAGTGCTCAACACCGTCGACGGGGGCCTGCTGCCTGCCTTGTATGCCGCCACCAGCCCCGAGGCATCAGGTGGCAAGTTCTACGGCCCCAGCCGGTTTCAGCACCTGTCCGGTCCGCCTGCCGAGCAGGAGGTGTTCCGGCCGGCCCGCGACGCCGACGAGGCCAAGCGCCTGTGGGACATCTCCGAGACGTTGGTCGGAGTGCAGTTCGCGACGGCCTGAGCCGCTACTCCGCGTCGAAAGTCCGGGCCCGCAGTGCGCGCTCGACTCCGGCGCGGCCCTCGAGCACCAACCGCCGCAGAGCGGGTGGCACGTCGGCCGCCAGGAACCGGTCGGCCGCGTCCAGCGCGGCCTGGCTGATGTCCCAGGACGGGTAGAGGCCCACCACCACCGTCTGGGCCACCTCACTCGAGCGCCGCTCCCAGACACCGGTGATGGTCTCGAAGTAGCGCTCGGTGAAGGGCAGCAGCAGTTCCCCCTGGCCGGGTCGGACGATGCCGCCGATGATGGCGCGTCCGGTGATGTTGGCCAAGGTGTCGTCCTCGATCACCTGGGTCCAGGCGGCGTCCTTGACCGCCGGCTGCGGCCGGGCGGCCTTGGCGGCGGCGGCATTTCGGCGGCCGGCAGCGGTGGGATCGGTGGCGGCCTCGTTGTCGATGAACGGGGACTCGAGGCCGTCGGCGTCCAGGTCGCCGCTGGCGGCCAGCGCGGTGACGATGCGCCAGCGCAGATCGGTGTCGATCACAAGCCCGGACAGGTTCACCGCGGCGGGTTCGTTGTCCAGCAGGGTGGCCAGCACCGCGACGTGGTTGCGCGACAGCACCGACGTGCACAGCGCGTTGACGAACGCGAGCTGATGGTCCGAGCCCGGCTCGGACTCGCGGGCCAGGTCCAGCAACTTGTCGGCGAACGCCGGCCAGCCGGTGCTCTGCGCCCAGCCCGGCTCGGCGTAGGAGCTCAGGGCGGTCTGCGCCTGCAGCACCAGCCGCTGAGCCACGCCGACCTCGGTCTCGGCGTGCAGACCACTCATCACCAGCGTGACGAAGTCCCGCGCCTTGAGTTCGGCTTCGCGGGTCATCTCCCAGGCTGCCGACCACACCAGGGTGCGGGGCAGCGGCTCGGCGATGTCGGCGATGCGGCTCAGTGCGGTCTGCAGTGATTCCGCATCAAGGCGCAGCGAGCAGTAGGTCAGGTCGTCGTCGTTGACGAGGATCAACTTGCCGCGCGAAACACCCTGCAGCGCAGCTACTTCCGTCACCGAACCTTCGACGTCGAGTTCCTCTCGATGCACTCGGACCAACTTGCCCGTTGCATCCTCGTCGTAGATTCCGACGGCCAGCCGGTGCACGCGGGTCTCGCCGGCGCCTGGCGCTGCTCCGCCCTGGTTGATGGCGAAGCGGGTGAAGTGGCCGTCGTCGTCGACGTCGAAGTCCGCGCGTAGGGTGTTCAGCCCGGTGGTCTTGAGCCATTGCCGGCCCCAACCGGACAGGTCACGCCCGGACGACTTCTCCAGCGCCCCGAGCAGGTCACCGAACGTCGCATTGGCGAAGGCGTGATCACGGAAGTAGTCGCGCAATCCGGCCAGGAACGACTCCAGTCCCACGTAGGCCACCAGTTGCTTGAGCACGCTGGCGCCCTTGGCGTAGGTGATGCCGTCGAAGTTCACCTCGACGGCGTGCAGGTCGGGAATGTCGGCGGCGACGGGGTGCGTGGACGGCAACTGATCCTGACGGTAGGCCCACGACTTCTCCACGTTGGCGAAGGTGGTCCACGCCTCGGTGTACTCGGTGGCTTCGGCCTGGCACAGCACCGAGGCGAAAGTGGCGAAGGATTCGTTGAGCCACAGGTCATCCCACCACTGCATGGTCACCAGGTCGCCGAACCACATGTGCGCCATCTCGTGCAGCACCGTCTCGGCGCGGCGCTCGTAGGAGGCGCGGGTGACCTTGGAGCGGAACACGTAGTCCTCGAGGAAGGTGACCGCGCCCGCGTTCTCCATGGCGCCGGCGTTGAACTCGGGCACGAACAGCTGGTCGTACTTGCCGAAGGCGTACGGGGTGCCGAAGTTCTTGTGGTAGAAGTCGAATCCCTGCTTGGTCTCGGTGAACAGTCGTTCGTCGTCCATGAATTCGGCCAGCGAGGCGCGGCAGAAGATGCCCAGCGGGATCTCGCCGTGCTCGTCGGTGTAGGTGTCGTCCCACCGCGCGTACGGGCCGGCGATCAGCGCCACCAGATAGGTGCTCATCCGGGGTGTGGTGGCGAAGGTGTGGATCTTGGCGCCGTCGGCATCCTCGACCAGCGTGGTGGCGCCGTTGGAGATCACCTGCCAGTGCGTGGGGGCGGTGACGCTGACATCGAAGGCGGCTTTGAGGTCGGGCTGATCGAAACACGCGAACATCCGCTTGGCGTCGGCGGTCTCGAACTGCGAGTAGAGGTACACCTCGCCGTCGACGGGGTCGACAAACCGGTGTAGCCCCTCGCCGGTGTTGGAGTAGCTGCAGTCGGCGTCGACGACAACGACGTTGTGCTCGGCCAGTCCGGTCAGCGTGATTCCTGTGGACTCGTCGTAGCCGGAGACGTCGATCTCGTGGCCGTTGAGGGTGGCACTGCGCACGCTGTCCGCGGCCAGATCGAGGTAGGTGTCCGAGCCGGCGAGGGCGTCGAATTCAATGGTCGTGACCGACCGAAACGTTTTCTCACCGGCTGCCCCGCTCCCGTCGGTGAGGTCCAGCGAGATCCGGTAGCTGTCGACGGTCACCAACGCGGCCCGTTCGGCCGCCTGGTCCTGGGTCAGATTGGGAAGTGCCACGCCCGCCAACACTAATGGCCGTGGCGCCGGTTGTGCGCGCCTGGGAACTAGAAGGCGCCGAGTCCGGACAGCAGGCTGGAGCCGACGAGTCCGTTGAGTCCCGTCAGGCTGTCGAGTCCGTTGAGTTGATTCAGCACGCTGCCGTCGGCCACCGACGCCAGGAACTGTGGGCAGTACGCCTGGATGGCGATCCCGGCGAAGAACGATGCCATGGCGGGGTTGACACCCTTGTTCTGCACTTCGGCCACCGTCGATGCGAAGTCCTTACCGGGCTGCACCAGCATGTTGCACACCTGCTTGCCCAGATCGGTGGTGTCGTTGGCATTGCCGTAGGCGATTCCGGCGCTGGTGAGCAGATTGAGGAAGTCGCTGTTGGGATCGGCCTGCGCGGGGCCGGCGGCCACGACGGCGGCGGTGGCCAGCGCTGTGGAGAGTGCAACGACAGTTGGGGTGCGGTAAGCCATGGGAGCTCCTGCTCAAAGGGGAATGAATAGCACTCTGGTATCGCAGGTAACGCTGGTCTACTCGAGTAACGTCCGTAACACGGTTTGGTCAAGATTCGAACCCTATGCGTTTCGTGAGGGCCGACAGTGAGATGCGCGTGTTGGACGGGAACACTCCGACACGACGGCGAGTTGTGCTGAAAGTTGAACTCTGACCACCGAGAGGAATGCCGAGATGGCCGGGAAAGATACTGCTGGGTTCTGGTTCGATCCGCTGTGCCCGTGGTGCTGGATCACCTCACGTTGGATCCTCGAAGTCGAGAAGGTTCGCGACATCGACGTCGAATTCCACGTGATGAGCCTGGCGGTACTCAACGAGGGACGTGACCTGCCCGAGGAGTACCAGGAGATGATGAAGAAGGCCTGGGGTCCGGTGCGGGTGGCGATCGCCGCCGAGCAGGCGCACGGGTCGGAGGTGCTGTCCCCGCTGTACACCGCGATGGGCACGCTGATCCACAACGAGAACAACAAGGATTTTGATGACGTGATCGCCAAGTCGCTGGCGCAGGTTGGGCTGCCCGCCGAGCTGGCGGAGGCCGCCACCACCGACAAGTACGACGAGGCGCTGCGCAAGAGCCACCATGCCGGGATGGATGCCGTTGGCGAGGACGTGGGTACGCCGACCATCTACGCCAACGGGGTGGCCTTCTTCGGTCCTGTCTTGTCGCGCATTCCCCGCGGTGAGGAGGCCGGCAAGCT
Source organism: Mycobacterium sp. MS1601 (assembly GCF_001984215.1). Taxonomy (NCBI): domain Bacteria; kingdom Bacillati; phylum Actinomycetota; class Actinomycetes; order Mycobacteriales; family Mycobacteriaceae; genus Mycobacterium; species Mycobacterium sp. MS1601. The sequence continues at coordinate 4,243,289 of NZ_CP019420.1, forward strand.
GTGGGACGCGTCGGTGACGTTCGCGTCGTATCCGCACTTCTGGGAACTCAAGCGCAGCCGCACCGAAGGGCCCGAGTTCGATTGAGCCGCGACGGGAGCTGCCTCAGGCGGGCAGCTCCCACACGCGGTTGGAGCGCACCGTGTCCAACCGGTAGTCCGTCACCCTGGTGTCGTAGAGCCGTGCGGCTGTTGCGCGGGCCCGGTCAACGGGATCTGTTGGGTCGCAGACGATCTCACCGCGGCTGTTGCCGTTGCCCACCACCACGCCCACCAGGTCCTGGCGCAGGTAGCGGGTCAGCTCTTGGAACTGGGCGACAACGCCCTGGGTGGCGCCGACGTAGTTCTCCTCGCACGAGATCAGCACCGCGACGCGTTTGTCCATGATCCCGGCCACCACGTCGTCGCGCTGCGGCGCGCTGTTGGCGGTGTAGCAGAACAGTCGGTCGAAGACGGTCTTGAGCCGGGCGGGCATGCCGTAGAAGTACAGCGGCATCGCGTAGATGATGCCGTCGGCGGGCAGGATGTGATCCAGTAGGAGTTCCTGGTAACGGTCGTCCAGGCTGCAGGTGCCGTCGTCGGGGCGGCGGCACTCGCGGCAGTTGCCCAGCATGTGCTGGACGTAGTCGTCGAGGTGAATCAGGTTCACTGTGTGGCCGGCCTCCCGTGCTCCGGCCACCGCGGCCGCGGCGAGGGTGTGGGAGTTGCCGTCGTCGCGCGGGCTCGCGCTGATCACCAGGGTTCGCACTGTTCGGACAACTGCGCGCCACCGTGGAATGTTCCTGATGTTGCATCGCAGCGACCGGCAGGCCACGGTGTATGCCATGACGCCCGCGGAGATGCTCGACGTTGCCTATGCCGAAGCCCGAAAGGGTCTGGACGAGGGCGGGATACCGATCGGCGCCGCACTTTTCAGCGCTGACGGGACGCTGCTGGGCAGCGGTCACAACCGCCGGGTGCAGCAGGACGATCCATCAGTGCACGCCGAGACCGACGCGTTCCGGGCCGCCGGGCGCCAACGTGACTACCGGTCGACGATCATGGTCACCACGCTGTCTCCGTGCTGGTACTGCAGCGGCCTGGTCCGCCAGTTCAACATCGGCGCCGTGGTGATCGGGGAGAGCCGTACCTTCACCGGTGGGCATGACTGGCTGGCCGAACACGGGGTGTCGGTGACGCTGCTCGACGATCCGCGTTGCGTGGCGATGATGACCGACTTCATCGCGGCTCAGCCGCAGCTGTGGAACGAGGACATCGGGGTCAGCTGAAACGGGGACGGCCCCCGGCTCTGATGAGCCGGGGGCCGTCGCACTTGGGGTACTGACTACGGGCTGGCGTTGTCGCTGCCGTCGTTGCCCTGGTTGCCGGTGCTGCCACCGACGCCACCCTGGCCGCCCGAGCCGCCGTTGCCGCCGGTGCCCGCCTTGCCGGCATCGGGGTTGGCGCTGCCGCCGCTGCCGCCGTTGCCGCCGTCGGCGTTCAAGCCGCCACGGCCGCCGGTTCCGCCGTTGCCGCCACGAGAGGTACCGCCGGTTGCGGAACCACCGCTCATGCCCTGGCCGCCGATGCCTTGGATGGCGCCGCCGTCGCCGCCGTTGCCGCCACGACCGCCGACGGTGTTGCCGCCGGTCGAGGTTGCGCCGCCGCCCCTGCCGCCACGGCCACCGAGGCCGGTGACCACGGAGTCGCCGCCGCTGCCGGCCGCACCGCCGGTGGCGGAGCCGGACTCGGAGTTGGCCGCGCCGCCGCTGCCGCCGTTGGTGCCGCGGCCGATCAGGCGCTCGCCGCCGTCGCCGCCGGTGCCGCCGACAGCCTTGGCGCTGCCGCTTGCGGTGGCTGAGCCGCCGTTGCCGCCGCCGCGGCCGAGAACCTCAGGCGTGCTGCCGCCGGAGAGGGTGCCCTTGCCGGCCATTCCGCCGTTGCCGCCGGTGGCGGTCTGGGTGCTGTCGCCGGTGCTGGTGGTGCGGTCGCCAACGGTGGCCGAACCGCCCGCGCCGCCGGCGCCCGCACCGTAGGAGGTGGTGTCGTCCTGCGAGAACGGGATACCGATGGTGGCACCGCCGCCGACGCCGCCGTCACCACCGGTGGCGTTGCCGAACAGCGAGGTGGCGCTGCCACCGGCGCCGCCCTTGCCGCCGTTGCTCGGGACGAAGGTCGCGCCGTTGCCGCCGCGCCCGCCGTCACCGGCCACGGCGTCGCCGGCGATGGTGGCGTTGGCGTTGCCGCCCGCGCCGCCGTTGCCGCCGTCGCCTGCGAACAGGCCGGCGCTGCCGCCGTTGCCGCCATTGGTGGCGGCGGAGATCAGCGCACCTGTTTCGGCGTCGTAGACCGCGTCGACGCCGTTGCCGCCGTTGCCGCCGCTACCACCGAAGTAGCCGGCGTTGCCGCCGTTGCCACCGTTGGCGCCGGCACCGCCGTTGCCCCACAGCAGGCCTCCGTTGCCGCCGTTGCAGGCGCTGCCGGTGCACGAGGCACTGGCGTCGATGCCGTTGCCGATCAGGAATCCGCCCTCACCGATGACCGTGGCGCCGGTGTAGACGTTGGCGCTGGCGGTGGCGGGGCCACCCTCGGTGTAGAGGAACGGGTTGATCGGGGTCTCGTCGTTGACCAGCTTGACGTCGGCGCTGAAGGCGGCGGGTACCGACGGTTCCTCCGACGCGGCGGCGGCAGCCACCAGGGCACCGAGCCCCACCATTGCCGCGCCGGCGACGCCCGTAGCCACGTGCTTGTGCACGGAACGGTTAGTCGCCTTGTGGCGTCCGGACTTCACGTACATGTACCAACCCCCATCGGGATGAGCCTGCGCGTGCAGGCGGGTTACTTGATTCCTTAGGCATTCCTGTGAAAAGCCGCCCTGATTGTTGGGTTTGCGGAGTCACTCGTCAAGACCTACCCCTAGGCAAGGCTTACCTATCGTTGCGTTTTCAACTAAAACCCCAGGGGTCTCGTGGCTGGTAGGCCGTTTTCCTGCAGGTAGACGTATACGTAAATTTCTTTTAGGTCACACTTGTGTGACCTAAGCCTCATAAATTCAAAGTTATCCCGGTTTGTCGCCCATCTGTGCTAGAAACTTCGGCGACCCAGAATGGCTGATCTGGTTTGCTGGAATCGCGCGGCCGGGTGAACAGCGCCGGAGTGTGCAGCGCGGGGAGCCTCGGAAAGTAGGGTTACCGCCATGCGCGTCTACCTCGGTGCCGACCACGCCGGATACGAACTCAAGCAGGCCATCTTCGATCACCTCACCGCTACCGGCCACGAGCCCGTCGACTGTGGTGCATACACCTACGACGCCGAGGACGACTACCCGGCTTTCTGCATCGCGGCGGCGCAGAAGACCGTCGCTGATCCAGGCAGCCTGGGCATCGTTCTCGGCGGGTCAGGAAACGGGGAACAGATCGCCGCCAACAAGGTGCCCGGGGCGCGTTGCGCGCTGGCGTGGAGCACCGAAACGGCGTCGCTGGCCCGTCAACACAACAACGCCCAGTTGATCGGCATCGGTGGCCGGATGCACACAGAAGAGGAGGCGTTGGCCATCGTCGACGCGTTCCTGAGCACACCCTGGTCGGAGGCGCCGCGCCACCAACGCCGCATCGACATCCTCGCCGAGTACGAGCTGACGCACGACGCGCCGCCCGTACCCGGCGCCCCGGAGTAACCCGTGCCCGAAGGGCACACGCTGCACCGGCTGGCTCGCCTGCATCAACGCCGGTTCGGCCGTGCCCCCGTACGTGTGGGCAGCCCGCAGGGCAGGTTCACCGACGGAGCAGCCGCTGTTGACGGACGGGTGTTGCGCAAGTCCGACGCGTGGGGCAAGCACCTGTTCCATCACTACGACGGCGGGCGGGTGGTGCACGTCCACCTTGGGCTCTACGGCACGTTCACCGAGTTCCCCGCCGCCGACCTCGACGCCATCCCGGACCCGGTCGGCCAGGTGCGAATGCGGTTGATAGGCACCGAGTACGGCACCGATCTTCGCGGTCCGACAGTCTGCGAAGTGATCAGCGAGGCCGAGGTCACCGACATCGTGGCCAAGCTCGGCCCCGACCCGCTGCGCAAAGACGCCGACCCGGCCCCCGCGTGGGCGCGAATCACCAAATCGCGCCGACCGATCGGCGCACTGCTCATGGACCAGTCGGTGCTCGCCGGGGTGGGCAACGTATACCGCAGCGAACTGCTCTTCCGACACCGGATCAACCCGCTGCGCCCCGGCACGGACATCACCGCCGGCGAGTTCGCCGCCATGTGGACCGACCTGGTGGAGCTGATGAACGTGGGGTTGCGCCGGGGCAAGATCGTGGTCGTCCGCCCCGAAGACGACCATGGCGCACCGTCGTACCGGAAGGGTCGGCCGCGCACCTACGTCTACCGGCGCGCTCTCGAACCGTGCCGTGTGTGCGGTACCGCCGTCAAGACGATGGAGCTCGAGGGCCGCAACCTGTTCTGGTGTCCCAACTGTCAGGCCTGACTGCCCAGTCAGCAGGTTCACAGGATTGACGCGACAATCTGCGGGTGGAACTGATCTTGGTTGTCGTCGGTGCGATCGTAGTAACTGCCATGGCGCATCGGCGTGGCCTTGAACCGGCGCTGATCATCGTCGTCATCGGTGGTGTGGTGTCGTTCCTGCCGGGATTCGAAGCGCCCGAACTCGATTCGCACATCCTGTTGAGCGTCGTGCTGCCGCCGCTGCTGTACTCGGCCGCACTGGACTTCTCGTTCCCGACGTTTCTGCGCAACATCAAGCCGATCCTCGGCCTCGGCGTCGCGCTGGTGGTGGTCACCGCCTTCACCGTCGCAGCGGTGTCGTCATGGTTGGTCGTGGTGCCCCTGACCTTCGGAACCGCACTGATCCTCGGCGCCATAGTGGCACCACCGGACGCGGTGACCGCGGTGGCCGTCGGCCGCAAACTCGGGCTGCCCAAACGGGTGATGGCCATCCTGACCGGGGAGAGTCTGATCAATGACGCCGCAGCGCTGGCACTGTTCTCCATCGCCGTGGCCCAGGTGGCCGGCACCCACACCTTCATCGAGAACCCGCTGCTGCTGTTCGGCTATAGCGCGGTGGTGGGGCCGATAGTCGGTGCCGCACTCGGTTACGTCACGCTGTGGATCCGGCGACGGCTGAACAACCCGGGGCTGGAGACCGTGCAGGGACTGGTGGTTCCGTTCGCGGCGTTCATCGCCGCCGAACACCTCCACGCCTCCGGGGTACTGGCCGTGGTGGTTGCCGGCTTCGTCGTCGGTAGCGGCACCGTCGACGCCGGGTACCAGACCCGACTCCAGGAACGCTACGTCTGGAACTCCGTCGACGTCCTGTTGGAGGCGTTCGTCTTCGCCTACATCGGACTGCACCTGCGCTTCGTGCTGGAGGACCTGCGCGAAGCACACGAGTCGTTGGCAGAGGTGGCCGTCGCGTCGGCGATCGTGCTGCTGGTGGTTCTGGTGATCCGACCCCTGTCGGTGTTCGCGATGTTCAGCCGAGGAGTCCTGTCCCGCCACGTCGAGCGGCGCTTCAGCGTGCCGGTTCCCGAACGTGGCGGCCGCGGCGCCCTGGGCACCCGTAAACGCGACCGAGCACCCGCCAAGTGGCGATCGCGTATCGACAACCGCAGGCTCACCTGGCAGGAGAACGTGGTGGTGTCCTGGACCGGAATGCGCGGTGTGGTGACTCTTGCTGCGGCAGCGGCCATTCCGGTGACCACGGCCGCGGGGGAGCCGTTCCCGGAGCGGGCGACCATCCAGGCCATCGCATTCGTCACGGCCATCGGCACCCTGCTGCTGCAGGGCTGGACGCTGCCGCTGCTGATCCGCCGCCTAGACTTGACCTCCGACGACGAACACGTCTACGCGTTCGCTGAGACCGCCAAGGCCGAAGACGTTGTGCACCGAGCCGCCGTCGAGGTGCTGGCCGAGTTCCGCGACAACCCGCCGGAAGGGCTTGACCCCCGCATGCTCGCCGAGATCCGGACCACCATCGCCCGGCAGTCGCAGGATGCTGATGAGATGCCGGATCCGGAGGCGCACACACTGCGCGCGGAGACCTTCGCCGCGCTGTACCGAGCGGTGTTGACGGCGCAACGAGCGGCCCTGATCGGGGAACGCGACGAAGGCCGCATCGATGACGAGGCGGTCCGCGCCATGCTGGAGCGACTGGACCTACAGGAGGCGGGCGTCACCGCCCGTCTGGAGAGCCGGTTCTAGAAGCCGAAATCTCCACCGAAGTCGCCGCCACCGAAATCGCCACCGCCCCAGTCGCCGCCACCCCAGTCACCGCCGGTGTCACCACCGAGGTCGCCGCCGCTGTCACCGAAGCCTTGGTCGTAACCCTGGGCGAAGCCTTCTTCATACCCGGTGCCGGCCATGCCGGAGAACAAGGTGCTGAACAGCAGCATCGAGCCCACGCCCCAGGCGCCGGCCACCAGCGCCGGCTTCCACCACGGCTCCGAGTACCAGCCCGCGGGAACCGGCCGACCTGCGACGTTGCCGCCGGGGTAGTAGTTCGGGGTGCGCTGCGACGGGGACGGTGATGCTTCGATTTCACGGCCCTCGAACTCCACGCGACGGTCCTCGGTGACCTGCCCCGCGGTGCGCTGCCCGTGCAGGGATTCCAGCTCGGGACCGGGATCCATGCCCATGGCAAGGCGGGCTGCGCGCACGTAGTAGAGACCTTCGAGCGCGCTTTCCTTGGCCAGCAACGCCTGCTTGGCGGTGGTGGCCTGCTCGATCTGCGACCCGGCGGCGGTGAAGCGCTCCGAGGCGTCGGCCAGCGCCTGCTTGGAAGCGTCGTCGTTGCCGCTGAGGTTGATCACCTGCCCGCCGAGCCGGTCGATGACCCGCCGGGCGTCGGCTTTGGCGTCGGCCAGCGATGCCTCGTTACGCCGGCCGCTGTTACGCGAGGAACTCCACACAGCCAGGCCGATGGCCCCGACAACAACGAGGATGAGTAGCAGCAGGAAGCCGTCCATGGCGTCCAGGGTACTCACAGAAACCGAGTGCTCCCCAGATATCAGAACCCGAGGTCGACGGGAGCGAACTTCGAGGTCACGTCACCGGCCAGCGACTCGTCATAGGGGTTCACCGCGTGCGGTTGCACACCGGCGCTGATGTCGAGGCCGTCGAGTTGCGCCCACAGCACGCTGGGGCTGCTGGTCAGCTCGAAGAAGTAGGTGCGATTGGTCAGATCGCAGACCGTGCGGTATTCGGTGTTGTACACACCGAAGTCCTCATAGGGCGCCCCGAACGGTACCGAGACATTGCGGGCGATGGCCATCACCGCGGCCACCGCCTGCCGTTCGTCGGCCGGTTCCGGCAGCAGACCCGAGAAGTAGGCGGCCCGCTGGAAGCGGTCGACGGCGTTGACGTTGCCGGGCACCGGTGTCGATCCGGTGGGATGTGAGAAGTCATGCTGGGCAAGCAGTTCCAGCTGTTCCTCGTAGGTGGGGTCATTGGTCATCAAGGTGTACTGCCGCCCGTGGTGCACTACCGGCTTGCCGTCGGCGAATTCGATGATCGCCGAGTCTCCGCTGGCGTCCTCGAGCGCCACATGCAGGTTGGCGTCGAAGCCACGGACATTGATCAGCACCACCTGGATGGCCTCCATCAAGGCCAGCGCGTCGGCGACCGTTTCCGCCTGGTCCAACAGGTACTGCACCCAGAGCCCGGTTTGCACACCGGGTTTGGACGAGTCGCGGTCGCCGAAATCCGTCGAGTCCAGATACAGGCCGTGTGCTGCCAGGCCCCGCTCGTTGAACCCGTCGATGGTGCCGATGCCGTAGATCGTGGTGACCAGGCTGCCGTAGCGGCTGGTCCACGTCAGTGGATTCTCGGTGACCATCACCTGGGAGCCGACCAGTCCGCCGTTGCGCTTGCGGCCCCGCGGCATCGCAACGACTAGAGGCTGCGTGGACTCCGGCCAGTCCATGGTCCGTCCCGAAAGGACGGCCAGATCATTGCTGTTCCAAAGGATTCGGGTGCACACATCACTACCGTAGTGGTCAGCGGGCCGATGCGCCGGTGAGTAGCTGCTCGACGCTTGAGGCGCTCGAGGTTGCGGGCGGTACTGGCACGTGCGGCAGTGTGGTCGGCACTGCCTGGGCCGCCGTCGGCAAGGAGATGGCGACATCGGAGACGTTGACGATGCCGAACGACGTGAAATCCTCGTACGCCACCGCGGAATCCACGATTTGCAACCGCAGCACATCCCGGGAGTCGGCCATGGTGTAGGCGATGTTCTCCATCTTGATCTCGACGGTGTGTTGGCGGCCGTCGAGGGTCACCGGGATCGGAGTCACCAGGTTGCCGACCACCAGGCCCGTCTTGTCGTCCACCAGTTGGGCGTAGATGGTGCGGCTGGTACCCACGCCGGAGTAGGTCAGGGTCACCGTGGGTGCGCCCACGATGTGCACCGGTGCCTGCGCGGTGCCCTGGCTGGCAATCTCCACTTCGAGTGCGTGTCGTGACGCGGCGGCCGAGGGCAGCGACAGGGGGAACGGCGCCTGGGTCTGCGGGCCGGAACCGCCGAGAAAGGGCACCACCGGCAAGAGGCCGCCGGGCCCGGACTGGTTTATCACCTCGCTGCCGAAGAAACCGGTGCCCGGCAACGGGAGGTGATCGGCGGCGAACCAATCACCTTTCTGGTCCACCCACATGAACGTCGGGCCGGGAGTCGGTACCTCGTCACCTTTGTTCTTGACGTAGGTGTCCATCCAGGCCAGCGTCTGGGCAGTGAGGAAGCCGTACTGGTCGGCGCTCTGCTGCTTGTCCAGATTGAGGCAGTACCCGTGCCCGCCGCAGTACCAGATCATCCGAACCGGCACGTCCTGGCCCAGCTGTGCGGCATTGTCCAATGCCTGCTGCAGCACGAACAACCCGTCGACGGTGCCCTGAAGGAACATCGTCGGTGCGGTGATGTCACCCACCACGGTGTCGGGGCTGTTTCTCGAGAGGAACCGCTGCTGGCCAGGTGTCAGGAAGCCTGCGACGAGACCGGTCACGATGCCCGCGTAGATCTGTGGATCGGGCCGGGAGCCGGTCAGCGCCAACGACAACGCCAGGAGCGACGCCCACGCGCTCTTGAAGGTGCGGTTGGGATACAGGGCTTCGTTGAGCGAGTTCCATGCAATACCGGGTGCGATGGCATCGATGCGGTGATCGATGCCCGCCGACGTCAACTGGATGCCGCCGCCGTAGGAGCCGCCGACCATCCCGACCAGAGGATCACCCGCGGTCTCGTTCTTCACCCCGGGCTGACTGCTTGCCCAGTCGATGATGGCCGACACGTCGCGGGCCTCGAACAGTTCCGAGTCCAGATGCATGAGTCCGCCGGAGGCGAACTCACCGCGCGGATCCCAGGTCACCACGTTGTAGCCGGCGGCGCGCATCCGCGAGATCCCCGGCACCAGGCCGGCCACCGTGCTGGCCTGCTGCAGGTTGACGTAGCCGGCGGTTGCCAGGCTGGGTCCGTTGAGGAGGGTGGGCGCTTCCGCGCCGAACTCGAGGCCGCTGGCGGGGAAGAAGTTCACGCTGATCCGGGTGCCGTCGAAGGATCGGATCTCGGTGGTGAACGCGATGGGGGCGGCGTCCTCGCCGACGTACGGGGCCACGTCGACGACGACGCTGTACACGTGCGCACGGCCGATCAGCGGGGAGAGCACGTCGTTGACGATCGGCACCTGCTGCAGCACGACGATGATGCGGGGGGCCAGGGCGCCGACGACGGGAATGGCCTCGACAGTCTGGGTGAACCGGGTCTGTTCGGCGACCAGGACCGAGAACCGTTCCTGGGCGGCAGGACGCGACGGTGACAGGTAGGGCAGGAATGTGAAGTCACCGTCTGCTGTGTCCAGGCTGACCTTGCCGCCACCGCTGGGTTTGCGAACCAGGGTGTAGGTCAACGGTTTTGGCGGCTCGGCCATGTTGGTACCGGTGATGACGCCGTCGTCGAGTGAGATGCTGGGGGTGTAGGGGACTGCGGCATCGGCCTGGCGCCCGGCGCCTGCGACCAGCGGCGGGTCCGTTGCGGTGTCCGTGGGCTCGCCGCGCTCCTGCCGTTCCGGGGTTGTGGTGGCGGCTGACCCGGTAGGCGTCGGGCTGGAGTCCAGTGTGTCCTGATTTGCCGAGTCGTCCTCGTCGGCGGACGTCTCGGCCACGTCGTCGTCTGCGGCGGTGTCCTGGGAGTCCTTGGCTCCGCGGTCCGTGTTAGCGGTGCGGTAGCTCGATCGCTTCGTGGTCGCACGCGTGTCTTCGGCGCCGGAGTCCGTCTCGGCCTTGTCCACTTTGTTGGCAGACGTGTTGTCCTGCTTGGTATCTGAGGCCTTGTCATCCTGGGCAGACGACGACTCCGAGGTGCTGGTGCCGGGGGAGCTGTCCTCGGTATCGGCAGTGGCGGCACCGCTGCCGACAAAGATCGCGATGCCGACGCCCAGTGCGACGGCCAATCCGCCGACTCGGCCCACATACTTCGAAGCGCCCATCATGACCTCGTTGTCACCCGACGGAATGTGGGCCGAGACTACCGCCGATCAATCGACAATTGACGGCATTCGCAAATTAGCGCGTGAGGAAGATCGAGCGTCAGCTCAGCGGTAGTAAACCTCGCCGCCGTCGGGATATCCGCCGCCGGTGGTGGTGATGTGCACGTGGTCGTAGTGCCCGTAGCCGCCACGTTGGGCGCCGGACGGTGTGTAGTAGACGCCGCGCCAGATGGCGTCCTGGATGCCGAACCGGTCGGCGTGCTTGAGGACGTAGGCCACGATCTGATTGCCCAGTTCGATGCTCTGGGCTGATCCGGGGTTCTGGATCATGACATCGAGTGCCAGGCCGTCCGGGTGCCAGCGCAGGGCATCGGCGCGAACACCGCCGATCTGCTGGATCTCGGGGAACACGGCGCTGATGCTGCGCGCGGTCAGGATGGTCCTGACTTGTAGGCCGCGTTCGGGGGCGACGCCGACGGGCAGGGTGCGCTCGACGGTGCGCAGCCCGCGTGACGCCGACGCGTTCTGGTCGGCGGCGTATTTCATGTCACCGCCGGCGAAGCCCATCGGGGAGACGGCGACCAGTTCCACGCAGCACAGCGCGGCGGTTTCTTCGGTGGAGGGGGCCATCTGATCGACGATGGGAGCGGCCTGGACCTCGACGGGAACCTGCCCGACGTCACCTTTGACGGCGAAGAGCACGGCGGCCGGAACGGCGACGGAGGCCAAGATCATCGACGGTTTGCGCCGCGTCTCGGGTTGTGAATGCCGTCCCACGGACAGCAGCCTACGACAGGCGCGGCACAGTACCCCAACAAAAGTGGAAAAAGTATCCGCGACACGATTCGTTACTCGATCGAGATTGAGGCGCCATCAACCCGCGATGTGGCCGCCCGGATGCGGGTTGACCTGCGCAAAGAAGATCAACCCGCACCGAGTGCGTCCTCAGTCGATCGAGTGGCTGTCGCCGTCGGTGCCGGACTGCCCGGAGCTGCCACCGATACCGCCGGAGCCACCCTTGCCGCCGGTGCCTCCTTCAGCCTCGATGCCGCCGGAGGCGTCACCGCCGTCACCGCCGCGGCCTCCGCTGCCCGCAATGGCGCCACCCGCACCGCCGGCGCCGCCATCACCGCCGTAGGCATCGGCAGGTTCCGACGATGCGTCGCCGCCGCGACCTCCTGCGCCGCCCGAACCGGCGATCGCACCGCCGCGGCCACCCGCGCCGCCCTTACCGCCGTCGCCGGTTCCGCGGGTTGTGGTGCCGCTGCCGGCGTTGCCGCCGCGGCCGCCAGTGCCGCCGATGGCGGAATTGCCGCCCTGGCCGCCTGCGCCGCCGACTGCATGGCTGTGGAAGTTGTCGGCGTCGCCTCCCTCGCCTCCGTTGCCGCCGTCGCCGATGACCGCATATCCGCCTGCGCCACCCGCGCCGCCTGTCGCGGTGGTGCCGAAGTCGGCGGCCTCGGCGTAGCCTCCGTAGCCACCGTCTGCGGCCACGCCCAGCGTGGCGTCACCGCCTTCGCCGCCGGCGCCTCCGGTGGCGTTGCCGAAGCCCGCCTGGGCCTGCCCGCCGTCACCGCCCACGCCGCCGTCGCCGACGATCCAGCCGCCGCGCCCGCCGTTGCCGCCCGCGGCGCCCTGGGCATTGACGACGTCCGCGTCGGGGCCCAGCCAGTTGATGTCGTTGCCGCCGTGGCCACCCACGCCTCCGTCGCCGGAGAACAGCCCACCGCGTCCACCGTCCCCACCGCGGGTGGCTGCCGAGAGTTGGCCGTCGACCAGGTCGTAACGGGCGCTGGAGCCGGCACCGCCGTCACCGCCGTTGCCGATCAGCCAGGCGCCGTTGCCGCCCCGGCCGCCCGCCAGACCGACGCCGTGACTGCCGTTGCCGCCGTTGCCGAAGAGGAAGCCGGCGTCACCGCCGTTGCCGCCATTGGCTCCGTTGCCGCCGTTGCCCCACAGCAGTCCGCCGTTGCCGCCGTTGCACGCCGAGCCGGTGCAGTCCTGCGCGGCATTGGCACCGTTACCGATCAGCCATCCGCCATTGCCGATCGCTGTGCCCACGGTGAACGCGGCTGTGCCAACGGCTGGGCTGTTGCCGTCCAGCAGGTAGTTGAGCGTGGACTCGTTCGTGGTCAGCTGGATGTCGGTGCTCGGCATCTCGACGGAAGCGGCGATGGCCCACGCGCCCATTCCTGCCAGCGCGGCGCCGGCGATGCCTGCCGATGCCGCTGTCTTCCGGAGGGACGAAGTGGGTTTTGCCATGGGGAAGGGTCTCCTAGCTGTTGGAAACGTCGACGGCTGAAGCCGATGGCCACGGGCTGGTGGCAGACAATGAACTTATTGATGGCTCTTGTGCTGGTCAACTGTTGTTTACGCTAAACAAATTTACGCAACTGTTAAAAGTCCTGACAGGGACTGGCAAAGTCATCCTGGGCCTCCGTTGGTTTTGCTATGGGTGAGCCTCCGGGGTGTCGCCTCGGTGGATGGCTCCTGTCGCCGGGGATTGGAGTCCGTGCCGCAGAAGCACTCTCGGCAGTCGGGGGCCGCGCGGGTAAAAGTCAACCGGCGCAGTGGGTTTCGTCCACCGGGAGGGTGGATTGGCGGCCGGGGCCCGCTTGTTCTCCCGGTCGAACGCCTGTGTGAAAACAGAAAACCGGCCCGCATCGGGGCCGGTTCTGTGGAGCGGGCGACGGGAATCGAACCCGCGTAATTAGTTTGGAAGACTAAGGCTCTACCATTGAGCTACGCCCGCGTGCACTGCTTCGAGCCAGACTGTACCGGCCCGAGGGAGCTCAAATCCAATCGATAGTCTTTCACCGATACGGCCTGTTTAACAGCCATGCCCGCGGAAGCCGTAGGATGCCGTGGGCTTGTGATGAGCATGCCGGGGTGTAGCGCAGCTTGGTAGCGCATCCGCTTTGGGAGCGGAAGGCCGCAGGTTCAAATCCTGTCACCCCGACCAGCACGACCACCGACCAAGACATCGTTGACCAGCGAAAGTGATTCGAGGAGTACCAGTGAAGAGCACCGTCGAGCAGTTGAGCCCCACCCGGGTGCGGATCACCACGGAGGTGCCCTTCGAAGAACTGAAACCAGACTTCGACCGCGCCTACAAGGAGCTGGCCAAGCAGGTCCGTCTCCCCGGTTTCCGCCCGGGCAAGGCGCCCGCCAAGCTGCTGGAGGCCCGCATCGGCCGCGGCGCCGTGCTGGAGCAGGTCGTCAACGACGCGCTGCCGTCCCGCTACAGCGAGGCCGTGACCACCACCGAGGTCAAGCCGCTGGGGCAGCCCGAGATCGAGATCACCAAGATCGAGGACGGCGAGGAACTGGTGTTCACCGCCGAGGTGGACGTCCGTCCCGAGATCGCGCTGCCCGACTTGAGTGCACTCAAGGTCGAGGTCGACGCCATCGAGATCACCGATGAGGACATCGACAAGGAGCTGCAGACCCTGCGCGCCCGGTTCGGCACCCTCACCGGCGTGGACCGCCCCGCCCAGGACGGGGACTTCGTCTCCATCGACCTGTCGGCCACCGTCGACGGCGAGGACGTCCCGGACGCCAAGACCGAGGGGTTGTCCCACGAAATCGGTTCCGGTCAGCTGATCGAGGGCCTGGACGAGGCGATCATCGGCCTCAAGTCGGGTGAGACCAAGGTCTTCACCACCACGCTGGCAGCCGGCGAGCACGCCGGCAAGGAAGCCCAGGTCACCGTCACCGTCGGATCGGTCAAGGAGCGTGAGCTGCCCGCGCCCGACGACGAGTTCGCCCAGCTGGCCAGCGAATTCGACACCATCGACGAGCTGAAGGCCAACCTGTCCGAGCAGGTCGAGCGCTTCAAGCGCATCCAGCAGGCCGAGAGCATCCGCGACAAGACGCTGGAGACCCTGCTCGAGACCGTCGAGATCGCGCTGCCGGAGAAGATCGTGCAGGCCCAGGTGGACGAGACCGTGCACCAGGCCATCCACGGCCTCGACCACAGCGAAGAGCGCTTCGCCGAGCAGCTGGCCGAGCAGGGCACCACCCGCGAGGAGTTCGACGCCGAGGCCCGCAGCAATGCCGAGAAGGCCGTCAAGACCCAGCTGCTGATGGATGCCATCGCCGATGATCTCGACATCCAGGTAGGCCAGAACGACCTGACCGAGCGGCTGGTGCTGATGTCGCGTCAGTACGGCATCGAGCCCCAGCAGCTGCTGCAGGTGCTGCAGCAGAACAACCAGCTGCCCGCCATGTTCGCCGATGTGCGTCGGGGCCTGACGGTCGCCGCCGTGGTCGAAGCCGCCACCATCACCGACTCGGCGGGCACTGTGATCGACACCTCGGAGTTCTTCGGATCCGGTTCCGAAGAGGCCGATGTCGCGGACGCTGTTGACGAGGACGAAGCCGCCGAGGACGAGGCCGAATCCTCCGTCGAACCCGACGGCGACACCAAGTAAAAAACGAGCGCAGCACCCCGGGCGCGTGACGCTCACAGCGAAAGCATGCGTCTCGGGGAGTGCACGTGTCGGCCAGTTGGTTAGGGTCGTTTGAGTATGAACACGAGAAAGCAGGTATCCCGTCGTGACTGACATGCGTTCCGGGTCAATGGGCCTGAACCTCACCGACTCGGTCTACGAGCGGTTGCTGGCCGAGCGGATCATCTTCCTGGGCACCCAGGTGGACGACGACATCGCCAACCGGCTGTGCGCGCAGATCCTCCTGCTGGCCGCCGAGGACCCCACCAAGGACATCAACCTCTACATCAACTCGCCGGGCGGTTCCGTCAGCGCCGGCATGGCCATCTACGACACGATGGTGCTGGCGCCGTGTGATGTCGCCACCTATGCCATGGGCATGGCCGCGTCCATGGGCGAGTTCCTGCTGGCCGCCGGCACCCGCGGCAAGCGTTACGCCCTGCCGCACGCGCGCATCATGATGCACCAGCCGTCGGCCGGTATCGGCGGTAGTGCTGCGGACATCGCCATCCAGGCCGAGCAGTACGCGCTGACCAAGAAGGAGATGAACCGGCTCAACGCCGAGTTCACCGGTCAGCCGCTGGAGCGCATCGAGGCCGACGCCGACCGTGACCGCTGGTTCACCGCGCCGGAGGCCCTCGAGTACGGCTTCGTCGACCACATCATCACCCGCGCCCACCTCAACGGGAGTGCATCATGACCTCACCCAGTGCCCGTTACATCCTGCCCTCGTTCATCGAGCACTCCAGCTTCGGTGTCAAGGAGTCCAACCCGTACAACAAGCTGTTCGAAGAGCGAATCATCTTCCTCGGCGTGCAGGTGGACGACGCTTCGGCCAACGACATCATGGCCCAGCTGCTGGTGCTCGAATCGCTGGATCCCGACCGCGACATCACGATGTACATCAACTCGCCCGGTGGTTCGTTCACCAGCCTGATGGCCATCTACGACACCATGCAGTACGTGCGCGCCGACATCCAGACGGTGTGCCTGGGGCAGGCCGCCTCGGCCGCCGCTGTGCTGCTGGCCGCCGGCACTCCCGGCAAGCGCCTGGCCCTGCCCAACGCGCGTGTGCTGATTCATCAGCCCGCGGTCGGCGGCGCCATCCAGGGACAGGTCTCCGACCTGGAGATCCAGGCCGCCGAGATCGAGCGCATGCGCACCCTGATGGACACCACGCTGGCCCGCCACACCGGCAAGGAACCGGCCGTGATCCGCAAGGACACCGACCGCGACAAGATCCTGACGGCCGAGGAGGCCAAGGACTACGGGATCATCGACACGGTGCTGGCGTACCGCAAGCTGTCGGCCCAGTCGGCCTGATGCGCAGCGGCGGTGTCGCGGGCGGATAACTACCGCGACACGGCCGCGCGTTGCGCGCCCCGCGAGGGGAATCAGACGATATGTTCTTGCGACAGGCGAATACCACCGACGCTATTCGCTTTATCGGTCGCCCAGTACCCGCGGAAGCGGGTAGCGTCGGGAACGGCACCAACAGAGCCCGACATCCCGGTGAATTTCACCGGCGGACAGGAAGTGGGACCCCTGCACCATGGCGCGCATCGGAGACGGCGGTGACCTGCTGAAGTGCTCGTTCTGCGGGAAGAGCCAAAAGCAGGTCAAGAAGCTCATCGCGGGCCCCGGGGTGTACATCTGCGACGAGTGCATCGACCTCTGCAACGAGATCATCGAAGAGGAACTGGCCGACGCCGACGACGTCAAGCTCGACGAGTTGCCCAAACCGCAGGAGATCCGAGATTTCCTCGAGGGCTACGTCATCGGCCAGGACACCGCCAAGCGCACACTCGCGGTGGCTGTCTACAACCATTACAAGCGCATCCAGGCCGGCGAGAAGAGCGGCCGAGACTCCCGCTCCGGTGAGTCCGTCGAGCTGGCGAAGTCGAACATCCTGATGCTCGGTCCCACCGGCTGCGGCAAGACCTACTTGGCGCAGACGCTGGCCAAGATGCTCAACGTCCCGTTCGCCATCGCCGACGCCACTGCGCTCACGGAGGCAGGCTATGTCGGTGAGGACGTCGAGAACATCCTGCTGAAGCTGATCCAGGCGGCGGACTACGACGTCAAGCGCGCCGAGACCGGCATCATCTACATCGACGAGGTCGACAAGATCGCCCGCAAGAGCGAGAACCCGTCGATCACCCGCGACGTCTCCGGCGAGGGTGTGCAGCAGGCGCTGCTGAAGATCCTCGAGGGTACGCAGGCGTCGGTTCCTCCGCAGGGCGGCCGTAAGCATCCCCATCAGGAATTCATCCAGATCGACACCACCAACGTGTTGTTCATCGTCGCGGGTGCGTTCGCCGGGTTGGAAAAGATCGTCTCCGACCGAGTGGGCAAGCGCGGCATCGGCTTTGGCGCCGAGGTGCGCAGCAAGGCCGAGATCGACACCCAGGACCACTTCGCCGAGGTCATGCCCGAAGATCTGATCAAGTTCGGTCTGATCCCGGAGTTCATCGGCCGCCTGCCCGTGGTGGCTTCGGTGACCAACCTGGACAAGGACTCGCTGGTTCAGATCCTGTCGCAGCCGAAGAACGCCCTGGTGAAGCAGTACACCCGCCTGTTCGACATGGACGGCGTGGAGCTGGAGTTCAGCGCCGATGCGCTGGAAGCCATCGCCGATCAGGCCATCCACCGCGGCACCGGTGCCCGCGGCCTGCGCGCCATCATGGAAGAAGTCCTGCTGCCGGTGATGTACGACATCCCCAGTCGCGACGATGTAGCCAAGGTGGTGGTCACCAAGGAGACGGTCGACGACAACGTGCTGCCGACCATCGTGCCGCGCAAGCCTTCTCGGACCGAGCGTCGCGACAAGAGCGCCTAGTAGACACCGGGAGGCGCCCTCTGCCCACTGGGGAGAGGGCGCTTTTTCGTCAGCGTGCCACCGCGGCCCGTTGGGCGATCACTTCATCGACCAGCACGGCGATCTCGGCGACACCATCGCGGCGGGCGTACGCGGATTCCAGTGCCCGTGCGTTGGTCAGGAAGTGGCCGTGGTCCAGAATGTCGCGTACTGCGCGTCGCACCATGCTCGCCGAGGGTGTTCCGGTGTTCAGGTTGATTCCGGCACCGGACCACTGCACTCGCGCGGCCACCTCGGGCTTGTCCTCGGTGTCTCCGGCGACCACCAACGGGACGCCCTCCGACAGCGCACGTTGCACAGCGCCATAACCGCCGTTGGTCACCATGACGTCCACCTTGGGCAGTAAGAGGTCGTGCGGAACATACTCGGCGACACGGACGTTGGCGGGCAGCGGGATGCTGATCTGCTCGACGGGCCGCCCGCCGGTGGTGGCGACCACCAGAACGTCCTCGTCGGCCAGCGCAGTGATGGTGGGTTCGAGCAGCCGGCTCAGATCGGCGTTGTCGATGGTGCCCTGGGTGACATGTACCACCGGCTTGCCTGCGTCCAACTCCGGCCACCACGCCGGTGCACGGAAACCTTCGGACGGCCGAGGGTGCACGTGTCCGACATAACGCACAGCGGTAGGCAGGTCACCGCGCGGATAGTCGAAGGTCGGCACGGTCGGTGCGATGAGCCGGTCGGCCATGGCCGGGGAGTCCATGACGAACACCGGCAGTTGCGGTGCGTCCAACCGGCGCAGCTGGTCATTGGCCGCACGTTGGCTCGCTCGCAGCAAAACGTTGTGTGACAACAGGTTCAGGATTCGATTGCGCAACCGGCCCAGCACGGTCGCCGACGGTTGCAGGCCCAGACCGAAAGGGGCGTGGTCGCGGCTGCTGATCATCAGCGGGGTGGTGGAGTAGGTGAGCACCGGCGGCCGTTCTGCCGGGTCGCCCAGCAGCAACGGCAGGATGCCGAAGAATCCGGCGTCGGCGATCAGCGCGTCGTAGGCGGTGGTGCGCATGAGTTCGGTCAGTGTCGCGGTCTGGTACTGCATGGGTCCGAGAAAAACATTCGTGATGTCGAAGTTCACCCGTTGTATCCCCGAAGTGGCTGAACGGCCCGGGAATTCGGCTTCCAGGTTGGTTTCGTCGAACTCCGCTTCGGGGGCAGCGCGGCCGGGATGGCCCCGACGGCCCGGATACGGGCGGCGTGCTGTGATGCGGTCAGTACCGTCACCCGGTCGCCACGGGCCACCAGCCCCTCGGCGACCGTGAGCAGCGGTCCGACATGGCCGACCGGTTGCATCGAGGCGATCAGAATCTCCGCCATTGGTGAGTCCTCCCTTGGTTCGCGTGTCGATTGCGTTGGCGTCGATGCTTCTCGACGGCGCTGCGGCGAACTTGGAGGCTGTGTGGAGATCCGATGGAGATTGCAGGTAGACGGCCCGAGGCATCAGGCCGCCCTGCCTCAGTTCATGTTCCAGGGGGTGCCGTAGGTGGTGACGCTGTCTCCGGCGTCGGAGATCAGCCGAGCGTACGGGCGCAACATGACGCCGCCGGCCGCGCCGGTGACGGTGCCGCTGGCGTTGGCGACGGCCACCGCCCCGTTGGCGCCCTTGACGTCCACCGAGAACGTGGCGACCTCCTGGATGCCGGGACCGTTGCCCAGGTCGGCGGAGATGGAGGCGCCGGGTAACAACGGCGGTGTGACGATGGCCGGAATCAGATCTATCGACGTGGGGACGCCCGGTCCGAACGATCCGTAGTCCTGGCTGTCGAAGGCGATGTTGGGGGTGGTGTAGCTGAAGTTGATGCCGACGCCCAGCGACCATGGGAAGCCGACTTGGTAGCCGAGTTCGAGCGTGCCCTTGAACTTGTCGGCGTTCTCACCGGTCACCGTGTAGACGGCTTTGCCGGAGTGAAACCACTCCCGGGTCAGGCGGTTGCGGTCCAGCGGCGGAACACCGTTGAGGAAGGTGTCCCATTGCTGAATTGTCAGGGTGCGGCCCTGTCCGTCGACCAGGCTCAGTTCGTTGTCCATCCCGGCGTGTGCGACGCCGCTGCCGGCGAACAGCACTGTGGCGGAGGCGATCAACGCCATGAGAAGCCGACCGACAACCGACATATCCGCTCCTTGCTACCCACCAACGACGACTCGCAGAACCTATAGGCAAAAGCGCGGGTTTGGTGATCGAGATCGCCTCAGCAGAGCGGATTTTGGAGGTTGCACGGGTGACTGCGCAGTCGCCACGTGCGGTGATGGGCATGGCTGCCAATCCACTGTGGACTTGCTCAACCCTTGGTGTCAACACCTGTGGCGGCGGATCTTTGGGCATCACAACCTATGCCGGCACCCGCTGAGATGTGCCGAGCGTAGGGTCCGCACGGCACACCACCGCGCAGCGGAACCACTCGGGGCCAGGTCCGAACAATCGGAACTGGATCTTCAGAGAATTCGGTCCGGTCGACTGTAGATGTTCATCGACTCACCACGCAGGAACGCGACGAGGGTGACGCCGGACTGCGTGGCCAGATCGACGGCCAGTGAGGAGGGCGCTGACACCGCGGCCATGACGGGGATGCCTGCCATGACGGCCTTTTGGGTCAACTCGAACGACGCCCGACCGCTGACCAGCAGCACGGTGCCGGTCAACGGGATGCGGTTGTGCTCCAGGGCCCAGCCGATCACCTTGTCGACGGCGTTGTGCCTGCCGATGTCCTCACGCAGCACCAGCAGGGTGCCGTCGGCGGTGAACAGTGCGGCCCCGTGGAGTCCGCCGGTGCTGGCGAACACCTTCTGGCCGGCACGCAACTTCGCCGGCAGCGCGGTGAGAGTGTCCGCGGAGATGGTGGTGGGATCGTCGCCAGGGGAGTGACGGCTGATGGTGGCCACCGCGTCGAGAGAGGCCTTGCCGCAGATCCCACACGACGAGGTGGTGTAAAAGTTGCGGCGAACATCCACGTCGGGCGGCGGCACCCCGGGGGCCAGGGTGACGTCCAGGACGTTGTAGCTGTTGACCCCGTCGGCGTCGGCGCCGCGGCAGTAGCGCACGCCGCTGATATCATCGCGGTTGCCCACCACACCTTCGGTGAGCAGAAATCCTTGCGCCAGTTCCACATCCGAGCCCGGAGTGCGCATGGTGACTGTCAGCGCGCTGCCGTCCAGCCGGATCTCCAGCGGCTCCTCGACCACCAGCGTCTCGGGACG
Organism: Mycobacterium sp. MS1601; assembly: GCF_001984215.1. Taxonomy (NCBI): domain Bacteria; kingdom Bacillati; phylum Actinomycetota; class Actinomycetes; order Mycobacteriales; family Mycobacteriaceae; genus Mycobacterium; species Mycobacterium sp. MS1601. Next base: position 4,264,276 of record NZ_CP019420.1, read on the forward strand.
TTCGGTGACGTGCTCGGCCGAGACGTGGCTGGCCCGGCGACGCGCGGTGACCCTACCCATGGACCTGCTCGATACGGATGGTCACGGCCTTGGACACCGGTGTATTGGACTTGATCGCGGTGTGATCCAGCGGCACAAGCGGATTGGTCTCCGGGTAGTACGCCGCCGCGTTGCCCACCGGTGTGGAGTACGGCACCACCCGGAAGTTCTTCGCGCGTCGTTCCTGGATCCCACCGTTGCCGTCGGGGTACTCCGAGATGAGGTCGACGTGGGAGCCGTCGCGCAGTCCCAGTGCAGCCATATCCTCGGGGTTGACGAAGACCACCCGGCGACCGCCCTTGATACCGCGGTAGCGGTCGTCCAGACCGTAGATGGTGGTGTTGTACTGGTCGTGGCTGCGTAGTGTCTGCAGCACCAGCCGGCCTTCGGGTACCGGTACCCATTCCAGTGGATACACCGAGAAGTTGGCTTTTCCGGTATGGGTGGGGAATTCGCGGGAATCGCGCGGCGGGTGCGGCAACTGGAACCCGTCGGGCTGGCGCACGCGTTTGTTGTAGTCGGCGCATCCGGGCACCACGGCGGCGATGGCGTCGCGGATCCGGTCGTAGTCCTCGACGAACGACAACCAGGGAACCGGATGGCCGTCACCGAACAAGGTGTGCGCCAACTGGCAGACGATGGCGACCTCGCTGCGTAGCTCATCACTTGGTGGGTGCAGGCTGCCGCGGGACAGGTGCACCATCGACATCGAATCCTCCACCGACACCAGCTGTTTACCGCCGGCCTGGATGTCGCGGTCGGTGCGGCCCAGCGTCGGCAGGATCAGCGCGGTGCGGCCGTGCACCACGTGGCTGCGGTTCAGCTTCGTCGAGATCTGCACGGTCAGAGCGCAATTGCGCAGTGCGGCTTCGGTGACCTCGGTGTCCGGGGTGGCGGCCGAGAAGTTGCCACCCATGCCGATGAACACCTTGCCGTGGCCGTCACGCATGGCGCGGATGGCATCCACGGTGTCCATGCCGTGCTTGCGGGGGCTGGTGATGCCGAAGCGGGCATCCAACGCGGCCAGGAACTCCTCAGGCATCTTCTCCCAGATGCCCATGGTGCGATCGCCCTGCACATTGGAGTGCCCACGCACCGGGCACACCCCCGCGCCGGGCTTGCCGATCATGCCGCGCATCAACAGCAGGTTGGTGGCTTCACCGATGGTGGCAACACCGTGGCGCTGTTGGGTCAACCCCATCGCCCAGCAGATGATGGTCCGGTCCGAGGCGATCAGCATCCGCGCGACCTTGTGCAACTGCTCGCGGCTGACGCCCGACGCCTCGACCACCGTGTCGAGGTCCACGGCTCGGGTCTGCGCCTCGTATTCGGCGAAGCCAGCGCAATGGCCGTCGATGAAGGCGCGGTCCAGCACGGTTCCGGGAGCGGCATCTTCGGCCTCGAAGAGCAGCTTGCCCAGGCCGGCGAAGAACGCCATGTCCCCGCCGATGCGGATCTGTACGAACTCATCGGCGATGGGCACCCCGTGGCCCACGACGCCGTGCACCTTCTGCGGGTCCTTGAACCGCATCAGCCCCGCCTCTGGCAAGGGGTTGACCGCGATGACGGTGGCTCCGCGCGCCTTGGCCTTCTCCAGGATGGACAGCATCCGTGGATGGTTGGTGCCCGGATTCTGTCCCGCGATCATGATGACGTCGGCCTCGATGAGGTCTTCGACGGTAACCGAGCCCTTGCCGATGCCGATGGCGTCCACCAGCGCCGCGCCCGACGACTCGTGGCACATGTTGGAGCAGTCCGGCAGGTTGTTGGTGCCGAAGCTGCGCACCAGCAGCTGATAGAGGAACGCGGCTTCGTTGCTGGTGCGCCCGGAGGTGTAGAACATCGCCTCGTCGGGGTCGGCGAGGGCCCGCAACTCCTCGGCGATCAACCCGTAGGCGTCGTCCCAGGAGATGGGCTCGTAGTGCGTGGCGTCGGGCCGTAGCACCATCGGGTGGGTCAACCTGCCCTGCTGAGACAGCCAGTACTCGGGCTGCTCGGCCAGCTCGGCAACAGAATGCCTGGCGAAGAAGTCCGGGGTCACCACACGTTTGGTGGCTTCCTCGGCGACGGCCTTGGCGCCGTTCTCGCAGAACTCGGCCAGCTTGCGGCCGCCATGTTCCTCGGGCCAGGCGCACCCGGGGCAGTCGAAGCCGTGCCGCTGGTTCAGCCTGGACAGCGCCGCCGCCGTGCGTAGCGGGCCCATCTGCTCCACACCGCGCTGCAACGACACCATCACCGCTTTGACGCCCGCGGCCTCGTGCTCGCGCTCGGAGGTGATCACCGCGCTTTCGTCGACGGTGGCGATGTTGTCCTGATGGGGATGACGGCGGCTGCTCACTACACCAATCTATTCCTGAGGGTCGATGATCTGAACATTCCCCGATGTCGTGCCAGCCACGAACAGCCGGCCTGTGCGTGCGTCGACGCCGAGGGTGTACGGATTCTGCAGCGTCGGTATCCGCGCGACCTCGCGTGGCGTCTGTTGGGTCATGTCATAGCCGACCACTTCGTTGGCTCCCGACGAGGCCACCCAGACCCGATCGCGCACCTCGTCGTAGGTGATGCCGTACGGACCGCCGGGTTGGACGACGCTGGCCACTTCTCTTGGTTCTGGGAGTGCGGTGAACACACGCACCGCGTCGCCGCGGGTGTCGGCAGCGATCAGCCGGCCGTGCTTGTCGGCAACAAGATGGGTGGGGCCCGCACCAGCCGGTGTTGATCCGACGATGGCGAGACTGTCGACGTCGTACACCGTGAGGTCGTTCTTGCGGACGTCGAGCAATCCCATCACCGAGCCGGTGGGAGCCAGACCGGCCGGTTGCACGCTGTCGGTGAACACCATCACGATGTCGTCACCGCGCAGGGCTGCCACGGTGCCGCCGTGCTCGTTGGCGACGAAGACGATGCCGTTCCCGGCCTGGGCGGCGTCGTGGGGGAACGTGCCGGTGAGGATTTGTTGTCGGACTGCACCGTTGGGCAGGTCCACCCGAACCAGCGTGTCGGCGCTCTCTACCGGCACCAGCACCGGCCCTCCCGGGGCCGCGAGTTGTAGATGGCGGGCGAAGCCGGGCAGCGGACTGCGACCGCTGACCGTTCCGCTGTCTGCGTCGAGCAGGACCAGTTCGTTCGGCTCCCTGGAGGCGATGGCGACGCGGCGCGTGACGGGGTCGACGACGACGCCTTCGGGTGACGTCCCAACCCGGACCTGTCTGCCGGGAAGGTCGTTCAGAGGTGGCGGCGCCTGTTGTGGCTCGGCCGGTGAGGGCAGTCCGTCGGCATCGGGGCGGGTGCCTTCGGTGGGCACGCCGGAAGGCAGCAGGCCGGTTGTTGTCCCGGACGGGGCATTGGGCGACGGGGGTGTGGCGCCGCAGCCGCCGGTCAGCAGGGCGCAGACGGCGACCACTGTGGCCATGGCACGCATGCCGCAGCGGTACCCCGGCCGCCGGCGGCTGATGTCTGCTCCTCGGTGACGATGATGTGACGCCCCCTGGATGAGGGCGTCACATCATCCCGGTCAGCGTCGGCGAGCGGCCTTCTGCGCTACGTCGGTAGCCGGGCAGTCAGAGCCGGGGGCCTTGGCGACGGCGCAGGCCTTGGCCACCAGGTCGGCCGGCGCCTCGGCAGCGGCGTGGGTGGTCTGGGGAGCCGGTGCCGGGGCAGCGACGGCTGTGCCTGCCAATCCCAGGCCGGCGATACCGATGGCGGTGGCGGCGATGGCGGACCGGATGGCGGTGGCGAACTTCGACATTGTTTCCTCCTGTGTTTCGGACTTGCGTGAACACAGGATCGGCGGTGGTTCTTGGCGGATTCTCCAAAGATCCTCAACGCTCACGCGGTTGTTTGCCGTCCGTCCCACTCTTTGCGTCCTGTGCCGCATTCTGACGTTGACGCGTCTGTAACAAATTTGCCATCGAATGTTCCTAGGTTGGGTCGGTCACACGTCCGTCGACCAGATGCGGACGCAAGCAGTAAGGAAGTCCATGAGCGGAAATGCCGTCCGTCTGCAGGCGATCAACAGCGTGGAGGCCTATGAACCTCCGGCCATCAGCTTCGACCCCACCGAGGCACCCGGAGAGATCTTCGGCTCCAATGTGTTCACCAAGGCCGAGATGCAGCTCCGCCTGCCGAAATCGGTGTTCAAGTCCGTGGTCGCCACCATCGAGAAGGGTGCGACGCTGGATCCCGCCGTCGCCGACTCGGTGGCCTCGGCCATGAAGGACTGGGCGTTGAGCAAGGGCGCCACCCACTACGCGCATGTCTTCTACCCCATGACCGGATTGACCGCCGAGAAGCACGACAGCTTCCTCGAGCCGGTGTCCGACGGCCAGACATTGGCCGAGTTCGCCGGTAAGACCTTGATCCAGGGCGAGCCGGACGCCTCCAGCTTCCCGTCGGGTGGCCTGCGCAGCACCTTCGAAGCGCGCGGCTACACCGGCTGGGATGTCACCAGCCCGGCGTACATCCTGGAGAACCCCAACGGCAACACGCTGTGCATCCCGACGGTCTTCGTCTCGATGACCGGTGAGGCCCTGGACTACAAGACTCCGCTGCTGCGCAGCCAGCAGGCCATGGGCACCCAGGCCGAGCGCATCCTGAAGCTGTTCGGGCATTCGAACTTCGACAACATCGTGTCGTTCTGTGGCCCCGAGCAGGAGTACTTCCTGGTCGACCGCCACTTCTTCCTGGCGCGCCCCGATCTGGTGAACGCGGGCCGCACCTTGTTCGGCGCCAAGCCGCCCAAGGGCCAGGAGTTCGACGACCACTACTTCGGCTCGGTGCCGGACCGGGTGTTGGCGTTCATGATGGACACCGAGCGTGAGCTGTTCAAGCTCGGTATCCCCGCCAAGACCCGGCACAACGAGGTCGCTCCCGGACAGTTCGAGATCGCGCCGATGTTCGAGCGGGCCAACATCGCCGCCGATCACCAGCAGCTGCTGATGACGACCTTCCGCAACATCGCCAAGAAGCACGGCATGGAGTGCCTGTTCCACGAGAAGCCGTTCGCCGGTGTCAACGGATCGGGCAAGCACGTCAACTTCTCCATGGGCAACGCCCAGTTCGGCAGCCTCCTGGTGCCGGGTGACACCCCGCACGAGAACGCCCAGTTCCTGGTCTTCTGTGCCGCCGTCATCCGGGCCGTGCACAAGTACGCGGGCCTGTTGCGGGTGTCGGTGGCCTCGGCCACCAATGATCACCGCCTCGGTGCCAACGAGGCCCCGCCTGCCATCATCTCGATCTTCCTCGGGGCGCAGCTGGCCGACGTGTTCGAGCAGATCGCCAAGGGCGCGGCCACCTCGTCGAAGGGCAAGGGGACGATGATCATCGGCGTCGACACCCTTCCCGTGCTGCCCACCGACCCGGGCGATCGCAACCGCACCAGCCCGTTTGCGTTCACCGGCAACCGGTTCGAGTTCCGCGCCCCCGGTTCAGGCCAGACCATCAACGTCCCGATGATCATCCTGAACACGATCATGGCCGACTCGCTGGACTACATGGCGACCGCGCTGGAGGCCGCCGTGGCTGAGGGCACGGACTTCGATGCGGCCGTGCAGACGCTGCTGACCGAGATCATCACCGAGCACGGCGCGGTGGTGTTCAACGGCGACGGCTACTCCGACAACTGGCAGATCGAGGCGGCCGAGCGTGGGCTGCCCAACCTGAAGACCACCCTCGATGCCATCCCGGAGCTGATCACGCCGGAAGCCATCGCGGTGTTCGAGAAGTACGGCGTGTTCAACGAGCGTGAGTTGCACAGCCGCTACGAGGTGCGCCTCGAGCAGTACGCCCTGACCATCGCCGTCGAGGCCAAGCTGGCATTGGAGATCGGCACCACCGTGATCCTGCCCGCCGCTGTGCGCTACCAGACCGAGCTCGCGCAGAACGTCGCGGCGCTCAAGAAGGCCGGTGTTGAGCCCAGTTTGATGATGCTGGAGGAGGTTTCGGCTCCGATCTCAGCTCTGACGGCGGCGCTGGGAACGCTGAAGTCGGCACTGGGCGAGCACGTCGAGGGCTCGCTCGAAGAGGCCACGCATGCCCGGGAAGCGCTGCTGCCCGCCATGGCTGCCGTGCGTGAGGCTGCCGACACCTTGGAATCCGTTGTGGCCGATGATCTGTGGCCGCTGCCCACCTACCAGGAGATGCTCTACATCCTCTGATCCACCTCGGCGCGAGCGTGCGCGTCCCCGGCCGACACATGGTGTCGCAGCCCCGGGGGTGCGCACGCTCGTTGCTTTGTGGCGACTAGTCTCGCGCGTATGCCGAAGAGCAAGAGTCGCGCAAAGAAGTCCAAGGGCAAGGCCTGGCGCACTGGGCGGGCCGGCTCGGAGTACCAGGACAACAGCGTCGCCGAACCCGCATCGGACTTCGACATCGCGTTACCTGACGGCATGCTGGAGGCGCTCGCGGAGTCACTGGCCGAAGAAGCCGAGCAGGTGTACGGCGACGAAGAACTGGGTCGCGTCCTGATCCGTCGTGGCTGGGAGCCGATGCACGAGCACATCGAGGACAGCTCCGATATGTGGTCGTGGCTGCCGTCGGCCCCCGACGACGATTCCTGGGTGCCCACCATGGTGACGGTCTTGGAGGACGGCTACCTGGTCCAGTTCGCCGACTACGAGGCGTTGATGCGTGATCAGTTCGCCGAGTACGGCAGCCGAGAAGAGCTGCTCGACGACATCGAGGCCATTGAGGCGCACCGGCACCCCGCGGACCCGCGCCAGGGCATCGACGGCGGCGGGTAGGTCATCGGGGTGAGTTGAGCGCGGCGGCCCGTCGCCGTCAGCGCTTCGCCAGCTCCACGGTCTCCACGGCACCGGACTGTAGCGACCGTACTCCGGCCTCGCACACGGCGGTGGAGGCGTAGCCGTCCCATGTCGTGGGCCCGTCCACGTTGACCCCACTGTGGACGGCGTCGACCCAGCGCTGGATCTCGGTGTCGTAGGCCTGGCCGAAACGCTCGCGGAAGCCCGGGGTGATCTGCCCGCCCCAGTGCCCGGGTGCGCTCTTGCGGATCAGGCCCACGTCCAAACCGATCATCGCGCTGCCCAACTCGCCGACCACCTCGGTGCGAACCTCGTAGGCCACCCCGGTGGTGACGAACAGCTCGACGTCGACGTGCTTGCCGGATGTGGTGCGCAACACCGCGATCTGCGGGTCCTGCACGCCCTGGGGTGCATTGGGATTGGCGGAAGGCTTGATGATCTGGATGGACGTGATCTCCTCATCGAAGAGGAATCTGGTGACGTCCACTTCGTGCACCAGCGAGTCGCGGACGATCATCATGCTGTCGAAATACGTTGGTACAGCTGGGTTACGATGCACACAGTGCATCAGCAACGGCTCACCCAGGGCGCCTCCGGCGAGCAGCGTCTTCAGCTGGACGTACTCGTGATCGAATCGGCGCATGAAGCCCACCTGGATCAGCGGAACGCCGAGTTCGGCCTCGCGCCGCACGATCTCCAAAGAGCTGGCGGAGTCGGTGGTCAACGGCTTCTCGCACAGCACCGGCTTGCGGTGCTCCAGGCAGGCCAGCAGTTGCTTCTCGTGACTGGGGCCGGGGGTCGCCAGCAGCACGGCATCGACCTCCGCGTCGG